>NZ_JASGDE010000152.1:0-10999 GCF_047607385.1 Micropruina sp.
CGCTGATCCGCTCCACGAACCCGGTCACCGGCCGGGCCGGTACCTGCTCGGGATGCGCCTTCAACAGATCATCAGCGCTCACGTAGAGTGCCGTAGCGAGGGTGTCCAGATCGGTGTCCATCAAAGCCTCCAGAGCTTGGTTGGTTCGCAACACCGACTCTGCGACACCCTCACCCACACCCCCAGACGCCACACCGCCCCAGGACTTACTCATCTAGTCGAACCGGCGGCGTCCCTTGCCCTTCTTCGGACGGTCGCGAAAGCCCTTGTCCCGGGAGCGGGCCGGGGCCGGGGTGAGGTCGATCAGCTTGCCGGAGATCCGGGTGGCGCGCAGCGCGTCCCAGGTCTCCTGCGGCAGCGAGGCGGGCAGTTCGACCAGGGAATAGTCGGTCCGGAGATCGATGTGCCCGAAGTCGGAGCGGCGCAGCCCGCCCTCGTTGGCCAGGGCGCCGACGATGTGCCGCGGGGTGATCCGATGTCGCTTGCCGACCGCGATCCGGTAGGTGGCCAGCGGGGGGCCGTCCCGGCGCGGACGCGGGCCGCCATCACCACCGAACGACTCGCCGCGCGAGGGCCGGTCGCGGCCCGGACGCGGCTCCGGATCGGGATCGAGCAGCAACGGCTCCTCGCCCTGGGCCCGCAGCGCCAGCGCGGCGGCGACGTCCAGCTCGGGCACGTCGTACTCGTTCACGTAGTGCGCCACCACCTGCCGGAACAACTCCAGCCGCTCCGAGCCCAGCGCCGCGGTGATGGCGTCGTCGAAGCGGCTCAGCCGGGTGGCGTTGACGTCGTCGGCGGTGGGCACCTGCATCGGCTCCAGCGTCTGCCCGGTGGCCCGCTGGATGCTGGCCAGCAGATGCCGCTCCCGCGGGGTGACGAACGAGATCGCCTCGCCGCTGCGTCCGGCCCGCCCGGTGCGGCCGATCCGGTGCACGTACGATTCGGTGTCGGTGGGGATGTCGAAGTTCACCACGTGGCTGATCCGGTCGACGTCCAGGCCGCGGGCCGCGACGTCGGTGGCCACCAGGATGTCCAGCTTTCCGGACTTCAGCTGGCCGATGGTCCGCTCCCGCTGCGGCTGGGCCACGTCGCCGTTGATCGCGGCCGCCGAGAACCCGCGCGCCTGCAGCTTCTCCGCCAGCGTCTCGGTCTCGTTCTTGGTCCGGACGAAGACGATCATCCCTTCGAAGTTCTCGGTCTCCAGGATCCGGGTGAGGGCGTCCACCTTCTGCGGGTAGGAGACCATCAGGTGACGGTGCCGGACGTTGGTCGCGGTGGCGGTCCGGCCGGAGATGGTCGCCTCGGCCGGGTCGCGCAGGTAGGTGCCGGACAGCCGCCGGATCGCCGGGGGCATGGTGGCGGAGAACAACGCCACCTGCTTGTCCTCGGGGGTGGCGCCGAGGATCGTTTCGACGTCCTCGGCGAAGCCCATGCTGAGCATCTCGTCGGCCTCGTCGAGCACCAGCAGCTTCAACCGGGACAGGTCGAGGGTGCCCTTCTCCAGGTGGTCCATGATCCGGCCCGGGGTGCCGACCACGACGTGCACGCCGCGGGCCAGCGCGCTGAGCTGGACGCCGTAGCCCTGCCCGCCGTACACCGGCAGCACGTGGACGCCGGGCAGCGCCGCCGCGTAGGACTGGAACGCCTCACAGACCTGGACGGCCAGCTCGCGGGTCGGCGCCAGCACCAGCACCTGCGGCGCCTTGCCGTGCTTGAGGTCGAGCAATTGCAGCGCGGGCAGCGCGAACGCGGCCGTCTTGCCGGTGCCGGTCTGGGCCAGCCCCACCACGTCGCGGCCGTTCAGCAGCAGCGGGATGGTGGCCGCCTGGATCGGGGTCGGGCTTTCGTAGCCGAGCTGCCGCAGGGTGCGCAGCAGCCGGTCGTCCAGGCCCAGGTCGTCGAAGCCGGGTGTGGTCGCCGGGGCCGAATCGGAGGTAGACACCCCCCGACCGTAGTGGGTAGGACGCCGAATCGCCGCCTCGGGGCCCGGGAGATGGATGACGGGAGTCCGCCGGTTCAGGCCTTCCAGAAGCCGGAGAAGGTGATCCGCTCCTTGGGCAGACCGGCCTGGTGCAGCGTCCGCCGGCCCTGGGTGGCCAGGCTCGACTCGCCCACCACGAAGGCGTAGGACGAGGCGGCGGGAGTCGCCACCTCCTCCAGCGCCCGCAGCGCCCGGGCGCCGACCAGCTCCCCGGTCTCGTCCCGGGGCACCCAGTGGACGGTGACCCCGTCCGGGGCCTGGACGCCGGTGACGTCCCCGCTGGCCGGGACCTCGATGATCGCGGTGCCCACCGCGTCCGGGGGCAGGTCGCGCAGGATGCCGCGGATCGCCGGCAGGCCGCTCTCATCGGCGACCAGCAGGTAGCCGGTGGTGTCCCGCGGCGGATCGAACAGCACGCCCTGGTCGAGGATCGCCACCGGGCCGCCGGGACGCGCCGCCACCGACCAGGCGGCCACCCCGGTGAGCCGGTCGTCGTGCCAGTGCAGCACGACGTCGATGTCCAGTTCGGCGTGGTCGCCGAGCCGCCGGTAGCCGGCCACGGTGTAGTTGCTGCAGTGCGGACGCTGCTCGTCCGGGATGGCCAGGTACGACTTCCACCACAGCCGTCCCTCCACCGCGGGCAGCCGGAAACCGGCGTCCGGGGCCAGCGGGAAGAACAGCCGGAACCAGTGATCGAGGCCGCGCCAGTCGAACTCGGCCAGCTCCGCCGAGGCGATGGTCACCCGCTGGAACGACGGCGAGATCCGCTCGGTGCGCACCACCTGGGCGGTGAACATGCGGGGCTCTGCCGGCATCAGGCGCGGATAGCTGGACATGGGGACATCCCTCCGAGTTAGGTTAGGCTAACCATATGTCCTCTCCGGCGCTCGCTGTCGTCCGGCGGACGCGAATGGACTCCTGGGTGCTGCTGAGCACGGCCCTGCTCCTCGCCCTGCTGGGCAGTCTCGTCCTGGGCAGCAACCAGGTCGCGCCGGACGTGGTGCTGCGGGCCCTGCTCGACCCGGGAGCCGACATCGACGCGGTGGTCTGGGGCTCCCGGATTCCGCGCACCCTGCTCGGGCTGCTGGTCGGTGCCTGCCTGGGCGTGGCCGGCGCGTTGATGCAGGGCCAGACCGGGAACCCGCTGGCCGATCCGGGCCTGTTCGGGGTCTCCAGCGGCGCCAGCCTGGCCGTGGTGCTGGGCGCCCACCTGCTCGGCTTCAACTCGATGACGGCGTCGATGATGGCGATGGGCGGGGCGCTGGTGGCCAGCGTGCTGGTGTTCGGCATCGCCACCCTGAGCCGCGATCTGGCCAATCCGGTCCCGCTGGCGATCGCCGGCACCGCCGTCACGGCGCTGCTCAATGCGGTGATCTCGTTCCTGGTGCTGACCAACGCGAGCTCCTTGGAGGTCTACCGGGTCTGGGTGGTGGGCTCGCTGGGCGGGCGGGCCCTGGACTCCCTGCCACCCGCCCTGGTCCTGGCGCTGGCCGGCCTGCTGCTGGCCTTCGCCAACGCCCGATCGCTGAACAGCCTGACCCTGGGCACCGAACTCGCCCAGGGGCTGGGGGAGACGCTGTGGCGGGCCCGGCTGGTCGGGCTGGGCGCGATCACGCTCACCACCGCGGCGGCGGTCGCGCTGGCCGGGCCGGTCGGCTTCATCGGCCTGACCGCGCCGCACGCCGCCCGGGCACTGGTCGGCGGCGACCACTTCCGGCTGCTGCCGGCGTCCGGGCTGGTGGGTGCCGTCACCCTGCTGGTCTGCGACACCGTCGGACGGGTGATCGGCGGCGGCCAGGCCGAGGTGCCGGTCGGGGTGGTGCTGGCCACCCTGGGCGGCGTCGCCTTCATCGCCATCGTGCGCCGCACCAAGCTGGCGGCGCTGTGAGCGGCCGGCGGCAGGGCATCGACCTGGGCATCGTCGCGCTGCCCTGGCGTCCGCGGGTGTTCTGGATCACCCTGGGCTGCGTGGCGCTGGTGCTCGGCGTGTTCACCTTCGGCATCGCCGCCGGCTCGTCGCGGATGGGGGTCGGCGACGTCTGGACGACGCTGCTCGGCGCCGGCAGCCGGACCTTCGGCTTCATCGTCTTCGAGCTCCGGCTGCCGCGGGCCGCAGCCGGCATCGCGGTCGGGTTGTGTCTGGGCCTGGCCGGCGCGCTGACCCAGACCTTCTCCCGCAACCCGCTGGCCACCCCGGACATTCTCGGCGTCACCTCGGGCGCCGCGGTCGGCGCCGTGGTGGCGATCGTGATCGGCGGCGGCGGGTACTCGGTGGGTGCCTCGCTGCTCGGGCTGGGCATTCCGGTGGTCGCCACCGTCGGGGGGCTGCTGGCCGCTGCCGTGGTGTACGGGCTGTCCTGGCGGCAGGGGGTGGACAGCTTCCGGCTGATCCTGATCGGCATCGGGGTCACGGCGATCCTGGGCGGGCTGACCAACTTCCTGCTGGTCCGGGCCCAGCTCACCCAGGCCACCGCCGCCACCCAATGGATGGTGGGCAGTCTGTCCGGGGTGTCCTGGGCCAGCGTCTGGCCGATGGTCGTGGTGCTGATCGTGGTGCTGCCGTTCGCCCTGGGCCAGTCGGCCCCGCTGGACCTCAGCCAGCTCGGCGACGACTTCTCCACCGGTCTGGGCGTCGCCGTGCAACGGCACCGGCTGCTGGTGATCGCCGCCGCGGTGCTGCTCACCAGCGCGGCGGTCTCCGCGGCCGGCCCGGTCGAGTTCGTCGCCTTCGTCGCGCCCCAGCTGGCCCGCCGGCTGACCCGCGCCCCGCGTCCGCCGCTGCTGGCGTCCGCCCTGGTCGGAGCGGCCCTGGTGCTGATCGCGGACGTCGGCGCGCGGGTCGCCTTCGGCACCGAGGTGCCGGTCGGCATCGTCACCGCGATCGTCGGCGCCCCCTATCTGATCTGGCTGATCACGCGCCACAACCGCAAGGAGCGCCGATGACCGCACCCGCCCTGCTGGCCGACCGGGTGACCCTCGGCTACGACGGCCACCTGGTCTTCCGCGACCTGACCGTGCAGGTCGAGCCCGGCAGCGTCACCACGCTGATCGGCGCGAACGGCTGCGGCAAGTCCACCCTGTTGAAGGCCTTCGGACGCCTGCTGGCGCCGTCGGCCGGACAGGTCCGGCTGGAGGGCAGGCCGATCCGGGAGCTGTCGGCCCGGGCGGTGGCCCGCCGGCTGGCCATCCTGCCGCAGAAGCCGCTCACCCCGGCGGCCACCACGGTGCGCGATCTGGTGATGCGCGGACGCCATCCGCACCAGACCCTGCTGCGGCCCTGGAGCGCCGCGGACGCCGCGACGGTGAGCGAGGCGATCGCGTCCACCGGAATGACGGAACTGGCCGACCGGGACGTCGGTTCGTTGTCCGGGGGACAACTGCAGCGGGCCTGGATCGCCCTGGTGCTGGCGCAGGACGCCCCGGTGATCCTGCTGGACGAGCCGACCACCTTCCTCGACCTCAGCCATCAGTTGGAGGTGCTCCGACTGGTCCGCCGGATCAACGCCGAGCGGGGCAGCACCATCGTGATGGTGCTGCACGACCTGACCCTGGCCGCGCGCTACTCCGACCGGCTGATCGTGCTGCACGAGGGCCGGGTGTTCGCCGACGGGGCGCCGTGGGAGGTGATCACCCCCGAGGTGCTGGCCACCGCGTTCGGGCTGGAGGCCCTGGTGATCCCCGATCCGGCGTCCGGGCGGCCGTTGGTGGTGCCGCTGGAACCCGCGGTGGACCCCACCACGACAGGGGTTAGGTTAGGCTAACCTTCCTAACATGAATCTGACCCGCAAATTCACCGCATTGCTGGGTGCCCTGCTGACGGTGTTCGCGCTGGCCGCCTGCAGTTCCGGAGCGGCCGCACCCACGGCCGCGCAATCCACCGGGACCCCGGCGGGCGCCGGCTGGAGCTACGTCGACGACACCGGTGCCACCATCACCCTCGATCACAAGCCCGAACGGATCGCCGGATTCGCCGACCAGGTGCTGTCGCTGCTGTCCTACGGCGTGCAGCCGGTCGCGGTCTTCGGCCGGGTGGACGTCAAGAGCGACCCCCGCTTCGCCGGCTACGACCTCAGCAAGCTGACCGTGGTCGGCAACGCCTACGGCGAGATCGACCTGGAGGCGCTGGCCGAGGCCGAGCCGGACCTGATCGTCACCGCGGTCTATCCCACCGACCGCAAGGGCACCATCGATGCCAAGGCCCCCTACTACGGCCTGAAGGACCTGGAGCAGCAGAAGAAGATCGTCGACATCGCGCCGGTCGCCGCGGTGCGGGTGGGCGGGAAGGGCCTGGACGTGATCCAGAGCAACGCCAAACTCGCCGTCGCGCTGGGCGCCGACCAGGCCAAGGTGGACGCCGACAAGGCCCTCTTCGACGCGGCGGCCGGCAAGCTCACCGCCGCCGCCAAGGCCTCGGGTCTCGAGGTCACCGTGATGTACGCCGACGCCGACGGCATCTACCTGGTCAAGCCGGAGGACGAGCCGCAGACCCAGCTCTACAAGAGCCTCGGCGTGAACCTCACCGAGCTGAAGCCGGACGGCCCCTACTACTGGGACATCTACAGCTGGGAGAACGCCGGCAAGGTGATGACCGGCGACGTCATCCTGCTCTCCGGCGAGGGCTACCAGGTCCCCGATCTGAAGAAACAGGCCACCTTCGCCAAGCATCCGGCGCTGCAGGCCGGGCAGGTCTTCCCCAACACCTACAACTCGATGGACTACTCCTCGCAGGCCAAGCTGATGGACCAGCTGTCCACCTGGTTGAGCGAGTCCAAGAAGGTCTGACGAGCGGGCCGGGGCACCGCGCTCACCACTCGGTGCCCTGGCAGGCTCCCGACCCGGCCGGTTCGACCTGCAGGGTGGCGTGATCGATGCCGAACTCGTCGCGCATCACCGCGCTGGCGTCGATCAGCACCGCGGCCGGGTCGGCGTCGCCGGTGACCAGGTGTGCGGTGGCGACGTTCATCCCGGAGGTCAGCGTCCACAGGTGCAGATCGTGCACCTCCAGGACGCCGGGCACCGCGGCCAACCGGTCCCTGGCCAGGGCCGGGTCGATCCCGGCCGGGGCGGACTGGCCCAGCACGCCGAGCACCTCGCGTCCGAGCAGGGCCGCCCGGACGCCGACGAACCCGGCCAGCGCCACGGCCAGGATCGGATCCCACAGCAGCCAGCCGGTCAGCCAGGTGGCCAAGCCGGCGAGCAGGACGCCGAGCGAGCCGAGCGCGTCGGCCAGCACCTCCAGGTAGGCGCCCTTGACGTTGAGGTTCTCCTCGGACCCGCCGCGGAGCAACAGCAGCGCGACCAGGTTCACCGCCAGGCCGAGCACGCCGACCACCAGCATCACCCCGGCGGGCACCTCGACCGGCGAGCCCAGCCGCTGCACGGCGCTGACCAGCACGTAGCCGCAGACCGCCACCATCAGCAGCACGCTCAGCCCGGCGGCGAAGATCTCGGCCCGGTAGTGGCCGTAGGTGCGGCGTCCGGTGGTGTCCGGCCGGGTCGCCCAGTGGGACGCGGTGAGCGCGGCGACCAGCCCCACCGTGTCGGCGGCCATGTGGCCGGCGTCCGACAGCACGGTGAGCGAGCCGGACCAGAGCCCGGCGGCCAGTTCGACGACGAAGAACGAGCCGGTCAACGCCAGCGCGGCGCGCAGCCGCCACCGATGCACGGTGCCGGCGTGGCCGTGACCGTGCGCATGATTGTGACCCGTCATGGCGCTTCCCTCCGGTCTCAGCCTAGAGCCCGGCCGTGGTTTGCGTGCGTCTAGCGTTGCGATATTCCGCCGTCGATGACCAGAGCGCCGTGCCGCGCCACGATCCGCCCGCCGGCCACCACCAGCTCCCGGCGCGGCGCCCGGACCAGGGCGTCCGGCACGTTCTCGGCGTCCAGCAGCACCAGGTCGGCGCGGGCGCCCACCACCAGATCGTGCACCGGCCGATCGACGAAGCCGGCGGCCGAGCGGGTGGCCAGCTCCACCGCGTGACCGAGGTCCTCGTCCCGGCGCAGGCCGTGCAGCCGGGCGAAACCCTGCGCCACCCGCAACAGGTCGCCGTCGCCGAACGGCGACCACAGATCGCGGATGCCGTCGGTGCCCAGCCCGAGCGGCACGCCGGCGTTCCGCATCGCCCGCCAGGGCAGCGGGGCGGTGCGCGGCGGCGCCACCGTCGTCCAGGAGATGCCGGCCTCGGCCAGCTCGTCCACCATCCGGCGCGCATCGTCGGGCTCCAGGTCGCCGAGGGCGAACCCGTGCGACACGTTCACCCGGCCCCGCAAACCGCTGGCCCGGGTGCGGTCGATCAGCAGCCGGTACTGCCAGGCGCCCAGCGCGCCACCGTCGTGCAGGTGGATGTCGATGCCCACCCCGTGCCGCTCGGCGATCCGGAACAGGCCGTCCAGCTGGGCCACCGGGTCGAAGTCGATGGTGCACGGGTCGATGCCGCCGATCAACTGCACGCCCTCGGCCGCGGCCCGGTCCAGCAGGTCGAGGACGCCGGGGCGGCGGATCACCCCGTCCTGCGGGAAGGCCACCAGCTGGACGTCGACGGCACCGCCCATCCGGGCGGCGGCAGCGCGCACCACGTCCAGGCCGCGCAGCCCCACGCCCAGGTCGACGTCCACGTGACTACGGGTGGCGGTGGTGCCGTGGCGCAGGAACTCGCCGAGCGCCGCCACGGTGGCGTCCTCGTCCGGAATGCCGTACCGGTCACGTTCGGCGCGCTCGTGCGCGATCCGGCCCTGGGTGGTGGGCTCACCGCCGTAGGAGACCCAGGGCTTGCCCCACCAGCTCTTGTCGACGTGGGCGTGGGCGTTGACGAAGCCCGGCAGCGCAAGCAGGCCGGCCCCGTCCAGGTGGTCGCCGTCGCCGGCCACCTCGCCGGCGGGACCGATCTCGGCGATCAGGCCGTCGCGAATCACGATGTCGACCGGCTCTGCGGCCCAGGGGCGAACCCGGCCGATGGTGAGGGCGTCCATGGCCGGATGGTAGCGAGACCCGCCCCCGACGAGCGGCGTTGGGCCGTTCGACCGGCGAGTATCGGGCAGCGCACCGGTTTTCGGCACGAGCCCCGTGCGATACTGGACCGGTGCATCGCCCGGCGTGGGGACGGCGTGGGAGCCGCCCTCGGCGGTGCAGCTACGTAGGTTCATCGGTCCGATGCGGCGTCCGTCACCTGCAGTACGCCCTCGGCCGGCAACGGTGCGCGACGTGCGCGGAGGGGGAGTGGCCGACCAATGAAACGCCTACTCAACGATGGATATGACGCCGTCGAAGAGCTGCTGGAGGGCTACGTCCGAGCGCACTCCGATGTGGTGCAGCTCGCCGACAACGAGCGGGTGGTGGTCCGCCGATCGCTCAGCGAGACGCCGAAGGTGGGCATCGTCTTCGGCGGCGGCAGCGGGCACGAGCCGCTCTTCCTGGGCTATGTGGGCGAGGGGCTGGCCGACGCGGCCGTGATTGGCAATGTGAACACCTCGCCCGATCCGATGGCCTGCTACGACGCGGTGACCACCGTCGATCAGGGCCGGGGCTGCCTGTACATCTACGGCAACTACCAGGGCGACGTGCTGAACTTCGACATGGGTGCCGAACTGGCCGCCGAGGACGGCATCCGGGTGGAGACCGTGCTGGTCACCGACGACGTCTACTCCGCCTCCGATCGTGCCGAGCGCCGCGGGGTGGCCGGTGACGTGTTCGTGCTGATGGCGGCTTGTGCGGTGGCCAACACCGGCGCCGACCTGGACGCGGTGAAGGCCGCGGCCGAGAAGGCGAACGCCAACACCTACTCGATGGGGGTGGCGCTGTCCTCGTCGACCCTGCCGGTCACCGGCAAGCCGATCTTCGAGATCGGCGAGGACGACATGGAGGTCGGCATGGGCATCCACGGCGAGCCCGGCATCGAACGCAAGAAGCTGGAGCCCGCCGACGCCGTGGTCGACGAGATCCTCGGCATCGTGCTGCCGGACATGGACCTGAAGGCCGGCGAGGAGGTGGCGCTGATGATCAACGGCCTCGGCGGCCTGCCGCTGATGGACCAGTACATCTGCTACCGGCACGCCCACGACATGCTGTGCGCGAAGGGGGTGACCATCGCCAAGTCGATGGTCGGCAACTACGCCACCAGCATGGACATGATCGGGATGGGGCTGACCCTGGTCCGGTTGGACGACGAGCTCAAGGGCTGGCTGAACGCGCCCTTCAACGCCCCCTACCTGAAGCAGTGAGGGCGGCGACCGATGGCTGACTTCGACCGGGACTACTTCGTCGCCGTCTTCCGCCGGATGGCGGCGACGGCGGAGGAGAACCGCGACGAGTGGACCAGGCTGGACGGCGCCATCGGCGACGGCGACCACGGCATCAACCTGAGCATCGGTTTCCGCGCGGTGGTCAAGCAGCTGGACGCGCTGCCCGACGACACCGACGTCGCCGGCCTGTTCAAGCTGGTCGGGATGACCCTGCTGCGCAAGGTGGGCGGAGCCTCCGGGCCGCTCTACGGCAGCTTCTTCATGAAGGCCGGCGCCGAGGTGCCGGGGCAGGCGCAGGTGTCCTTCGACGAGCTGCGCCGGATGCTGCGGGCCGGCGTCACCTCGATCCAGCAGCGCGGCAAGGCCGAGTTGGGCGACAAGACCATGCTGGACAGCCTGCTGCCCGGCCTGGACGTGCTGGAGGCCGCGGACGCCGACGATCCGCGGGCCGCGCTCGCCGCCTTCGTGGAACGGATGCGGCAGGGCTCCGACGAGACCATTCCGCTGCGTGCCCGCAAGGGCCGGGCGATGCGGCTGGGGGATCGTTCGATCGGGCACCGCGACCCGGGCTCGCAGTCGTCCTGGCAACTGCTGAACTGCCTCCTGGAGGGCGACCGGGCACGCTCCTGACGCGCTGGTCGAGGTCGTCGAGACCCCGCCGGCCGGGTTCACCCGTAGGTCGGCGCGTTCATCCGCAAGACCAGCCTCGACGAGCTGCCGCAGATTTTCAACATCATCACCGGCGAGATGTCGATCGTCGGCCCGCGCCCGCACGCCATC
>NZ_JASGDE010000153.1:0-10661 GCF_047607385.1 Micropruina sp.
CCAGCCGGCCAGCAAATTCAAGGCCCGCTACGGCACCTTCGGCTTCAACGACGGAGCCCTGCTCGATGACGGCAACGTCTGGGCGACCAGCTTCGCCGTCACCGAACTGACCGCGGCCGACGAGGCCTTTCTCGGTGGGCTGATTGAGAGGGCGGCGGCGCAGGTCTGATCCGTGGCAGGGTGCTGGCTGTGATCGAGGAGTACCTGAGCATCGCCGCGCCGGTCGAGGCCGAGATCGAGGACCGCCGCTCGCGCTTCCTGGCCCACCTGGAGCCGGTGGCGGACGAGGCGGAGGCCCGCGCGGTGATCGAGGGCGTCCGGCGGCGGCACCACACCGCCGGGCACCACTGCTCGGCGTTCGTCCTCGGCCCGGACGGTGCGGTCGAGCGCAGCAGCGACGACGGCGAACCGGCCGGGACGGCGGGCGCACCGATGCTGGAGGTGCTGCGCGGACGCGAACTGCGCGACGTGGTCGCCGTGGTCACCCGCTGGTTCGGCGGCACCCTGCTCGGCGCCGGCGGCCTGGTCCGGGCCTATTCGGACGCCGTCGCGGCCGCCGCGGACGTCGCCGAACTCGTCCGCTACCGGCTGGTCGACGTCCTGGAACTGGACGCCGACTACGCGATCGCCGGACGCGTCGAGGCGTCGCTGCGCGACCGCGGCGTCCAGGTGGTCGACGTCCGGCATGCTGCCCAGGCGACCCTGGTGCTGGCCGTCCCGCCCGCCGAGCGGGAGGCCGTGGCGTCCGCGATCGCCGAGCTCACCGCCGGCCAGGGACGTCCGAACCCGGTCGGCACCCGCTGGCTCCGCGGTTGAGTGGTACGAAAGAACCGTCCCCGGCGGTTCAGCCGCGGTCGGCGTGGCCCAGTGAACGCTCGGGCGCGACCAGGTCACGGACCCGGCGCTTCAACTCGGTGATCTCGGGGAAACCGCCGTCGGTCTTGCGGTTCCACACCGTGACCTCGCCGACCGCGACCCGGAACATGCCGCCGCGGGACGGGATCAGGGTCACCCCGCCCAACTCTTCGGCGAAGGTCTGCAGCAGCTCGCCCTGGTACCACTGCGCCCGCAGCAGCCAGCGGCAGTCGATGCAGTAGTGGATGGTGACCAGCGGCTTGGACGCGGCCACGGTCACACCTGGACGCCGGCGGCGCGCAGCTCGGCGACCACGTCCGGCACGTTGCCGGGCGTGACCGCGGCGGTCAGCTCGAGCAGCACCCGGGTCGGGAAGCCGGCCCGGGCGGAGTCCAGCGCGGTGGCCTTCACGCAGTAGTCGGTGGCGATGCCGCAGACGTCCACCGCGGACGCGCCGTGCGCCCGCAGCCAGTCGCCCAGCGGCACACCCGCGCCGTCGGAGCCCTCGAAGCCCGAATAGGCCGCCGCGTATTCGCCCTTGTCGAACACCGCGTCGAAGTCGCGCCACAGCAGGTTCGGGTGGAACCCGGCGCCCGGCGTCCCGGCCACGCAGTGCGGCGGCCAGGAGTCGACGAAGTCGGGATGGTCGGAGAAGTGCGCACCCGGGTCGATGTGATGGTCCCGGGTCGCCACCACCAGGTCATAGCCGCCAGCGCCCGAGAGCAGCGCCGAGATCGCGGACGCCGTCGCGGCCCCGCCGGCCACCGCCAGCGAACCGCCCTCGCAGAAGTCGTTCTGGACGTCGACGACGATCAGCACCCGGCTCACTGCTCGCTCCTGGCGTACGGGTTGTCGGTGGTGTGCCCGTCGGCGTCCAGCAACAACGTCGGGATCGCGGCCTCGCCGCGGGACATCTTCAACGCCGCCAGCGGCAGCTCGGCCCGGGAGCGGGCGTGCCGTTCCTGGGCGGCCCGGAGCGGTTCGTGGCCGACGATCGCGCCGTCGCGGACGAGCTCCACCAGCAGCGGCCGGTCGTTGCCGTCGCTTTCCGGCGCCGAGCCGATGCCGATCACCTCGGCCTCGGCCTTGCCCCGGGCGTCCAGCCGGCGCAGCGCGTACTTGCGGCCGCCGATGCTGGTCTTGTTGACGCTCTTCTTGGCCACCGGGTGCAGCGGGGCGTCCGGCTCGTCGCTGTCGGCCCGGGCCACCAGCTTGTAGACGAACCCGCAGGTCGGGGCGCCCGAGCCGGTGACCAGCGAGGTGCCGACCCCGAAGCCGTCCACCGGGGCGCCGCGCAGCGCGGCGATCTGCCACTCGTCGAGGTCGGAGGTGACCAGGATCTGGGTGTGGGTGGCGCCCAGCGAGTCCAGCAGCCCACGCGCCTCGCTGGCCAGTTCGGCCAGGTCGCCGGAATCCAGCCGGATCGCGCCGAGGCGTCCCTGGGTCAGCTCGACGCCGGTGCGGACCGCGGTCTCGATGTCGTAGGTGTCCACCAGCAGCGTGGTGTCCTCGCCCAGCGAGCCGATCTGGGCCTCGAACGCCTCCCGTTCGGACGCGTGCAGCAGGGTGAAGCTGTGCGCCGCGGTGCCCCGGGTCGGGACGCCGTAGCGGCGTCCGGCTTCCAGGTTGGAGGTGGCGGCGAACCCGGCCACGTAGGCGGCCCGGGCGGCGGCCACCGCGGCGATCTCGTTGGTGCGCCGGGAACCCATCTCGATGCACGGCCGCTCACCGGCCATCGCGGTCATCCGGGAGGCCGCGGACGCCACCGCCGAGTCGTAGTTGTAGACGCTGAGCAGCACCGTCTCCAGGATCACCGCCTCGGCGAAGGAGCCCTCGACGATCATCAGCGGCGAGCCGGGGAAGTAGATCTCGCCCTCGGGATAGCCCCAGATCGATCCGGTGAACCGGTAGCCGGCAAGCCAGTTCGCCAGCGCGTCGTCGACGATGCGCTGCTCCAGCAGGAAGGACACGGTGGCGTCGTCGAAGGTGAACGCCTCGATCGCCTCCAGCGCCCGGCCGACGCCGGCGACCACGCCGTAGCGGCGTCCGGTGGGCAGCCGGCGCGGGAACAGTTCGAAGACGGAGCGCCGGAAGGCGGCACCCGAGTGCATCGCCGCGCGGACCATCGTGAGCTCGTAATGGTCGGTCAGCAACGCCGTGGAATTCAGCATGGGCGTCAGCGTAACGGCTGCCCCGCCGGGTGAAACGGGTGGCTCAGCGGGCGTGGATTCCGGGGCCGCCCGGGTCTCGGCGAGCCCGGCCGCCGGTGGCCGAGTCCGGACGGTCTGACACAATGCCGCCATGGTGTTCGCGTCCAGCCAGCCGGGGGTGCCCGAGGGCGGCACGGTGTTGGCCGAGCGCCCGCAGGAGGCGCCGATCGAGTTGATCTCGTGGGTCACCATCGTCTGGGACGACCCGGTGAACCTGATGAGCTACGTCACCCACGTCTTCGTGACCTACTTCGGCTATTCGAAGGCGAAGGCGACCCGGCTGATGCTGCAGGTGCACAACGAGGGCAAGGCGGTGGTGTCGTCCGGCACCCGCGAGGCGATGGAGGCCGATGTGAACGCGATGCACGCCTACGGCCTGTGGGCCAGCGTGGAGCGTGCCGAATGACCCGCTTCCGGCGCTCCGGCGGCCAGCTGATGATCAACCTCGCCGACTACGAGGAGGCGGTGCTGGAGTCGATGGTCGAGCAGCTGATCGGGCTGCTCGAGGGCGACGGCGTCCGGACCGCCGCCGACGACCCGTTCGCGCAGTGGGAGGCCGACATGGCCGCCCCCAGCGACCTGGACACCTCCGACCCGGTGATCGCCCGACTCTTCCCGCCCGCCTACCGCGGCGACGCCGCCGCCGAGCAGGAGTTCCGCCGGTTCACCCAGGGCGCCCAGCGGCGCACCAAGATCGAACAGGCCCGGGTGGTGCTGGACGCGCTGCTGGAGACCAACGGCGGCCGTGACCCGGTGATCGTCCGCGAGATCGAGTTCGAAGCCTGGCTGAAGACCATCACCGCGATCCGGCTCTCGCTGTCGGTGCGGCTCGGGATCGAGACCGCCGACGACATCGACGAGCTCGAACAGCTGGACGACGACGAGCCCCGCGGCGTCCTCTACGGCATGTACGAGTGGCTCGGATATTTCCTGGAAGGCCTCATCGACAAGCTGTGACGCCGGCTTGTCCAGCATCCGGAACTGGTGAGACCACGCGCCGGAAGGTTTTCCGGTTCCCCCGCGGAGACATAGGACGATTCTTAGGCTAGCCATAGCTGACCTGGACGACGTCGAGGCCCGGACCAGCCGGCCGAACGGCCGCGGATCACTCGACTCATTCGATGGACGAAGTCATGGACGTCATCACCTTGGCGGAGGCCCCGGTGGCCACGCCGCTCACTCTCTCCGCAGTTCCCGACGAGCACGCCTGGCGGCTGAGCCGGCTGGGCCTGCGCCCCGGCACGGCGTTCTCGGTGATCCGGGCCAGCGCCGGAGGCGGCCGGATCGTCTCCGTCGCCGGCTCCCGGGTGGCGCTCGGTTCCGCCCTGCTCCGCGGCCTGCTGGCGGAGGTGGCGCGATGAGCGCCGACCGTTCGGCGCCGGCCGCGACCGCCACCCGCCGGCCGGCGGTGACCACCTGCCACTGCGCGGTGGCCAACACCGGTGCCGGCCCGGACGCCGCGATCGTCGCCCTGATCGGCGCCCCCAACTCCGGCAAGTCCACCCTGTTCAACGCGCTCACCGGGGCCCGCACCACGGTCGGCAACTGGCCCGGCACCACCGTCGAGGTGGCCCGCGGCGCCTGGCAGTCCCGCACCCTGATCGACCTGCCCGGCGCCTATTCGCTCGATCCGCTGTCCCCGGACGAGGAACTGACCCGCGACCTGCTGGTCTCCGACCCCGACGACCGTCCGGATCTGGTGATCGTGGTGGCCGACGCCGCCAACCTGGCCCGCAGCCTGTACCTGGTCAGCGAGGTGCGCGAGCAGCCCCAGCGGGTGATCGTCGCGCTCACCATGCTGGACGTCGCCAAGCGCCAGGGCATCGCTATCGACACCGAGGCGCTGGCCGACGTGCTGGGCTGCCCGGTGGTCGGCCTGGACCCGCGCCGCCGCTCCGGGCTGGGCGGCCTGACCGACGCCGTGGACGCCGCGCTGCGGACCGGCGAACCGAAGGCCCGCAAACACCGTTGCTGCGGCGACGCGCTGCAGAAGGCCGACGAGCGGTTCGGCTGGGTGTCGGCCGCGGTCGAGGCCGGCGTCACCGACGCCGGCGAGGACCGGGTGTCGTTCTCCGACCGGGTCGACCGGATCGCCACCGCGCCGGTGCTCGGCCCGCTGCTCTTCCTGGGCGTGATGTGGGTGGTGTTCCAGGTGACCACCACGGTGGCCGCGCCGATGCAGGACTTCTTCGACTCGCTGTTCTCCGGGCCGCTCACCGACGCCGCGCTGGCCGGCTTCGCCGCGGTCGGACTGGAGGGATCCTGGATCGAGGGACTGGTCGTCGACGGCCTGATCGCCGGCGTCGGCATGGTGCTCACCTTCGTCCCGCTGATGGCGCTGATGTTCGTGCTGCTGGCGCTGCTGGAGGATTCCGGCTACCTGGCCCGGGCCGCGGTGGTCACCGACCGGCTGATGCGCGCCATCGGCCTGCCCGGCAAGGCGTTCCTGCCGCTGGTGGTCGGCTTCGGCTGCAACGTGCCGGCGATCAGCGCCACCCGCATCCTCAGCGACGGCCGGCAGCGGCTGCTCACCGCGCTGCTGGTGCCGTTCACCTCCTGCACCGCCCGGCTGACCGTGTTCGTGCTGCTCGGCACCGTGTTCTTCGGGCAGTGGGCGGGCACCGTGGTGTTCGCCATGTACGTCGCCTCGATCCTGCTGGTGGTCGGCGTCGGCCTGGTGCTGCGCCGCACCCTGTGGCGGGCGATGGGCGCCGAGCCGCTGGTGATCGACCTGCCGCCCTACCAGGTGCCGACGCTGCGGCTCACCGCCACCGTCGCCTGGACCCGGCTGGCCGGCTTCCTGCGCACCGCGTCCGGGATCATCGTGATCACGGTCTGCGCGGTCTGGCTGCTGCAGTCGGTGCCGGCGCACGGCAACGCCGGCTTCGGCGAGGTCGAGGTGGAGGATTCGGTCTACGGGGTGGCCGCGCAGGCCATCACCCCGGCGTTCGCGCCGGCCGGCTTCGCGCAATGGCAGACCACCTCCGCGCTGGTGGTCGGCTTCGTCGCCAAGGAGGCGGTGATCTCGTCCTGGGCGCAGACCTACGCCCTGGAGGAGCCCGAGGAGGGCGGCGACCCGGGTTCGCTGGGGGAGCGGATCATGGCCGACTTCACCCAGTCGTCCAACGGTCACCCGATCCCCGCGGCGCTCGCCTTCATGGTGTTCCTGATGGCCTACACGCCGTGCGTGGCGACCCTGGCCGCGCAGTGGCGGGAGATCGGCGGACGCTGGACGCTGTTCGGCATCGCGATGCAGCTGGCGGTGGCCTGGGGGCTGGCCGTGCTGATCTTCCAGGTGGGGAGTCTGTGGTGGTGACCGGACCGGTGATCGCGGTGCTGGACGCCCTCACCGACGGCGCCGGCTCACTGACCGAGGTGCGCCGCCGCACCGGCCTGCGGGCCGACGTGGTGCGGGCCGCCGCCGACCATCTGGTGCGGGCCGGACGCCTGCAGGAATGCCCGCTCGCCTTCGGCTGTCCGACCGACGGCTGTGGTGGCTGTGCTCTGACGGGGTGCGCTCGCCGCAGTTGATCGCCGGCATCCTCCGGCCGGGGCGCCACCCGGCCGGAGGGTGACCGGATGCCGGGCTTCGTGCGATAGTCGGATCGCGGACGGCCGATGGTCGTCCGTCCCACCCCGAAAGCCCCCAGGAGCAGGACGTGCCCCAGTCCGGATCCATGCCCGTTCGCCGTCGTCCCGGACGCCACCGGCGTTCCTCGGCGCACCTGTTGCTCGCCCTGGTGCTGGCCCTCGGTTCGGCGCTCGGCGCCGCGCCGCGTGCCGCCGCCGAGCCGCGCGGCTTCCTGACCATCGACAAATCGGTCACCGGCTGGCGGGACGGCCACCCGGTCGATCCGGGCGACCGGTTCTTCTACACCGTCCTGATCACCTGCTCGAACAGCTCCGCCGAGGCCGGCTGCACCGGCGCCGCGCTGACCGATCCGTTGCCGGACGGGCTGCTGCTGGACGGTGCGGGTGCCGCGGTCACCGTGCTGCCGTCCGGTTCCGGCACCGTCACCGTCGACGGCGACACCGTCCGGGTGTCGTTCACCGAGCCGCTCAGCGACCCGGCCGGGGGACGGGGGATCGGCGCCGGCCACACCATCACCGTGCAGATCCCGGTCCGGGTCGATCCGGCCATCTCCGCCGAGCTGGACGGCCGTGACCTGACCAACACCGCCACGGTGGACGCCGACAACACCGATCCCGCCTCCGACGAGTTCACCGTGGTGCCGAGCGTGCCGATCGAGCTGGAGGCGTCCACCCGGAAACGGTTCAGCCCCGGATCGGGGGTGGCCGCCCCGGGCACCGAGACCACGCTGCGGCTCACCGGCGGCAACGCCTCGAACGTGCCGGTGGACCGGATCGTGATGACCGACCCGACCGACCCGCCCGGACCGTTCGCCGCGCTCGGGCTGACCGGTCGGCTGGACGTCAGCCTGCCCAGCGGCGCCGAGCAGGTGCGGCTCGACTGCCACGTCAACGGCGCCTGGGTGAACGGCGTCGCCGGACCGCCGCCGGCGGTGCTGCCGGCCGGCGTCCTGCCCGAGGCCTGCCGGGGTGTCCGGGTGCACTTCCTCAGCACCGCCGGGGGCGGCATCCCGCCCCGGGCGTCCGGCTCCATCGACATCGGGCTGGAGCAGCGGCCCGGCATCGCCGACGGCACCATCGGCAACGAGGTGTCCACCATCGTCGGGGTCGGCGGCGACACCTCCGAGCCGGCCACCGACACCGACGACTACGTGGTGTCCGCCTCCGACATCGACCTGGAGGCCAGCAAATCGTTCAGCCCGGACGCCGTCGCCGCCGGCCAGCAGAGCACCGTCACCCTGGGCGCCAGCAACACCAGCAGCCGGACCCTGGACTCGCTGCGGATCACCGAACCGGGCGGCCAGCCGAATATGTTCGACAACGGGCTGAGCTTCGACGGTTGGACCGAGGCGACCTGGCCCGCCGGGGCGACCGGGGCCAGCATCACCTACACCTTCGCCGACGGCGGCAGCCAGACCCTGACCGCCGGCGCCGCCGACTCGCTGCCCGCCCCGCCGGCCGGACGCCGGGTGACCGGCTTCGCGGTGGAGTTCACCGGGCCGATCGTGCCCGGCGCCGACACCCGGCTCCGGTTCGGCGTCACCGCCGCCGCCCAGCAGGCCGCCGAGGAGGTCCGGCACCCGAACACGGTCGCCGCCGACTCCACCGCGCCCGGCGGCTTCCGCGGCCACGACACCGCCCGGGACACCCTGACCACCATCGTCCAGCGGCTCGGCGTCGAGGTCAGCAAACGCGTCTCCCCGGAGGAGATCTGGTCCATCCCGGGCGAGAACGCCACCGTGCAACTGGGCGGCCGGGTGCTGCCCTTCCCGGATTCCACCACCAACGCCCACCGGATCGTCGTCTCCGACCCGGCCGACCCCGCCGACAGCGCCTGGTGGGACGCCTTCGCGCCCTCGTCGGTGGTGGCCACCCCGGTGCCGGACGGTGCCACGCTCACCGTGGAGTACTTCGACACCCGGACCGGCAGCTGGCTGCAGGTGCCCGGGATGGCGAACCTGGCCGGACCGCAGGTGTTCTCCGGCGACCTGCCGGCCGAGGTGATCGAGAACGCCCGCGGCATCCGGTTCGGCTACGACTCGGCGGCCGGCTTCCCGCCCGGCACCCGGGTGGCGCCGAACCTGAACTTCGCCCTGCGCGCGCCGCTGGCCGGCAGCGATCGCGGCGACATCCGCAACTGCGCCGCCGCGGACGCCTCCGCCGGCGGAGGCGTCGAGGCCGACCGGGCGGTGCAGGCCGCGCCCTGCGCCAGCATCGACCTGAAGCCGCCGACCCCCGGCGCGGGCGACCTGGTGTCGAAGCGCTGGGACGACCCGAAGGCGGTCGGCGAGCGCACCGGCAACCAGCTGGGCGCCACCGTCGGCTGGTCCACCGGCGGCCGTTCCGGGCTCGACCAGGTGATCGTCTCCGACCCCGCCGCCCCCAGTGCCGCAAACCTGGCCGGCAGCGTCTTCGACACCTTCGACCTGGTCCGGGTGGACCGGGTCAGCGCCGCCGCCGACCCGCTGCTGAGCTACGACCGGGTGGCCCGGGTGGAGCTGTTCAGCCGGTCCGCGGACGCCTGGATCCCGGCGCCGGGCGACCCGTGCCCGGCAGGCTGCGACGGTACCTTCCCCGGCTACACCGTCCCGGACGCGCTGCGCGGCGACGTGATCGGCGTCCGGCTGGTCGTCGAGGAGAGCCCCACCCGCGGGCAGCGGCTCGGCAACGACCCGAACGCGCCCCGGGTCGGCAGCGGGGTGGCCCGGTCCTTCCGCTCCACCCGGCCGCTGCACCTGGTCTTCCAGCTCCGCGACGAACGGCGCTCCGATCCGGACGTCCCGGTGGTCGCCGACGCCGAGTACAACGTGGCCGGACGGACCGGCCAGGTGCGCAACACCGTTCGGGCCGACGGGCTGGTCGGCGGGCAGCCGGTGGCCGGCGACACCGACGCCGACATCGCCACCATCACCGAGGTGCCGGTCACGGTGAGCCTGCAGAAGACCTGGACCGGTGGGCCGCTCGGCGTGCCGCCGGCCGGCAGCACGGCCCGGTTCCCCGACGACTACCCGACCGGGCGGCTCGGCCTGGACGCCCACAACACCACCCCGCGGCAGATCGACCGGCTGACCATCACCGAGCCGGGCCCCTCCGGCGGCACCGACCCGTTCGACCGGTTCAACCTGCGCGATTTCGTCGCGATCACCGACCCGGCCGCGATCGGCGCCGATCAGGTCACCGTCCGGCTGGCCCTGGCCGGCGGCGGCAGCCGGGAGCTGACCCGGCAGCAGGCGCTGGACGCCTCCGAGGCCGAGCTCGCCGACGTGGTCGGCTACACCGTCGTCTACACCGGACGGATCGACGCCGGCGCTCATGCGGTGGTCAGTGCCGACACTCGGCTGCGGCAGCACACCCGCTCCGGCGACGACCCGATCACCGGGCCGGCCACCGTGCCGAACCGGGCCGCCACCCTGGCCGAGGACCTGGTCGGCTACCCGGGCGTCGACCCGGTGACCAGCACCGACGAGGCCGGCGCCGGGATCGCCCTGCAGACCACCGGCATCGGGCTGAGCGTCGGCAAGAGCTTCGCGCCGTCCAGCCAGACCGAACCGGATCGCGGCCCGGTCACCATGACGCTGACCGGGCGGCCGTCCGGCCCGTCCCGGACGAACTGGATGCGGCTCACCGACGACGACAGCACCTTCTTCAACGCCTACGACTTCGCCGGCTTCGGACCGTTCGCCTTCACCGCCCCGATCGACCGGGTGCAGGTGGACGCCTACGTCGGCGGCACCCTGCGCGCCGCCGGCGACACGGTGGTCCGCGACGGCGGCGGCTGGGTGAACGGCACACCCGCAACAACACCGGTGCTGCCGGGCGGGGTCAGCCCCGAGGAGGTCACCGGGCTGCGGTTCACCTTCACCCGCGCCGACGGCACCATCTGGGAGAATCCGTCGACCCCGCAGCAGGCCGTCGCGGTGCAGGTGCGGCGCCGGACCACGCTGCGCACCGGTGGCCCGGTGCCCAGCGACCTGGCCGGCAGCGCCGCCGCGCCCGGCGAGGACG
>NZ_JASGDE010000154.1:0-6531 GCF_047607385.1 Micropruina sp.
CCGGTCACCGTGCTGCTGGCGCTGACCGGGCTGGGGCTGCCGGCGGCGATCGTCGAGATCGCCGCCGTCGCCGGCCTGGGCGCGGCCGGCGTACTGGCCCTGCTGGAGGTCCGCTCCGCCCGCCGCCACGCCCGGCTGAAGGCGGTCACCGCCGCCCTGAACCGCTACGGCCCGCGCTTCGCGATCCTGTTCAGCGGCAAGCCGGAAGCGGCCTACCAGATCGCCATGTGGCTGCCCTACCTGGAACGCGCCGGCGAGCGGTACGTGCTGATCGTGCGGGAACGGTCCTTCGTGCCGACCGCCCGGACGCTGTCCGGTTCGCCGGTGGTGTACGCCGGGTCGGTGGAGAGCCTGGAACGCCTGCTGGTGCCCGGCATCGGCGCGGTGTTCTACGTGAACAACGAGATGAAGAACGTCCAGGGCGTCCGGATCGCCGGCCCCACCCACGTCCACCTCGGCCATGGCGACAGTGACAAGCCGCCCAGCTACAGCCCGACCACGGCCATGTTCGACGAGATCTTCGTGGCCGGCCGGGCCGGCGTGGACCGCTTCGCCGCGCACGGCGTCCTGGTTCCGGAACAGAAATTCCGGGTCGTCGGCCGGCCGCAGGCGGAGCGGGTGGCCGCAGCCCGGCAGCCGATGCCGGATCCGCCGACGGTGCTCTACGCGCCGACCTGGCGCGGCGGGCTGGTCGACATGGGCTTCGGGTCGCTGCGGATGGGCGGTGCGATCGTGGCCGCGCTGCTGCGCCGCGGCGCGACGGTGATCTTCCGCCCGCACCCCTACTCCTACCGGGACGCCGAATCGCGGGTGCTGATCCAGGCCATCGACGAGCAGTTGGCCCGGGGAGCGGGGCACCTCGGCTCGCAGGCGTCCGCCCAGCTGGACATCGTGGACTGTTTCAACCGCGCCGACGCCCTGGTCACCGACGTGTCCAGCGTCGCCTCCGACTTCCTGCGCTCCGGCAAGCCGTTCGCGATCACCGACACCGGGGTGGCGACGGTGCCGCTGGCCGAGGCGTTCCCGCTGGCCGCGGCCGGCTATCCGATCCGGCCCGACGACGACCTGGACGAGGCCGTCCGGCCGATGTTCGAGGACGATCCGCTGGCCGCGGAGCGGGACCGGATGCGCCGCTACTACCTCGGCGACCTCCCCGACGACGGCTACGCGGACGTGTTCGTCGGCGCCGTGCGGGACGCCATCGCGCGGGGAACCCGGGCCTGACGCCGAGGGCTCCCCGCGCGGGGGATCACTGGACGGCGATTACTGGACGGCGATCACTGGAGGGGGCCGACCAGGTAGTCGCCCGGTGAGACCGGGATCCAGCCGGTGGCCTTGGTGAACGGTGCCGGGAACAGGTGCAGGACGAAGCGCGTCCCGATCACCAGGGTGTCGGTCTTGGCCGACGGGGAGCTGCGCAGCACCGACAGCGATCCGGGCACCTTCTCGTTGGCGAGCGCGGCGCCGCCCAGGCGTCCGGTCCCGTTGGTGTACTCGAGCAGCTTGCACGACGAGGTGATCCCCTGCGGGATCAACTGGACCAGGCCGCGGTCCGCCCCGGTGCCGAGATCCTCACCGGGGACGCCGACCAGGTAGGAGGGCTTGCCGGAGCACTGCCGGGCCACCTGGACCGTGCTGCCGAACAGGTCGCCCGCCTCGGCGGCACCGGGGACGCCCTTGCTGTTCTGGGTGATCATCCCCGGCCAGCTGACCGAACCGGTGGCGGAGATCGTCATGGGCTGGATCGCCCCGGCGTCGCGCAGCTTGCCCACCGACTCGTTCGGGATGCCGATCACGGCGTGCGAGCCGTCCATCGACAGGGTGAGGCCGAACCGGTCGCCGGTCTCGGTGCCGTCCGGGACGCCCGGGCTGTCCTGGTTGTAGCCGGTCGACTTGTACCCGGTGCCGGCGAACCGGAACAGCAGCACCGAACCGGCCCGGGCCTTGCTGCCGATGGTCTCGCCCGGGGAGCCGACCAGCAGGTTGGCGCCGCTGGAGGCGAGGGAGTAGCCGAACTCGTCACCGGGCTCGTCCACGCCCGGCACGCCCGGCGAATCCTGCGAGATGGCCACCGGCGTCCCGAAAGTGCCGTTGGTGACCGGGAAGGCGTGCACCAGCCCGCCGGACAGCCCGGTGGCGGTCTTGGCCCACGGATCGCCGACCAGGATCACCGGATGGGGGCTGTTCACCACCGCGACCGCGGTTCCGAAACCGCCGACGCTCGGGCCGGACGCGCCCTCCGCGGACGCCACCGGCGAGGTGAGCCGCTTCACGGTGCTGGTCTTCAGCCCGGTGCTGGACCCGTAGATGACGTACGCCCGGCCGGTCTCGGTGCCGTCGACGGCATTCTCCGCCGGGGCGCCGACCACCAGATCGGCGTAGCCGTCGGTGTTGACGTCGGCCGCGACCACCTGGTTGTAGTGGATCGCCGCCGACTCGCCGAAGCCGAGGCTGCTCGGCCGGACGACCTGGTTCTCCTTGTTGCCGTTGCCGTAGCGGATCTCGATCGAGCCCCGCTCGGAGTCGGTGCCGCGATGCACGATGGCCCGGTCGACCACGCCGTCCCCGTCGAAATCGTTGGTCCGGGCCGAGGCCGGGGTGACCATGATCGTCGAGGAGCCGACCTTCGAGCCGGAGACCGAGATCGCCGAGATGGTCGCGATCCCCGGCTTGAGGGTGGTGACGTTGCCCGAGGAGTCCACCCGGGCCACCGAGGAATCGCTGGATCGCCAGTTCAGGGTGCGGACGGTGGCGTTGGTGGGCAGCACCGTCGCCTTCATGGTGAGCTTCGATCCGGTGACCACGGTCGGATTCACCGGCGAGAGCTTGACCTTGACCACGGGGATCTTCCGGGTTCCCGCCTTGGCCATGGTGAAGACGTACTGCGAGCGGGTCTCGACGGCCCCGACCACCTCGGTGTTGGTGAACCGGACGGCCAGCTCGTCGCCGCTCAGGCTGGTGCCGTTGAGGTTCGCCGAACCGCCGAAGGCGTAGGACCGCTTGGCGCCGTTGAGCGTGTAGGACAGCGTCACCGTCTTGTCGTGCACGTTGCCGAACTCGAAGTGGCTGATCAGCGAGCGGAGCTTCTTGCTCATCGCGAAGTAGGTGTCGGTGATCTCCTTCACCGAGGGCGGGCCGACCACCACCTTCACCGAGCAGCCGTCCTTCTTCAGCGCGGCCAGCGCGTCGGCCACCTTGCGCCGGGCCATGCTGAACAGCGAGTGCACCACGTAGACCTTGCAGGAGGTCTTCTTGCCCTTGAGCTTGGCGTTGGTCTGGGAGCCGAGCAGATCGCCCTCGAAGTCGGTGGTGCGCGGCGAGGGGTAGTAGGCGATGTCGCTGGACGACGAGGCGAAGCCCTTGCTGGCGCCCTGGGTGAAGCCGGGGGTCACGGTCTGGTTCATGCTCGGCTCCCAGAGGTTCTGGAGCACGTTCTGGTAGCCGGCCGCGTCGCCGTAGATGGCGAAGCTGATGTTGGACTTGCCGCCGCCGCTGGCGCCGTTCAGGTTGGACGAGGTGACCCAGAGCACGTTGTCCCAGAGCTTGCCGGTGGAGTCCTTGGCCTGCGAGAAGAGCGCGAATTTGTCGTGGAACAGGGACTCCTTGACCCGGGACAGGCAGGCCCCCCAGCCGTTGTTGCACAGCTTCAGCACGCCCGCCTTGTTGAGCAGGGTGGCCAGGCTGCTGTTGTTGGCGAGGGAGTCCTTGATGGTGATCCGGTTGCCGATGGTGTGGATGTACTGCTTGCGCTCGGCGTCGGTGTCGTACTGGTTCAGCTGGTTCATGAAGGCCGTGGTGGGGCTGAACGGGTTGGCCACCGGCTTGCCGTCGGTGCCGTAGATCGCCCACTTGTTGGTCACCGGATCGAGCCGGGGCAGCTGGCCGTCCCAGAAGGCGTTGTACACGGTGGCGTAGATGTGCTGGTACTTCGGCACCGACGAGACCAGGTAGGCGAAGGCGTTCACCGGGCGCCAGTCGTTGTCGCGGTCGAGGTTGCCGATCGAGCCGTAGATCTCGACCCGTTGCCCGCCGGCGCTGGTGGTCACCGAGTCGGGCAGCACCGGGGCGGGTTGGACGTTGGGGGAGGAGTCCGCCGGACGCAGCGCCGCAGGCAGCACCGGCGCCGGCAGGGCCTGCGCCGGTTGGGGAAGCACGGACGATGCGACCAGGACGACGCACGCCAGGGCAGCCTTCAGCAGCCTGATGGTTGTGGGCATGGGTGAACTCCCGATGAAAGACACGTGTTGGTCAGGGTGATTCTAGCTGAACAGTCTGTTCACCCTTCCCGGAGCGTCATCCCTTGTCAGAGCCCTTGGCGAGGTGTCGTCCGAGGCTTCGGAGACGATCCCAGGGGGACGCCGGGGAGCCTTCCGGCGCGCTGCTGAGCCGATCGCCGGCCCGGCCGGACGCGAACCGCAGCCGGGTCGGGAAATCCTGGTCACCGACCGGGAAACCCACCCGGCCCGGCGCCGGACGCTCGTCCAGCTGCACCCGGGCGCCGTCCTGGTCGCCGATCAGCCGGCCCGGGTAGCTGCGCCCGCCCACCGTCACCGGCTGTGCGATGTCGGTGCGGCCGTGCACCGCCACGCCGCTCAGCGGCAGCGTGAAGCCGGCTCCGGCGGCCGGAAGCCGACCCTCGCGCAGGCCGTCCCGGGCCACGCTGCGGAGCTGCTGGGCGAGGTCGATGCTGAGATTGTCGGATTTGTTGCGATAGGCGACGGCGGGGACGCCGCTGAGCAGCGCCGGCCTCGGCTCGGTGTCGGTGCGGACGGCGCCGGCCCGGGACAGCCCGTCCCAGCGGTTCACCGCGACGACGTCCCAGACCGTCGCGGCGACCGGCGCGCCGAGCGCGCAGGTCTGCGGATCGAAGCGGTTGCGGGCATGGATGGTCAGCCCGGCGGTGCCGTCCTGGAACGGGTCGACCGACACCTCGAAGTCGTGCGGGAACAGCTGCCAGGTGACCTTTTCGGCGCGTGCCCTGACCCCGACCCGGAACACGAAGCGGTGCACGGCGTCGGTGACGTCGAGCCGTTCCGCCGGCAGCGCCTCGGTCAGCTCGGCGGGCAGCCTCAGCAGCAGCCGGTCGCCGGACCGGTCGAAGCGCACCGGGTGCCCGTCGGCGTCCAGCCAGCGCGATTCCAGATCGAGTTCCAGGACGCCGTCGCGCCACTCCACTCGACCGGCGCTGGTGCGGCCCTTGATCGCGGCGTAGCTGGTGTGCAGCAGCTCCAGCAGGTCGCCGCGACCCTGCCGCAGCAGCTGGGCGCGCGGCCACTCGAACACCCCCAGCTCGGCTTCCCAGTCCGGGTCGATGAACCGGTCCTGCACCTGGCGGGCACGCCGCATCGCCCGCTCGGCGTCGTCCGGGGAGGCGTCGATCAGCGCGCGGCCCAGCCGGCGCAGCACCCGGCCGCGGTACTGGTGCAGCAGCGCCGACTCCCGGGCCGAGGCCAGTTCGGGTCCGCTCAGGGTGCGGTCGATGAACGCCATCAGGTCGTCCAGGCGATCCCAGAACTCGTCGTCGCGGGGGCCGTAGGTGGCGGAGTTGTTGCTGTCCGAGGCGTGCCAGAGATAGACCGGGGTGTCGGCCAGCACGGCGATCCGCTCCGCCTTCGCGTACGCCTCGATGTTGAAGTAGACGTCCTCCCACAGCATCCGCCGGCCCTCCGGGAAGCGGATGTCGTTGTCCAGCAGGAACTGGCGGCGGTAGACCTTGTGCGGAACCATCGGCAGCAGCCGGTCGATCCGGCCCTGCTGCTTCACCTCGGCGCTGTTGCCGTCGGCGAGGGCCGGCATGCACCACCAGGCGTCGGAGGTCTTCGACTCCTTGACGTTGAGCAGGTCGGCGCCCACCTGATGCGCGTACTCGTAGGCGCGGCGCAGCGCGTCCGGGTAGAGCGAGTCGTCGTGGTCCATGAACAGCAGGTACTCGCCGCGGGCGCGCCGGGTACCGACGTTGCGGGGACGGCTGGGCCAGCCGGAGTTCTCGATCCGGTCGACGATCAGGTTCGGACGGGTCGCGGCCAGCTCCTGCAGGTGCTGGAAGGTGTCGTCGGGCGAGCCGTCGTCGACGACGATCACCTCGAACTCGGCGGCCGGCAGGGTCTGGGCGTCCAGCGACCCGATCACCCGGTCGATGCCGGCGCCGGACCGGTAGGCCGGGACCACAACGGAAATCTTGATCGCAGGCTGGGACACCGTTGAACGCCTTTCGATCCGGGAACTGCCGCTGTCCATGGTAGTCGGCGCTCGTCCCGAACCCGGCCCGGCGAGGCCGCTGGGGCGGGCCGGAGCAGGCGACGAGCCCGGACGCCGGCGCCGGTCCCGGCTCGGCCGGCGACTATGCTGGCGCCGCCGAGGGGGTGGGGAATGGACGAAGCCGACACGCCGGTTCCGCAGGGTTCCGGGGGGCGTCGCCGCTGGTGGGCGATGGCCGCCGCCGTGCTGGCGGCGGTCGTGGTGGTGGCCGTGGTCTGGGCACCTCGGCCACCTGCTGGGTGCCGCGGGCGGCCCAGACCACGGCCACCACCA
>NZ_JASGDE010000155.1:0-16110 GCF_047607385.1 Micropruina sp.
CCGGCCCGCCTGGGACGGTCCCGAGGACGCCGCCGAGTGGGGCGGCGGGACGGTGCTGGCGGCGGCGACCGCGGCCACCCGGCTGGCGAACGGCTGGGTGCAGGCGCTGGTCCAGGTGGACGGCTCGATCTACCACCTGCACCGGCAGCTCACCCGCGGCGGCGTCCGCTGGTTCCGGCAGGCCTGCCTGCGGCTCGCCGACCATGCGCCGTTCACCGACGCCGCTGAGCCCTCGCGGAAACTGGCCCAGGTCAGCGGCGAGCGGGACAACCGGCCCTCCGGGACGGCGGCCACCCTGGCGTCCGCCCATCCCGGGTCGGGGGTGCGCGGCACCGACCTGGGCGTCCGGGTGGACCACGCCGGACGCACCTTCCTGCTGTTCGGCGACACCCACTGGGCGTCCCGGCCCTGGCTCGGCACCCGGGACGCCATCGCCGAAGTGCCGCGCCCGGACGACGAACTGCCCGCGGTGCGCTTCCACGGCGCGCCGCTGACCGTCCGCGGCGGACGGGTCACCCTGCGCGAGTACGACGTCCCGCAGGACGGCTTCAGCCTGGACGGCGAGCTGTACGCGTTCTTCAGTTCCGACCACTTCCGCAACGCCCAGGCGATGGGTCGCAGCGTGCTGGCCCGGGCCCGGACGTCCGACCTGGCGATCGACCCGCGCGAGCACCGCCGCCGCATCCGCTTCGACCACCTCGCCACCTTCTCCGACCACCGCTTCGTCAACGTGTCGGTGCAGCGCCGCGGCACCCGGCTGCTGATCTGGGGCACCGGCGCCTACCGGGCCGACGACCTGCGGCTGGCCCGGGTCGAGCTGACCGGGTCGGTGGCCGCCGGGCTGCGCCGCGGGGACGCCGCGCCGTTCCTGACCGCCGTGGAGTACTGGACCGGTTCGGGCAGCGGGGCCGGACCGGGGAACGCGGCCGGACCAGGGAACTGGTCAGCCACCGAGGCCGACGCGGTGCCGCTGCTGTCCCCGGGAGCCCTCGGCGAGATCTCGGTGCGCTGGGTGCCGGCGCTGGGCCGCTACCTGATGCTCGCCATGTCCGGCCCGGACGACCCCGCCGGTGCCGCGGTGCTGCTGCGCACCGCGTCCGAACCCTGGGGGCCGTGGTCGCCGCGGCTGCGGCTGCTGGACTGGATCGCGGACGGGATGCGGCCCGCCGACGGCTCCCGGCGGTTCATCCGCTCTTCGGCGCACGACGTGGTCGGCGACGCCGTCTTCGCCGGCCAGGCGGGATCCACCGGAGCCGCCTACGCCCCCTACTTCTTCGACGCCCGGCGGGACGGGGACGCGGTCGTGCTGCGCTACACGCTGTCGACCTGGAATCCCTATCAGGTGGTCTTGATGCGGCACCGGCTGCGGTGGGACGAGCTCGGCTGAGACTCCCCGTAACCCGCCCGAAAAAGGCAAGGAAATCCTGCTGTTAATGGGGCCTGAAAGGCGTACCAGATGCCCACAACGCTCGGGTAGCGTGCACATTTGATCGGGCTCGACAAGCATGTCCGCTGCGGCTGTTGCGCAGTGCCAATCTGGAGGCCTGACCGGCAAGTTCCATCGGCGGGACGTCGTGGGAGGACGACGCTCCACCTGTTCGATCGGGAGGATGCATTGTGAGAACCCTTTCCGCGGATGTCGTGGTGGTGGGTGGCGGCTCCACCGGCGCCGGGGTGGTGCGGGACGTGGCGATGCGGGGCTATTCCGCGATCCTCGTCGACCGCGCCGACCTGGGCCAGGGCACCACCGGCCGCTACCACGGGCTGCTGCACTCCGGCGGCCGCTACGTGGTCAGCGATCCGCACTCGGCCACCGAGTGCGCCGAGGAGAACGCCATCATCGGCCGGATCCAGTCCCACGCGGTGGAGCGCACCGGCGGCTACTTCATCGCCACCCACGTCGACGACCCGGCCTGGGGCGACGACTGGGCCAAGGGCGCCACCGAGACCCGGGTTCCGTTCGAAGAGGTGCCGGTCACCGAGGTGCTGAAGGCCGAGCCTCGGGTCAACCCGAAGATCTCCCGCGCCTTCAAGGTCGAGGACGGCTCGGTGGACGGCTGGCAGCTGGTCTGGAGCGCCGCCAACTCGGCCAAGCAGTACGGCGCGCAGATCCTCACCTACCACCGGGTGACCAAGATCAACCGCGACGGCGACCGCGTCTCGCAGGTGGTCTGCACCGACGAGAAGACCGGCGAAGAGGTCCGCATCAACACCGGCTTCGTGCTCAACTGCGCCGCCGCCTGGGGTGGTCAGATCGCCCACATGGCCGGCTGTCCCGACGTCCAGGTGGTGCCCGGCGCCGGCATCATGATCGCGATGAACCACCGGCTCACCAACTCGGTGATGAACCGGCTCACCTACCCCGCCGACGGCGACATCCTGGTGCCGGTGCACACCGTGTGCATCATCGGCACCACCGACCAGAAGGCCGATGACCCGGACAAGCTGCAGATCGCCTGGGACGAGGTGCAGCAGATGATGGACTGCGGCGAGCTGCTGGTGCCCGGCTTCCGCAAGGCGCGCGCCATCCACGCCTGGGCCGGCGCCCGTCCGCTGGTCAAGGACTCCCGGGTCGGTTCCGGCGACACCCGGCACATGAGCCGCGGCATGTCGATCATCGACCACTCCGACCGCGACGGGCTGAAGGGCCTGCTGACCATCGCCGGCGGCAAGCTCACCACCTACCGGCTGATGGCCGAGAACGTGGTGAACGCGATGTGCGCTCAGCTGGGCGAGACCCGTCCCTGCCGGACGGCCGACGAGCAGTGCCCGGGCTCGGAGGACAAGAAGAACTACCTGATCACCCACCGGCTCGAAGAGCGCGAGCACGACCGCACCGAGGACCAGATCCTCTGCGAGTGCGAGCTGATGAGCAAGGGCATGTTCACCCGGGCCCTGGCCGACCAGCCCAAGGGCAGCTTCGACGATCTGCGCCGCCAGCTCCGGCTCGGCATGGGCCCTTGTCAGGGCGGTTTCTGCTCGATGCGCGCGACCGGTGTGGCGCTGCAGAGCGAGCACATCGACATCGAACGGGCCACCGGGCTGCTGCGGCTGTTCCTGAAGAACCGCTGGATCGGCATCTGGCCGATCCTGTACGGCGACCAGGTCCGGCAGACCGCGCTGGACAACTGGATCTTCCAGGGCACGTTGGACGTCGAGCACCTACCCGGTCCGACGCATGAGGAGGTCGTGTGATGACCCGAGTCGTGGTGATCGGAGCCGGGGTCTCCGGTCTGGTGGCAGCGATCCGGCTGGCCCGGGCGGGCGCCGCGGTGACCCTGCTGGCCAAGGGCACCGGCGGACTGCAGCTCTCCCAGGGAACGGTCGACATCCTCGGCTACGCCCCCGACCGCGTGCAGCGGCCGTTGGACGCCCTGGCCGGCTTCGCCGAGGCGAACCCCGGCCACCCCTACGGCTTCCTGGACGCCGAACTGGTCGGCGCGTCCGCGAGCTACCTGGCCGAACTGGTCGGCCCCGACCTGCTGGTCGGCGATCCGGCGGTCAACCTGCAACTGCCCACCGCGGTCGGCGCGATCCGGCCGACCGCGCTGGCCGCGCCGAGCATGACGGCCGGGGCCTGCATCGACGGCGCCCAGTTCGTGATCGTCGGGCTGAAGCAGCTCAAGGACTTCTACCCCGAGCTGGTCGCCTACAACCTGAACCGCACGGAACTACCCGGTACCGGGTCGGCGGGCGGCGGACGGCTCACCGCGCGTCCGGCGATGCTCGACTTCCCGGCCCGCGCCGGCGAGGTCGACTCCTCCGGACTGACCTACGCGCGGGCGCTGGACGACCCCGACACTCGCCGCCGCTTCGCCCAGGCGCTCAAGCCGTTGCTCGGCGACGGCGAGAGCGTCGGCCTGCCGGCGGTGCTCGGCCTGGACGACCACAGCGCCTGGGCCGAGATCGCCGAACTGGTCGGCGCCCCGGTGTTCGAGATCCCGCTGCCGCCGCCGTCGGTGCCGGGGATGCGGCTGAACCGCACCCTGACCGCGCTGGCCAAGGCGGCCGGCGTCCGGGTGGTTCCGGGCAGCAAGGTGACCGGTTTCCGCAGCTCCGGCGACTCGGTGGCCTGCGTCCAGCTGGCCACCGCCGGCGGTCTGCGCGAGTTCGCGGCGGACGCGTTCCTGCTTGCCACCGGCGGTTTCGAGTCGGGCGCGTTGAGCGCCGACTCCTACCACAACGTCCGTGAGTCGATCTTCGACCTGCCGCTGCGAGTCCCCGAGGGACGCCTGGTGCACGGCGACTACTGGGGCGCTCCGCAGCCGCTGTTCACCGTCGGCGTCGAGACCGACGCCGCGATGCGCGTCCGGCACCCCGGCGGGGACGTCGTCTACGCCAACCTGTACGCGGCCGGCGGCATCCTGGCCGGCGCCACCCGATGGCAGGAGAAATCCGGCGAGGGCATCGCGCTGGCCAGCGCGGTGCGGGCAGCCGACTCGATCCTGGCCGCAGCCGACACCGTCCCGACCCACCGGGTCAGCACCCAGGGAGCAGCCTCATGAACCCATCGGAAGGCCTCGAGTTCGCCCAGACCCAGGTGGCCCGGGCGTCCCTCGACCATTGCGTCAAGTGCACCATCTGCGAGACCCACTGCCCGGTCGCCGCGGTGACCCCGAAGTTCACCGGCCCGAAATTCGTCGGCCCGCAGGCCGAGCGGTTCCGGCACGGCGAGTCGGTGGACCATTCGCTGGACTACTGCTCGTCCTGCGGGGCCTGCACGCTGGCCTGCCCGCAGGGGGTCAACATCGCCGAGCTCAACGGCCAGGCCCGCGCGGTGATGAAGGCCGACCACATGCCGCTGCGCGACCAGCTGATCTCGCGCACCACGCTGATGGGCATGGCGATGACGCCGGTCGCGCCGGTGGCGAACGCGGCGCTGGCGATCAAGCCGCTGCGCACCGTGGTCGAGAAGGTGCTGGGCATCCACCGGGACGCCCCGATGCCGAAGGCGAACACCCAGACCATCACCGGCTGGCTGAAGAAGCGGGCCACGCCGGTCAAGGCGCCGACCCGCGGGCCGATCGTGTTCTTCCACGGCTGCGCCGGCGGCTACTTCGAGGTGGAGACCTCGAAGAAGTCGATCGAGGTACTGGAGTACCTGGGCTACCAGGTGCTGGTGCCCAAGCAGGGCTGCTGCGGCCTGGCCCAGCAGTCCAACGGGCTGTTCGACGGCGCCACCGCGCAGGTGCTCAAGCTCTGCGACGACCTGCGGGCCTCCGGACGCGACCTGACGATCATCTCCTCGTCCGGCTCCTGCACCGGCATGCTGAAGCATGAGGCGCACGAGATCATGGGCGTGGACGACGCCCGGCTGGCCGACGTCGGCACCCGCATCCGGGACATCATGGAGTTCTTGCTGGAGTTGCACGACGCCGGAGAGCTGCCCACCGACTTCAAGGAGATTCCGCTCACCGCGGTCTACCACGCGCCCTGCCAGCTGAAGTCGCAGGGCATGGGGCAGCCGGCGATGGAGATCCTGAAGCTGATCCCCGGGGTGGAGGCGGTCGAATCCGGCGCCACCTGCTGCGGCATCGCCGGCACCTACGGGCTCAAGAAGGAGAAGTACGAGATCGCCCAGGCGGTCGGGAAGCCCCTCTTCGACAAGGTGCGCGAGGTGAATCCGGAGTTCGCGATGTGCGACACCGAGACCTGCCGCTGGCAGATCCGGAAGGGTTCCGGCGCAGCGGTGGAGCACCCGATCTTCCTGGTGCACCAGGCCTACGGGCTGAGCTGACCGGAACCGTCGCGTCCGAAGAAGGTCTTCCACGGGACGTCGACGGCGGCGTCCTCGGCCACCACCTGGTGCAGGTGCCGCAGCAGCGGGAAGCGCTCGGGCGGCAGGACGCCGCGTTCGGTGAGCCTGCGGACGGCGTCCCCGATCACCTGGATCGCCGCCGCACCCTCCAGGGTGACCCCGGGCATCCGGGACCGGGCCTCGCTGAACGTCATGCCGGCGCCGACCAGGGTGCCGACCTTGACGTTCCGGCCGCCCATCGAGGTGACGAAGCAGTCGCCGATGCCGGGCAGCCCGAGCACCGTGGCCGGCCGGCCGCCGAGCAGTTCGACGAACTCGGTCATCTCCACCGAGGCCTGCCCGAACAGCGCCGCGCCGTAGTTGAAGTTCACGTAGCGCGGGTCGCTCTCGCCCAGCGCCTGCAGCTGGCCGTGCATGAACCCGGCACCCAGCGCGTAGCAGTTCTTGGTGGCGGCGCACACCTCGACGCCGACCAGGTCGGTGCTGGTCCAGACGTGGTAGAAGTCGGTCTCGAACAGCCCGCGCCACATCGCCAGCACGTCCGGGTCCGTCCCGGTGAACACCACGCTGGTGTGTCGTCGGACGGCCACCTCGCCGGCGATCGACGGGCCGGCGACGGCCGAGATCGACACCTGCGCGCGCAACGCGTCCGGCAGGTGGGCCATCAGCGCGCGGGGCAGGGTGGTCAGATTGCCGTCGGCGTCGGCCTGCATGCCCTTGGCCAGCGCGATCACGTGCATGCCGGGACGCAGCAGCCCGGCCAGTTGCCCGCCCGCCCAGTCGACGCCGAACGAGTTCACCCCGCTCATCACCAGGTCCGCGCCGTCGAAGGCCGCCGCGGCGTCCTCCAGCTGGTAGGCGGTGACCCCGTCCGGGACGGCCAGCTGCAGGTTCGGGTGCACCCCGGTGTCCCTGATCGAGTCGATGACGGCACGGTCCAAGTGGGTGCCGACCAGCCGCACCTCGCCGCCGTTGTCGGTGAACGGCGTCGCCAACGCCGTCGCCATGATTCCCGCGCCCAGCACCACCAGGGTTGCCATCCGATGTCTCCTTCCGACCGGCTCTCCAATCTACGATGAAGTCGTGCATCGCCGCCCGACAGAGTTCTACGACGCCTACATCTTCGACATGGACGGCACCATCTACCTGGGTGACCAGCTGCTGCCCGGGGTGACTCGGCTGATCGGCGAGTTGCGGCGCCGGGAGATCCCGATCCGCTATCTGTCCAACAATCCCACCAAGGATCCGGAGATGTACGCCCGGATGCTGACCCGGCTCGGGCTGCCCACCCCGGTGGAGGACATCGCGAACACCATCGTCACCACCACCCGCTGGCTGCTGGCGAACCATCCGGACGCCGTGCTGTTCCCGATCGCCGAGGAGCCGCTGCGGCGGGCGCTGACCGAGGCCGGGTTCCGGATCAGCGACGATCCCACCGAGATCGACATCGTGATCGCCAGCTACGACCGGCAGTTCGACTACCGCAAGCTGCAGATCGCCTTCGACGCGATCTGGTTCCACCGCCGGGCGTTCCTGATCGAGACCAACCCGGACCGGTTCTGCCCCTTCCCCGGCGGCCGCGGCGAGCCCGACTGCGCGGCGATCACCGCCGCGATCGAGGCCTGCACCCGCACCCGGTGCGTGAAATCGCTGGGCAAGCCCGACCCGATCATGCTGCAGGTCACCATGGAGGGCCTGGACGCCCGCCTGGAGCATTCGGTGATGGTCGGCGACCGGTTGCAGACCGACATCCGGATGGCCTTGGACGCCGGGATGGCGTCCGCCGCCGTGCTGACCGGGGAGGCCACCGCCGACGACGTCCGCGTCCTGCCCGCCGACCAGCAGCCCCGCTACGTGCTGGACCGGATCGACCGGCTGGTCCCGGCCGCGGTCTGGGACGAGCTGGGCTGGACCGACACCGACTGAACCGACGCCGCTTGGAACCGGCCGTGGAATACCGGCCCGGCGTCCGGGGTTGATCGGACACAGCGGTCGGCCGCATTAGGCTTGGCCCCGTTCCCTCCCTGTGCAAAAGGACGCCATGTCAGAGATTCGCGACGTCATCGTCATCGGTTCCGGCCCGTCGGGCTACACCGCCGCCATCTACGCCGCCCGCGCCGACCTGAAACCGCTGGTCTTCGAGGGTGCGCTGGAGTCCGGCGGGGCGCTGATGAACACCACCGAGGTGGAGAACTTCCCCGGCTTCCCCGAGGGCATCATGGGCCCCGACCTGATGGCCAACCTGCGCGCCCAGGCCGAGCGGTTCGGTGCCGAGATCGTCACCGACGACATCGTCGAGGCCGACCTGACCGGCCCGGTCAAGACGGTCACCGACTCCGAGGGCACCGTGCATCGGGCCAAGGCGGTGGTCCTGGCGATGGGTTCCGGGTACCGCCGGCTCGGCGTGGAGGGCGAGGACCGGCTCTCCGGACGCGGGGTCAGCTGGTGCGCCACCTGCGACGGCTTCTTCTTCCGCGACAAGGACATCGCCGTGATCGGCGGCGGCGACTCGGCGCTGGAGGAGGCCACCTTCCTGTCCCGGTTCGCGTCCTCGGTGACCGTGGTGCACCGCCGCGACGAACTGCGGGCGTCCAAGATCATGATCGCCCGCGCCGAGGCCGACCCGAAGATCTCCTTCGCCTGGAACTCCACGGTGGCCTCCATCAACGGCGAGCAGTCGGTCACCTCGCTGACCCTGGCCGACACGGTGACCGGCGAGCAGCGCGAGCTGGCCGTGCAGGGCTGCTTCATCGCGATCGGCCACGACCCGCGCTCGCAGCTGGTGCAGGGCCAGGTCGACACCGACGCCGCCGGCTACGTGCTGGTGCAGCCGGGCTCCACCCGGACCAACCTGCCCGGCGTCTTCGCCGCCGGTGACCTGGTCGACCACACCTACCGGCAGGCGATCACCGCCGCCGGCACCGGCTGCTCCGCCGCCCTGGACGCCGAACGCTACGTCGCCCAGCTGCACGACGCCGCCCAGCTGCAGGAATCGTCCGAGCTCGCGGCTAGCGTCTGATCCGACCCTTCCCCGTCAACGAGAGGAACACCGTGGCAGACGTCAGCGCCGTCACCGACGACACCTTCGAATCGCTGGTCATCCGGGCCGACAAGCCCGTCCTGGTCGACTACTGGGCCGACTGGTGCGCGCCCTGTCGGCAGATCGCGCCGATCATCGACGAGTTGGCCGGCGAGTTCGGCGACAAGATCGACTTCTACAAGCTCGACACCAACACCAACCCGCGAATCCCCACCGAGCAGGGGGTGCTGGGCCTGCCGACCATCCAGATCTTCTCCGCCGGTCAGCTGGTCAAGTCGTTCACCGGCGGCAAGACCAAGGCGGCACTGATCCGGGCGTTGGACGAGTTCATCTGATCGCGGCGGTCATCTGATCCGGAGGCGCCGGGCCGGTTCCGGCGGCGCCACCGGACGGACGGCCTGCACCAGGCGTCCGAGCCGGGCCAGCACCGACCGCTTCGGCGGCCGCACCGTGGTGGCCAGGTCCATCCGCCACAGCCCCCGCGGCCGCATCGGCGCGAACCCGGTGCCGCCCAGGAAGCCTTCCGGCGGGCCGGCGCAGCCCGGCGCGGCCGAGTTGGCCAGCATAGCCGCCACCCGGGACCGGACCAGCCCGGCGGCCGCGGTCCGCACCAGGGCGCGTCCCAGGCCCTGGCCGGTGTGACCCGGCGCCACCCAGAGGGCGCCGACCAGGGCGACCGTGGCCTGCGGATCGCCGACCGTGGCCGCCGACACCAGCAGCAACCCGACGGTGCGCTCGTCGTCGGTCGCCACCGCGCCGCACAGTCCCCAGGCCGCCTGGGCGGCCACCATGCCGGCCTCGTCCAGCGGCATCGGACGCCCGCAGTAGGGGCAGCTCAGGCCGCGCACCGTCGCCGGTGACACCAGCTCGACGACCACGCTGCCTCCCCTACCGACCACCGGCGCCCCGGCCCGTCCCCGTGCCGAAGTCAGTTTCATCTTAGGCACCTGGCCTAAGCTGGGGCGGTGAGCCTGCCGGAACCCATTCACCGTCGTGACACCGTTCTCGACCCGTGGATCGACACCTACGCCGAGCGCACCCACGGGCTCACCGTGTCGGCCGTCCGGGCCCTGTTCTCGGTGGCCAACCGGCCCGAGGTGGTCTCGCTGGCCGGCGGCATGCCGAACATCGCCGACCTGCCCCGCGAGGCGCTGGGCGAGGCGATGGCGACGCTGATCCGTGAGCGCGGCACCCAGGCCATGCAGTACGGCTCCGGCCAGGGCGAGCCGTTCATGCGCGAGCGGATCACCGAGGTGATGGCCGAGGAGGGCATCCACGCCCATCCCGACGACGTGGTGGTCAGCTGCGGCTCGCAGCAGGCGCTCGACCTGGTCACCCGGGTGTTCTGCGATCCGGGCGACGTGATCCTGGCCGAGGCGCCGTCCTACGTGGGCGCGATCGGCACCTTCCGCGCCTACCAGGTGCAGATCGTGCACGTCGCGATGGACGAGTTCGGGCTCGTCCCGCAGGCGGTGCGCGAGGCGGTAACCGCCTGCCACAAGGCCGGACGCCGGGTGAAGTTCCTGTACACCATCCCGAACTACCAGAACCCGACCGGGGTCAGCCAGACCCTCCAGCGGCGCCAGGAACTGATCGAGGTCGCCCACCAGACCGGCATCCTGATCGTCGAGGACAACCCGTACGGGCTGCTCGCCATCGAGGGCGAGCCGATGCCGGCGCTGCGTTCGATGGAGGACGACCGGGTGATCTACCTGGGCTCGTTCTCCAAGACCTTCGCCCCCGGGTTCCGGGTGGGCTGGGCGCTGGCGCCGCACGCCGTCCGCGAGAAGCTGACCCTGGCCCAGGAGTCGGCCACCCTGGCTCCCCCGGTGTTCAGCCAGTTCGCGATCACCACCTACCTGGAGAAATTCGACTGGCGCGGCCAGATCCAGGTGTTCCGCGACATGTACCGGGCGCGGCGCGACGCCATGCTGCAGGGGCTGACCGAGAACATGCCCGAGGGCACCAGTTGGACGCACCCGCGCGGCGGCTTCTTCGTCTGGGTGACCCTGCCGGAGGGGATCGATTCGCAGGCGATGCTGCCGCGGGCGGTGTCGGCCCGGGTCGCCTACGTGCCCGGAACCGCCTTCTTCGCCGACGGGCTGGGCAGCCGGAACATGCGGCTGTCGTACTGCTTCCCGACCCCGGAACGCATCCTGGAGGGCACCCGGCGACTCGGCGAGGTGCTGCACGACGAGCTGGACACGCTGCGCACCTTCGGCATCGGCGCCGGCGAGAACCTGTACCGCGACATCACCTCCGGTCCTGCGCCGGACATCACCTGAGGAACTGTCCATGAGCGAAGTCGGCCCCATCATCGTCCTCGCCGGGGGACTCTCCCACGAGCGGGACGTGTCACTGCGCTCCGGACGCCGCGTCGCCCAGGCACTGCGAGACCGCGGCCACAGCGTGATCGAATCCGACGTCACCGCCGGCCTGGCCGAGCTGCTGGCCGGCACCCCCGGCGCGGTGGTGTTCCCGGTGCTGCACGGCGGCGACGGCGAGGACGGCTCGCTGCGCACCGTGCTGGACCTGTTCGGCGTCCCCTATGTCGGCTCCACCGGGCCGGCCTCGCAGCGGGCCTTCGACAAGTCGATCTGCACACCGCTGCTGGACGTCGCCAAGCCGGCCCAGGTGGCGTTGCCGAACTCGGTGTTCCGGGAGCTCGGCGCCCGGGCCCTGGTGGACGCGCTAGCCGGCCGGCTCGGGCTGCCGCTGATGGTGAAACCGAGCCGCAGCGGGTCGGCGCTGGGCTGCACCAAGGTGACCGTCCCGGAGGCGCTGCCGAGCGCCATGGTGGCCGCCTACGCCTACGGCGAGACCGCGGTGGTCGAGGAGTTCGTGGCGGGCGTCGAGGTGGCCGTCACCGTGGTGGACACCGGCGACGGCCCGCGAGCGCTGCCGGCGGTGGAGATCCGGCCGCGTTCGGGGGTGTACGACTACACCGCCCGGTACACCGCCGGTGAGACCCGGTTCCTCTGCCCCGCCGAGCTGGACGACGACGTGGCGGCGGCCTGCGCGTCCCTGGCGCTGACCGTGCACGAGCGGCTCGGGCTGCGCGACCTGTCCCGCACCGACATCATCGTCGGCGCCGACGGCCCGGTGTTCATCGAGACCAACGTGTCGCCGGGGATGACCGAGACCTCGCTGGTGCCGCTGGCCGTGGAGGCCGGCGGGGACGACTTCGGCGAACTGTGTGCGGCGCTGGTGCGGCAGGCGTCCGAGCGCGGGCCGTCGGCGGTTCGGGGCTGAGGCGATGCCGCTGCGGGTGAAGCAGGCGCTGGTGATTCTCGCCGGCGTGCTGGCGGCCGCGGTGATGACCGGGCTCGGGCTGTGGCAGCTGCAGGTCTTCACCGACCAGGGCAACGCGTCCGCACAGGCCCGCGCCCAGCAGCCGGTGGCCCCGCTGCTCGACTTCGTTGCGGCCGACGGCACGGTCGGCGACATCTACGGCAAACCGGTGTCGGTGTCCGGGCATTACCGGCCTGACCAGCAGGAACGCGTGCTCGGCGAGGACGGCGTGGTGCGGGTGCTGTCCGCCTTCGAGCTGGCCGACGGCCGGGTTCTCCCGGTGGTCCGGGGCACCATCCCGTCCGGTGCCGAGGCTCCCCCGGTGCCGTCCGGCGAGCTCGACCAGACCGGCATCTTCCTGCCCTCCGAGGCCGGCGCCGACCACACCCTGCCGGCCGGCTACCAACTCGGCTCGGTGCGGCTGCCGCAACTGGCGCAGCTCTGGCCGCAGCCGCTGATGCCCGGTTTCATCACCCTGGACGCCGCGGCGTCCGGACGTCAGGGGCTGGCGCCGGCGACGGTCAAGCTGCCCGAGGGCGAGGGCTCCTGGCGCAACAGCGGCTACGCCCTGCAGTGGTGGGTGTTCGCCCTGTTCGGGTTGGGTGCCAGCATCAAGATCGCCCAGAGCATGGGCAAGCGCCGCACCGGGGTCAGCGGGATGGGCTCCGCGTCGCCGGAGAGCTGATCACTGCGAGGTCTCGCTGGTTGAGCTTGTCGAAACCCGTTGCGAGCGGGGTCTCGACAAGCTCAGCCGACGAAAGATCAGCGCTTTCTCAACCGGCTTCGACCGCGGTCAGCCGGGCATGCACGTCCTTGGTGGCGTAGCGCTCCGCGACGAAGGACAAGAACGGCACCGTTCCAGCCAGGGCGATCAGGATCAACCGTAGCCAGGGCCAGTTCACCCGGCGTCCCAGATCGTAGGCGGTGATCAGCAGGATGAGGTACAGCCAGCCGTGCGGCACCCCCGTCCAGGTCACCACGGTGTCGTTGTGCCCCAGATACTTCAGCGGGACGCCGACGCAGGTCAGCACCACCAGCAGCACCCCGACCACCCAGGCCATGATCCGGTAGCGCAGCAGGGCGGAACGGACGGCGGGTGCATCGTCGGCAGTCATCACCCTGCCGAGGCTACCGGGCGGTTGCGGTCACCATCGACCCGTCCCGAGTCCTCGGCTGCGCTCCACCTAGGTAGACTTGTCGATAAATAGAGATGTGGATACTCTCAAGCCAGCAGCTCGACCAGGCGTCCGAGGTCTTCGTCGTTGGCGAAGTCGATGACGATCCGTCCGCGTCCCTTGGCGCCCATCACCACGTTGACCCGGGTGTCCAGGCGCTCGACCAATCGCTCGGCGAGCGCGGACGCCCGCTCCGTCGGTTCCCGGGTGACTCGCTGCCGGGGTGCCTTGGGTTCGCGGCCCTCGCCGAGGGCGACGATCTCTTCGACGGCACGCACCGACAGGTTCTCGGCGACCACGCGTTGCGCCAGCCGCTCCATGGCCAGCGGGTCGCCCAGTCCGAGGATGGCCCGGGCGTGACCAGCGCTCAACACTCCCGCCGCGACTCGGCGCTGCACCGGCGCCGGCAACTGCAGCAGCCGGATGGTGTTGCTGATGTGCGGACGGCTCCGTTTGATCCGGGTGGACAGCTCCTCTTGGGTGCAGTCGAAGTCGGTGAGCAGCTGCTGATAGGCGGCCGCCTCCTCCAGGGGATTCAACTGGGCCCGGTGCAGGTTCTCCAGCAGGGCGTCCCGCAGCAGATCATGCTCGGAGGTGGGGCGGACGATGGCCGGAATGGTCGCCAGACCCGCCTGTTGACTGGCTCGCAGCCGACGCTCCCCCATCACCAGCTCGTAGCTGTCGTCACCCAGCGGACGCGCCACGATGGGCTGCAGCAGGCCCACTTCCTGGATCGACTCCACCAACTCGGCCAGGGCGTCCGCATCGAAGACCTGCCGGGGCTGCTTCGGATTGGGCCGGATGCTGTCGACGGGCAGCTCGGCGTAGTAGGAGCCTTCCGGCGGCTCGACCGCCAGGGGAGCGGCGCGTTGCGGCTCCAGCTCCGGATCGGTGCGATGAATCAGGTCACCCAGGCCGCGGCCGAGGCCGGCGCGTGGTTTGGCGGTCGACATCATTGTCCTTTCGTGGCTCCGCGCCGGGCGATCTCGCCGGCTGCGGTGAGGTAGGCCTGGGCACCGGCGGACGCGCGGTGATAGGTGATCACGGTCTGGCCGTAGCTCGGGGCTTCGGACACCCGCACCGAGCGGGGGATCGCGGTGGCCAGCGTCTCGGTGGGGAAGTGGGTCCGCACCTCGTTGGCCACCTGTGCCGAGAGCCGGGTTCGCGCGTCGAACATGGTCAGCACGATCGTGGACAGCCGCAGCCGGTCGTTCATCGAGCCCTTGACCAGGTCGATGGTCCGGAGCAGCTGAGAGATACCCTCCAACGCGTAGTACTCGCACTGGATGGGAACCAGCAGCTCCTGCGCCGCCACCAGCGCGTTCAGGGTGAGCAGGCCCAGCGATGGTGGGCAGTCGATGAACAGGTAGTCGATCCGGTGGCGGGCGATCAGCCGCTCAATGGCACGCTTGAGCTTGCTCTCTCGTCCGGGCACGTCGACCAGAGCGATTTCGGCGCCGGCCAGGTCGATCGTCGCCGGCAGTACCCAGAGGCTCTCGGCTTCGGGGGAGGACTGGACGTGGCGTTCGATCGGCTCGCCGTCGATCAGCACCTCATAGGTGCCGGTGACTCCGGATTCGTGGTCCACTCCCAGGGCGGTGGACGCGTTCCCCTGCGGATCGAGGTCGATGACCAGCACCGTGAGCCCGCCGGCGGCCAGACCCGCGGCCAGGTTGACCGCGGTCGTGGTCTTGCCGACGCCGCCCTTCTGGTTCGCGATCACGATCACGCGGGTGGAGTCGGGTGCCGGGAGCTCCGTTGTTTCACGTGGAACGGTGTCGTCCGGCAGCTCAACCGGTGCCGGCATGAACTCGTCGGTGTCATAGGCCACCCGGCGTGGCGCGGTGGATTGGGTCATGCATTCACCTGCCAGAACCGGGGGAGTGTTTCATGTGAAACGGTGGTCATAGAGTCGTCTGCCGCCTTCCGCCGCTGCATGCTCGACGCACGAGCTTACCGTCGCAACATGGACGCCCCCGCCTTCTTTCCCGGGCGTGGCCGCAGAACGATCAGCGGATGCGGACCACCCAGGTCGACTCCGCCGTGCCTGGCGCCGGAACGGTCAGTACTTCACCGCTGAGCCGCCCCTTGCGCAGTGTCTTCTGTACGTCCAGCAGTTCGGCCTCGGCGCTCTCACCTTTGAGAGCCAGCAACTGCCCGTTCGCCCTCATCAGCGGCAGGCACCAACCGAGCAGCTTGGGGAGCGCTGCGACCGCGCGAGCGGTCACCACGTCGTACCGGTCGTGGTGCTCCTCGGCCCGTCCCCGCACCACCGTCACCCGGTCAGCCAGGTCCAACTCGGCCACCGCCTCGGTGAGGAAGTTGAACCGCCGCAGCAGGGGCTCCAGCAGTGTCACGTTGAGGTCAGGACGTTGAATCGCGAGCGGGAGGCCCGGCAGGCCGGCTCCGGAGCCCACGTCGACCACGATGCTGCCCTCGGCGATCAGCGATCCGACGGCCAGGGAGTTCAGCACATGCCGCGGCCACAACCGGTCCACCTCACGCGGACCGATCAAACCCCAGTCGACACCTCGACTTGCCAATATGTCGACATATCGCTCTGCCGTCTTATAGCTATCTCCGAACACGTCCTGTGCGATCTCCACGCCCTCATGTCTACATGGCCGGTGATCCGATCGAAACACTGCCCATCCGGCGCGGACGTCCTGGATGTGGCGGAGAGCCGGGTCGTGGACGACACCTCCCAGTAGTCCGCCCGACCCGGCTCAATCCTGCCCTCGCCACCACCAACAAGATCCCCCCAGATCCTTGTTCGTTTCCGTGGCCCCCCCGAACCCGTACTCCGAACCCTGCCAGCGTGGCGGCTGCGCCCCCGCACAAGAAGA
>NZ_JASGDE010000156.1:0-11882 GCF_047607385.1 Micropruina sp.
CGCGGGTGATCGACCCGCGCCACGTCGCCGTGCGAGGAGGCAGTCACGTCCGGTCAGGACTCCATCGCGGTGAGGAACGACCGGGTGCGGTCGTGCTCGGGGTTGGTGAGGATCTTCTCCGCCGGCCCCGCCTCGACGATGCGTCCGTCCACCATGAAGATGATGTAGTCGGCGATGTCGTGCACCAGGGGAATATCGTGCGTCGCCATCAACATGGTCGCCTTGTTGGCGGCCATCCCCTTGATGACGTTGGCCACCTCGACCCGCAGTTCGGGGTCGAGGGCGCTGGTCGGCTCGTCGAGCAGAATCATCGTGGGATTCATGGCCAGCACGCGGGCGATCGCCACGCGCTGCTGCTGGCCGCCCGAGAGCTGCGAGGGATAGCGGTCCTCGCGGCCCACCAGTCCGACCCTCTTGAGGGCGTCCATGGCGGTCGCCTGGGCCTCGGCCTTGGGCCGTCCGAGCACCTCGATCTGCCCGTACATGACGTTCGCCACAGCGGTCATGTGCCGGAACAGGTTGAAGTTCTGGAACACCATGCCGATCCGGGCCCGCTGGGCGGCGGCCTCCTTGTCGCCCAGCGGCTCCAGAAAGTCGCCGACCTTGCGGTAGCCGATCAGGTCGCCGTCCACCTCGATCGTGCCGGAGTCGATCGGCTGCAGGTTGTTGACGCAGCGCAGGAAGGTGGACTTGCCGGCACCGGACGGCCCGATCAGGGCCACCACCTCGCCCGAGTGCACCTTCACCGAGACGTCGTGCAGAACCTTGACTTCCCCGAACGACTTGTAGACGTGCAGGGCTTCCATTTTCAATGTGGGTTCGGTCATGGCCCTACCTCGCTGGGTATCGACGCTCGAGGAACTGCTGAAGGAACGTGATGAGCGCCGTCAGCACCAGGTACCAGAACGCCGCCACGAGCAGCAGCTCGAGATACTTGAAGTTGGAGTAGTAGATGCGGCTCACGGTGAGCAACAGCTCGATGTACCCGATGGTGTAGGCCAAAGAGGTGTTCTTGATCATCATGATGTACTGATTGCCGGCCGACGGAAGGATGATCCGGAAGGCCTGGACGAGGACGATCTGGGTGGTGATCTTCCTGCGCGGCAGTCCCAGTGCCAGGGCGGCGTCCCGCTGGCCCTGATCGACGCCCATGATGCCCGAACGGACCACCTCGGCCATGTAGCCGGTCTCCGCCAGCGACAGGGCGAACAGTCCGGCGACGAACGGCGTGAAGAACACGCTCGCCGGCTGGTCGACCCACACCACGTCGGTGAACGGGATCCCCAGCCTGACCTGGCCGATCATCCGCGGGATGGCGTAGAACCAGATCAGCAACTGGACCAGCATCGGTGTGCCGCGGAAGAAGAACACGTAGGCCGACGCCACTCCCGACAGCACCTTGTTGCTCGAGATCCGCATCAGCGCGACCAGGGTGCCGAGCACCAGGGCGATCGCCGTGGACAGCGTGGCCAGGCTGAGGGTTCCCCACAGACCGAGCCAGATCTGCTGGCCGAACAGGTAGCGCGCCACCGTCCCGAAGTCGAAGACGCCGGAGACCGCGAAGCTGACGATCACCCAGCCGACGATGACGATGACCACCGCCGCCTGGACGAACTGGCCCCACGGGAATTTCGCCTTGACCGGGAAGTAGACGCTGCCGGACGTCTCGGTCGCGGCGGTCATGGCAGCACCACCCGCATCATCGCGAGACGATCACGGCTTCGCATCGAGATCGCCATTCAACGCCGGCTTCTTCAGGCCGCCACGGTTGATGCCCCACTTCTCGAGGATCTTGTCGTAGGTGCCGTCGGTCATCATGTCCTGCAGCGTGTTGTACACGGCGTTACGCAGGGCGGTGTTGTCCTTGGTGAACGTGTAGTTGATCAGGTAGTCGACCAGCACGTAGTCACCGATGGTGACGAGATTGTTCGGATCCTGCTTGACGATGTACTGGCTCTGCGCCACATCGGGCGTGTAGGCGTCGATGCGCTTGGACAGCAGGCCCTGAATGCCGAGGTTGGTGTTGGTGTAGGGCTCGATCTGGATCGGGTTCCCCCCACACTTCTCGTTCTCCTTGTCGAACGCCGCCTGCAGCGTGGTGGACCCTTCGAGCATGCCGACCTTCTTGCCGCACAGGTCCTGGGAGTTCTTGTACTTCCCCGCGTCCTCCTTGCGCATGATGTAGGTGGCGCCGGACTGGAAGTAGCCGACCATGTCGACCTGGGCGAGCCGCTCGGGGTTGGGGCTCATGCCGCCCGACCCCATGTCGAACTGCTTGGACTGCAGGCCGGTGATGATCGCCGAGTAGTCGACCTGCAGCCATTCGATCTTCAGGTTCAGCCGCTTGCCGATCTCGTCGATGAAGTCCACGCCGAAGCCCTGAAGCTTGTCCTCACCCGCCGGGCGGAACTCGCCGGGGATGTAGGCCTGCTGGGAGCCGACTTTGAGGACGCCGGGCATGACCGTATGAACCTCGGACGACGACCCGGAGGGCGACGCGCTACTGCTGCTGCTGGGGCCGACACACGCGGACAGCAACAAGGAGGCCGTGGCTACGGCTGCCGCCGCGCCCAGGCAGGTACGAAATTTCCGCAACATGGTGCTCTCTTTCTTTGAGGCAGATAGACGGATTGCTCTTTCCTAGGAGGAACGGGTGGAGTCGGTCACCGGGTGTCGGCGGAGCGGCCGGGTGCCACCGCCGGTGCCGGGCGGTCGAAATCGGGGCATTCGGCCGCCTCGTCGAAGATGGCCTGCACCTCGGTGCGGTAGTCCAGCGGGAATTCCTGCTCGATCAGGCCATCGGGGACGCGCTGCCAGTAGAACCGCGGGGGCCGCATCGGCTTGCCCGGCTGGCTGAGCACGTAGGTGAAGGCGTCGTAGGTCTCGCCGTCGTCTCCCCGGACGGTCAGGAAGATGATGTCGAAGTCGTCGAAGTCGTCGTTGACACGATCATCGTTGACCTCGAAGACGATGCCCCGAGCCGTCTTGCCGAGGGTGTTGGTGTCGGCCAGATGACACCAGCCACGATCGGTGCGCTCTCCGGCGGCGCGGAACTGGATCTGATGGTTGGGTGCGGTCGCCTTGGTGATCGCCACCGCCTCCGGCAGGTACTTGCGGAGTTCGGACTCGAGCAGGTACGTGCAATATCCGAAGTAATACACCGGGTTCTCCTCTCAGCGAAGCGCCCTGCCTCGCTTGTATGGTGCACCGTACACGGTTTGGTATACATTGCCCAGACCTAGGAGCCACGCTCGGGGCCGGAACACGGATCCGGTGGCCGCTGACGGCTCCCCACCAGCTCAGCCGAGAGGATTCGCAATGAGCGATCTGTTCACCCAGCTGCACCACATCTGCATCGTCGTCCATGACCTCGATCGAGCCGTTTCCGCTTATCAGCGGCTTGGTGTGGGTCCCTGGTTCGACTACCCGAAGGGGGGCGCGTACGTGGAGTACGACGTGCCCAACCCGGCCGGTTCGGCGGGCATGAAGTACAAGTGTTACGACTTCATGAACGTGCAGCTGCAGCTGTGCCAGCCGGGCCCCGAGGACACTCCGCAGCGCCGTTTTCTGGACACCCACGGCGAGGGCGTCTACCACCTCGGCTTCGAGGTTCCCGACCTGCCGGACGCCGTCGCCACCGGCCAGCAGCTCGGCCTGGACGTGATCGGCAAGGGCCGCCGCGCCGACGGCTCCGGCTTCTGCTACTTCGACACCCGGGAGGCCAACGGCGTCACCCTGGAGGTCCGGCACACCAGCGAGGCCACGGCGTCCGACCCGAAGCAGAACTGACCCACCACCCAGGAACCCTCCCCCAGGGCTGGTCGGACGGCGGGCGACAGCCGTCCGACCGGTGGGGAGTGCTCCCGAGCGACAGCCACCCGACTGGGGGAATGCTCCCTGGGCGGCGGTACCCCGACCGGGGGAAACGCTCCCTGGCGACAGCCACCCCACCGGTGGGGGTGCTCCCTGGCGATAGCCGCCCAACCCGGGGGGCTCGCGGGCGGCGGCACCCCGCCGGCGCCTGCAGATCTGCATCGAAGGGCGCGGCTGGGGCCTACCGACCTTCACCTGTCCCTGGCCGCCGTCCCGGTCACACCGATCTCGACATCGGTGACCGCTGTCAGATTCCGCGACCGCTTTCGTGTTATTACCCGAAACTCGTCACCGACGATGAAACCCGTCGCCGATGGCGAGATCGGCGGACCCGGACGCCGCGACCCGAACAGGCCGACCCGAACGCGGCGGAGCGAACGAGGCGACGATGCCCCGACCGGCGTCCCCCGTCGGGCGTCCGGATCGCATACCGTTGCGGCGTGGGGCGTGCCGGAGACGGCGGGCGCCCGCACCGAGCAACGGCGCTCACCGAGAGGAGCACAACCATGGCCAAGGACAAGCGGCTGGTGATCGGCATCGACATCGGCACCGGCAGCTCCAAGGGGGTGCTGTCCCGGCTGGACGGCAAGGTGATCGCCACCGCGGAACAACAGCACCGGACCTCGATGCCCAAGCCGGGCCACGTCGAGCACGACGCCGACCAGGTCTGGTGGGCCGACTTCCTGGCCCTGGCGGCCGACCTGCTGCACCGCGCCGACGGCCCGGTGGTCGGGGTGACCGTCTCGGGGATCGGGCCGTGCAGCCTGTTCTGCGACGCCGACGGCCGCCCGCTGCGTCCGGCCATCCTCTACGGGGTGGACACCCGGGCCCACCAGGAGGTGGCCGAACTGAACCAGCAGCTCGGCCAGGCCGCCCTGCTGGAACGCTGCGGCAACGTGCTGACCTCGCAGTCCCAGGGCCCCAAGCTGCTCTGGACGATGCGCAACGAGCCCTGGGTGTGGGAGAAGGCCAGGTACGTCTTCATGGCCCAGACCTACATCGCCTTCAAGCTGACCGGCAGCTACGTGCTGGACCACCTGTCGGCGTCCATGTTCGATCCGATGTACTCGCCACAGACCCAGGACTGGATCCCGGAATGGTGCGAGCTGGTGGCGCCCGGCCTGCCGCTGCCGCAACTGCGGTACTCCAACGAGGTGGCCGGCCGGATCACCGCCGAGGCGGCCCGGCTGACCGGACTGCCCGAGGGCATCCCGGTCGGTGTCGGGACCACGGACGCCTACAGCGAGGCGCTGAGCGTCGGGGTGAAGGACCCCGGCGACGTGATGCTGATGTACGGCTCGACGATCGTGGCCGAGATGATCGCCGGCCGCTTCATGGCGCACCCCAACCTGTGGGCGATCTCCGGGCTGTACCGGGGCACCTTCGCGCTGGCCGGCGGGCTGTCCGCCTCGGGCGCGCTGACCGCCTGGCTGCGGGAGATCGCCGGCGGGGTGGAGTACGCGGTGCTCACCGAGGAGGCCGGCGACGTCCCGGCCGGGTCCAACGGGCTGCTGGCGCTGCCCTACTTCGCCGGTGAGCGGACGCCGATCAGCGACCCGAAGGCGCGCGGCGTGATCGCCGGGCTCACCCTGAGCAGCACCCGCGGCGAGCTGTACCGGGCTCTGCTGGAGGCCACCGCCTACGGCACCCGGCACCTGCTGGCGGCGATCGAGGAGGCCGGCGGACGCGGCACCCGGTACGTCGCCGTCGGCGGCGGCACCAAGGGCGGCCTGTGGACCCGGATCATGTCGGACGTCTGCGGCATCGAGCAGGTTCTGCCCAAGCTGGCCATCGGCGCCAGCTACGGCGACGCGCTGATCGCGGCGCAGACCGTCGGCGAGGCCGACGAGTCCACCAGCTGGATGAAGGTGTCGGCGCACGTGCAGCCCGACGAAGAGAACCGGGCGCTCTACGACGACTTCTTCGGCCGCTACCAGCAGCTCTACCCGGCCACCCGGGACATCGCGCACTTCCTGGCCGATCACCAGCTCGGCGGGACGGCGCCCTGACCCGCCGGCGCCCAGACCCGACCGGATCCCAGACCCGACCGACCCCCAGACGCGTCCGACGCCCTGACCAGCCCGACGCGCTGTCCAGCCGACGCCCAGACACGACAGGTCCGGACGCCGCGGCGTCCGGACCTGTCGTCGGTGTCGTTCAGTCGTGCAGTTCGTAGATCCGCACCGAGTTGGTCTGGCCGCCGGTGCGGGCCGGGTTGCCGGCGACGATCACGATCAGGTCGCCGGACTTCACCCAGCCGGTCTGCTGCAGGGCGTCCTGCACCGACTGCACCATGCCTTCGGTGCTGGTGAACTCGGGCGTCACCCAGGACTGCACACCCCAGCACAGGGTGAGCTCCAGGGCCGTCCGCGGCTTCGGCGTGAACGCCATGATCGGGATCTCGCAGCGCAGCCGGGCCAGTCGGTGCGGGGTGTCGCCGGAGATGGTGAAGGCGGCCAGGTACTTGGCCCCGACCCGCTCGGCGATGTCGACCGCGGCCTTGGAGATCACGCCGGCGTGGGTGTGCGGGTCCCAGTCGATGTGCCGGATCTTGTCGAGGCCCTGGTCCTCGGTGTAGTTGATGATCCGGCCCATCACCTTGACGGCCTCGATCGGGTACTCGCCCATCGCCGTCTCGCCGGACAGCATCACCGCGTCGGCACCGTCCAGGATGGCGTTGGCGACGTCGGAGGTCTCCGCGCGGGTCGGCTGCGGGGCACTGATCATCGACTCCAGCATCTGGGTCGCCACGATCACCGGCTTGGCCCAGGTGCGGGCCTCTTCGATGATTCGCTTCTGCACCGACGGCACCTGTTCGGGCGGCAGCTCCACGCCGAGGTCGCCACGGGCCACCATGATGGCGTCGAAGGTGTCGATGATCTCGTGCAGGTTGTCGATCGCCTGCGGCTTCTCGATCTTGGCGATCACCGGGACGTGCCGGTCCTCCTGGTCCATGATCTCGCGGACCCGGTCGTAGTCGGACGCGCTGCGCACGAAGGACAGCGCCACCATGTCGACGCCGTGCCGCAGCGCCCAGCGCAGGTCGTGCTCGTCCTTCTCGCTCAGCGCCGGCACCGACACCGCGACGCCGGGCAGGTTGATGCCCTTGTTGTTCGACACCCGGCCGCCGACCACCACCTCGGTGATCACGTCGGTGTCGGTCACCTCGACGGCCCGCAGGTGGATCTTGCCGTCATCGATCAGCACCTGGTCGCCGGGGCTGACATCTTGGGTGATCGTCTTCAGCGTGGTGCCGCACCGCTCGGCGGTGCCCAGCACGTCGTCGGTGGTGATCACGAACTGCTGGCCGGCCTCGAGGATCGCGAAATCGTTCTCGAACCGGGTCAGCCGGATCTTCGGGCCCTGCAGGTCGGCGAACACCCCGACCGGGCGTCCGACCTCGTAGGAGGCGTCCCGAACCAGCTTCAGCCGCCGCATGTGCTCCAGGTGGTCGCCATGGGACATGTTCAGGCGAGCCACATTGATGCCGGCCTCCATCAGGCCGATCACCTTCTCAAGGGTGTCCGTCGAGGGACCCAGGGTTGCCACGATCTTCGCTCTACGCACGCCTGAACCCTAGCGGACTCAGGTGACCGGGACGCGACCAGGCAGTGGCCGATCGGGGTCAACCGTTACGAAGTTGTTCCACGGCGCCGGCCAGATCGTCGGGATAGGGCGAGTCGAACCGGACCTGCTCGCCGCTGCCGGGGTGTTCGAAGCCGAGTTCCACGGCATGCAGCCACTGCCGCTCCAGCCCGAGCCGGGCGGCCAGCACCGGGTCGCTGCCGTACAGCGGGTCGCCCACGCAGGGATGCCCGATGGCTTGGGCGTGCACCCGGATCTGGTGGGTCCGGCCGGTCTCCAGATGCACCTCGAGCAGGGTGGCGCCGCGGAACACCTCCAGGGTGTCGTAGTGGGTGACGCTGTGCCGTCCGCCGTCGACGATCGCCATCTTCCAGTCGTGCCCGGGATGCCGGGCGATCGGGGCGTCGATGGTGCCGACGTGCGGGTCGGGGAAGCCCTGCACCAGGGCGTGGTACACCTTGTCCACGGTGCGGTCGCGGAAGGCCCGCTTGAGCAGGGTGTAGGCGCGTTCGCTCTTGGCCACCACCATCAGCCCGGAGGTGCCGACGTCGAGCCGCTGCACGATGCCCTGCCGCTCCGCGGCCCCCGAGGTAGAGATCCGGAACCCGGCGGCGGCCAGGTGCTCGGTGACCGAGGGGCCGTCCCAGCCCAGCGACGGATGGGCGGCCACGCCGGCCGGCTTGTCGACCACCACGATGTCGGCGTCGTCGTGCACGATCCGGACGCCGGCCACCTCCCGCGGCGTCGCGACCACCGCGGACGCCGGCTCCGGCAGGCTCACCTCGAGCAGTTCGCCGCCGTTGACCCGGGTGGACTTGGTGACGCTGCGTCCGTCCAGCTGGACGTGGCCGTCTGCGATCAGGTCGTCGATCCGGCTGCGGGACAGCCCGGTCATCCGGGCCGCGGCGCTGTCCACCCGCTGGCCGGCCAGGCCGTCCGGGACCAGGTGCACGCTCACCGCTCGGCCCGTTCCGCGGCCGAGCCGTGTTCGACCTTGTCACCGGCCAGATTCACCTGGCTGATCACGGTCAGCCAGATCACCGTGACGGCGGCGAAGGTGATCCAGATGTCGGCGACGTTGAAGACCGCGAACCAGGGCACCTGCAGGAAGTCGACGACGTGGCCGTGGAAGGCGCCCGGCTCGCGGAACAGCCGGTCGAACAGATTGCCCGACACCCCGGCCAGCAGCAGGCCGGCGGCCACCGTCCAGCCGCGGTGCCGCACCCGGGGCACCATCCAGCCGAGCAGGAAGATCAGCGCCGCGATCGCCAGGCAGGTCAGCACCACGGTGAAGCTCTCGCCCATGCTGAACGCGGCACCCGGGTTGCGGATCAGCCGCAGGTACAGCTGGCCGGGAATCACCTGCACCGGGTCGGACGGGTCGAGACTGGCCAGCGCCCACTGCTTGGTCGCCCAGTCGAGGCCGAAGCCGGCCGCGCCGAGCAGCACCGCCGATAGGCCGTAGCGACGAGGGTTCACGGCTATCGCCGCTCCTCCCGCTTCTTGCAGGTCATGCACAGCGTCGCCCGCGGGAACACCTGCAACCGGTCCTTGCCGATCGGCTGGCCGCAGGATTCGCAGGCGCCGTACTCGCCGGAGTCGAACAGCCGCAGCGCCAGCTGCGCCTGCTCCAGCATCTCGCGGGCGTTCTGGGCCAGCGACATCTCCTGGTCGCGCTCGAAGTTGGTGGAGCCGACGTCGGCCGGGTCACGGCCGGCGCCCTCGCTGCCGTCGGAGAACAGATCCTGCAGCCCGGCCTCGGCGACCGCGATCGCCCGTTCCAGCCGGGCCACCTCGTCGGTGAGTTCCTCGCGCACCTCGGCGAGTTCCTCCGCCGTCCACGGCTCTTCGCCCTCGGCGACCGGGATGGACGCCGGACCCGCGGCAGCGGGATCCGTCTTGCGAGCCGTTGGCATCCGGGGAACTCCTTCAGGGTGGTGGTCCGAGCGGAGAGAGTACCACCCGCCGCGATATTCCTCAGTGCCGTGGACGGGTCAGTTCTGATCGCCGAGCAGCGCGTCCAGCCGCGGCGTGGCGGACGGGCCGGCGGGCTCCCCGAGCAGTTCCGGGACGTCCTCGGGCTCCGCCTGCGCGGACAGCGACTCCAGCTGCGCCCGCAGCTGGCTGGTCAGGCTCTGCCGGTACCGCTCTTCGAACGAGCGCAGGTGGTCGACCTTGCCGCGCAGTTCGTCGCGCTCGGCCTCCAGCGCGGTGAACAGCTCGGTGCGGCGGTCGGTGATCTCGGTGTTCAGCGCCTCGGACTTGGCCGTGGTCTCGGCCTGCAGCGCGTCGGCGGCGGCCTGGGCCTGCTGCTCGATCTCCTCGGCCCGGGCCCGGGCGTCGGTGAGCGCCTGGTGGGCCTGCGCGGCCGCCTCCTCGACGGTGGACTCGGCCTTGCCGGACGCCTCCGCGGTGATCCGCTGGGCGTCGGCGTCGGCCTCCTCGACCAGGCGTTCGGCCTGCTCGGTGGCCATCTGCAGCAGCTTGGTGACCGCGGGGGCGGCGTCCGGGGCGGCGGTGACCACGATGTTCTCGACCTTGGAGAGCCGCTCGGCCTGGGCCGCCTGTGCGGTCGCCAGTTCGGCGCGCACCCCGTCCAGTTCGGCACTCAGCGCGGCGATCCGCTCGTCCCGGCCGGCGAGTTCGCCCTTGGCCTGGTCCAGTTCGCCCTGCAGCCGGGTGACCAGCTCGCCCTGGTCGCTCTCGCCCAGCGCGCTGCGCGCGGTCTCCAGCTCGGCGCCGCGGCTCTCCAGCTCGCCGCGCAGCCGTTCCAGTTCGGCGTCCGCCTCGCTGAGCCGGCCGCGAAGTTCCTCGGTCTCGGCGGAGTCGGCGGCCGGGGCGGCCTCGGCCGGGCCGCCGGCGGTGAGCGTCTCGACCTGCTTCTTGAGGGTCTCGTTCTCCTCGCCCAACTGCGCCAGCGTCACCTCGACCTGATCGACGAAATTGTCGACGTCCACCGGCTCGTAGCCGTTACGGCGAGCCAGGTGGAACCGGGTCTGGCGAACCTGCTCCAGGGACAAGGTCATGCTTCACCTCACGAGTGACGGACGGTAACCAACCTCGTCAGGCTATCGGTGCGCCCAGCCGAACACAAAGGGTTTCGGCGACCCTCACACGAAGACGAACGGGATCAGCCGCTGCACGAACGACAGCCCGAGAAACAGCACCAGGAAGCCGAGATCCCAGCTGGTGGCGCCGATCCGCACCGGCGGGATGATCTTGCGCATGAACCGCAGCGGCGGGTCGGTGAGGGTGTAGACGAACTCCGCGATCACCAGCATCAGCCCACGGGGCTGCCAGTCGCGGACGAAGAGCGGCACGAAGGAGAGCACGGCCCGAACCATCAGGATGGCCAGATAAGCCCACAACACGTACCACAGGACGAATCCGACCAACTGCACGGCCACTCCCTTGGATGACGAGTCTTGACTGAGCGAGCCGCAGGTGGTGGACCTGGCTAGCTCTGGTTGTAGAACCCCCCGGCAATGCGCTCCTTGTCCTCAGCCGTGACGTTCACGTTCGGCGGGGACAGCAGGAACACCTTGCTGGTGATGCGATCAATACTGCCACGCAGCCCGAAGATGAGCCCGGCGGCGAAGTCGACCAGGCGCTTGGCGTCGACGTTCTCCAACTCGCCCAGGTTCATGATCACCGGGACGCCGTCGCGGAAGTGCTCGCCGATCGTCCGGGCCTCGTTGAAGGCGCGCGGGGTGACGGTGATGATCCGGCTCAGGTCGGCGGTGCGCGGCGCCGGAGCGGTGGGACGGCGGGACTCCAGCTCGGTGACGGTGGCCGCGGCGGGCACCGGGGCGGCCGGCACCACCGCGGACTGCGGCGCGCCGGACTGCTGGGTGGCGACCACCGGATGTTCGGGCTCGCGCGGCACCTGCTGGGTGACGTCGTCGACGCCGTACTCGGACTGCGCATAGTTGTTGTCCGAGACCAACCCGAGCCAGACGGCGGCCTTCTTCAATGTGTCAGCCATTTCAACCCCTCGTCGTGCCGTACACCTGCAACCCAACCATGGTTGCAGGCCCTCAGCCGGCATCCTCCATCCGACACGCACGCCCGCGCCAGATGATCCCGGCCTGGCGCCCGGACGCGGCCGCGTCCCGGCGATGGGAGTGCAGTGCCGGCGTGGTCAGGGTGCAGTCGCCGACCTCGGCGACCCGCACCCCGAGCCGTTCCAGGACGCCGCGGGCGCCCGCGCCGAGGTCGAGGCCGGGCGTGCCGGCCGCGGTGCTGCTGCGGCTACCCGGAACGACGGCCTCCACCTGGTCGGCCATCGCGGCCGGGACCTCGTAGCAGCGGCCGCAGATGTGCGGGCCGATCCAGGCCTCGATGCGGGCGGCGCCGGCGGCCCGCATCGACGCGACGGTGGCCTGCAGCACCCCGCCGGCCAGGCCGACCCGGCCGGCGTGCGC
>NZ_JASGDE010000157.1:0-22680 GCF_047607385.1 Micropruina sp.
CGGCTGGGGCGCCGGCGCGGCCGCCGGCTTCGCCTCGGCCTGGGCGCGCTCGGCGAAGAACCGTTGCCAGCGCGGATCCACCGAGTCCGGGTCTTCGCGGTAGGACTGGTACATCTCGTCGATCAACCAGTCGTTGGCGCCGAATTCGTCGGCTTGCTGTTGGGTCGCCGTCAGATTCTCGGGCGCGAGGGGCACGATCGCCTTCTTCCGTGTCATCTGGGCAGGCGGCAACGCCTGCGCAGCTTCGATGCTACTAAGACTGGCTGGACGGCGAAACCGGACGTCCCGGTGTTGACACTGACATGTCATCGGTTTCGCCGACAGCCGATCGCCGAGCACCCGGTGCGGCGGCGCCGCGGCCGCGGTAGGCGGCGGGCGGCCTCCCCACCAGCCGGGGACACCCGGACGGTGCTGCTCGACCCGGACGGGCATCCGTTCTGCCTGACTTCGGCGGGCCGAGCCCGGAAACGACGAACTCCCGGACGCTTACGCGTCCGGGAGTTTCGGTGCCATCGACTGGCGCCCCCGGCAGGATTCGAACCTGCGCACCCGCCTCCGGAGGGCGGCGCTCTATCCCCTGAGCTACGGGGGCCCGGGCCATCGGGCCGGGCTCGACTGTAGCGCATCGGCACCGCCGTCAACCAATCGGACGCCGGCCCGCCGGCGTCCAGCCGCCGGGAGCGGAGCCGGTCGCCGGCGGTCGTTCTGGCAGAGTGGGGCGCTATGACCCACATGCACGTCGCCGGCTCGATCCATGCCGACGCGACCTCGCCCGCACCGCAGTGGCTGACCCGTCCCGATGACGTGAATGCGCTGACCAAGGAGCTGTGGAGCATCAACACCCGGCGCACCGAGGCCGGTGAGGTGGAGATCGCCGGACGCACCGCGGCGTCCATCATCGAGGAGGTCGGCAGCCCGGTCTACGTGATCGACGCCGACGACTTCCGCTGCCGGGCCCGGCGCTGGCGCGAGGCGTTCGGCGACTGGCAGGTGTTCTACGCCGGCAAGTCGTTCCTGTGCACCACGGTGGCGCGCTGGATCAGCGAGGAGGGCCTCGGCCTGGACGTCTGCTCCGGCGGCGAGCTCGCGGTGGCACTGCGCGGCGGGATGGATCCGGCCCGGATCGGTCTGCACGGCAACAACAAGAGCGACGAGGAGCTGCGCGCCGCGCTGCAGGCCGGGGTGGGCCGGATCATCGTCGACTCCTCCCACGAGATCACCCGGCTGGAGCGGCTGTGCGCCGAACTGGACACCGTCGCCGAAGTGATGATCCGGGTCACCACCGGGGTCGAGGCGCACACCCACGAGTACATCGCCACCGCGCACGAGGACCAGAAATTCGGCTTCTCGATCAACGGCGGTGCCGCCCTGGTCGCCCTGGTCCGCAGCCACCACAGCCCGCACCTGCGGCTGCGCGGGGTGCACAGCCACATCGGCTCGCAGATCTTCGACACCAACGGTTTCGAGGTCGCGGCGCGCCGCACCCTGAAGCTGATCGCCCAGTTCAAGGAGGCCACCGGCACCGAGCTGGGCGAGCTGGATCTGGGCGGCGGCTTCGGCATCGCCTACATCAAAGAGGACACCCCGGCCACCCCCGAGGAACTGGCCGCCGGGCTGCGCAGCATCGTCGAGCACGAATGCCGCGGCTTCGGCCTACAGGTGCCGCTGATGTCGATCGAGCCCGGACGCGCGATCTGCGGCCCGGCCGGCACCGCGCTGTACACCGTGGGCACGGTGAAGGCGGTCGAGATCGGCGCCGGCCAGGCCCGGCGCTACATCTCGGTGGACGGCGGGATGAGCGACAACATCCGCCCGGCGCTGTACGCCGCGGAGTATTCGGCCACCCTGGCCAACCGGGCGAGCAGCACCGGGCCGGTGCTGTCCCGGGTGGTCGGCAAGCACTGTGAGGGCGGCGACATCCTGGTTCGCGACGAATTCCTGCCCGACGACGTCACTCCCGGAGATTTGATCGCGATTCCCGCGGCGGGTGCGTACAGCCGGTCGATGGCCAGCAACTACAATCACGTACCGCGTCCGCCCGTGGTGGCCGTCGCCGACGGCCGGATCACCACCCTGTTGCGACGCGAAACCCTGGACGACCTGCTGGCCCTGGACGCCGGCGCCTGAACACTCGATCCCGAGAAACGAGGACATGCGATGACACCAGCGAAACCGCTCAAGGTGGCCCTGCTGGGCTGCGGAGTGGTGGGCTCGGAGGTGGCCCGGCTGTTGCTGGACAACGCCGACGAGTTCCAGGCCCGGATCGGACGCCGGCTCGAGCTGGTCGGCATCGCGGTGCGGAACCTGGCCAAGGAACGCCCCGGCATCGACCGCGAACTGCTCACCGACGACGCCGCGGAACTGGTCAGCCGGCCCGGCATCGACCTGGTGATCGAGGTGATGGGCGGCATCGAGCCGGCCCGTTCGCTGATCCTGGCGGCGTTCGCCAACGGCGCCTCGGTGATCACCGCCAATAAGCAGCTGCTGGCCCAGGACGGCTCCACCGTCTACTCGGCGGCCGCGGACGCCGGCGTCGACCTGTACTTCGAGGCCGCGGTGGCCGGCGCCATCCCGATCATCCGACCGCTGCGCGAGTCGCTGGTCGGCGACGAGGTGACCGCGGTGAAGGGCATCGTCAACGGCACCACGAATTTCATCCTGGACAAGATGCACACCGAGGGCTCGTCCTTCGACGTGGCACTCGCCGAGGCGCAGCGGCTGGGCTTCGCCGAGGAGGATCCGACCGCCGACGTGGAGGGCCTGGACGCCGCCGCCAAGGCCGCCATCCTGGCCAGCCTGGCGTTCCACAGCCGGGTCAAGCTCGACGACGTGGACTGCGAGGGGATCACCAAGGTGACCGCCTCCGACGTGGCCACCGCGGTCGAACTGGGCTATGTGATCAAGCTGCTGGTGCGTTGCGCGCTGGCTCCGGACGGCTCGATCTCGGTCGGCGTCCACCCGACCATGGTGCCGGCCAACCATCCGCTGGCGAACGTGTCCGGCGCGTTCAACGCGGTGTTCATCGAGTCCCGGCACGCCGGGCAGCTGATGTTCATGGGTCCCGGCGCCGGCGGTTCGCCGACGGCGTCCGCGGTGCTGGGCGACACGGTCACCGCCGCCCGCAACCGGGTGCGCGGGGCGTCCGGCCCGGGTGAGTCGACCTACTCGGCGCGTCCGATCACGCCGCGCGGGCACGTACCGTCCCGGTTCTACGTGTCGCTGAGCGTCGAGGACGAGCCGGGCGTGCTGGCCCGGATCGCCGCCGCGTTCGCCCGCTACCAGGTGTCCATCCAGGCGGTGCGCCAGGAGAGCGAGCTGGACCGTCCGCACGGCCAGGGCGCCAAGCTGGCGATCCTCACCCATGCCGCGCGGGTCGGCGACATGCGGGCCGCGGTCGAGGACCTGCAGGCGCTTCCCGACGTCCGCAGCGACATCGCGCTGATGCGCGTCGAGGGCTGAACCATGCAGATGGCCTGCCTCGATCTGGAAGGGGTGCTGATTCCGGAGGTCTGGATCGCGGTCGCCGAGGCCACCGGCATCGAGGGCCTGCGCCGGACCACCCGCGACGAGCCCGACTATGACGTGCTGATGCGCTACCGGCTCGACCTGCTGGACGCGCACGGGCTGGGCCTGAGCGAGATCCAGCGGGTGATCGGCACCCTCGACCCGATGCCGGGCGCGGTGGAGATGGTGGGCTGGCTGCGGGAGCACTTCCAGCTGATCATCCTGTCCGACACGTTCTACGAGTTCGGCATGCCGTTCATGGCCAAGCTCGGCTACCCGACGCTGCTGTGCCACAAGTTGGAGGTGGACGGCGACAAGATCGTCGATTACACGCTGCGAATGCCCGACCAGAAGCGTGAGGCGGTGCGCCGCTTCCACGAACTGAACTACCGGGTGATCGCCACCGGCGACTCCTACAACGACACCAACATGCTCGCCGAGGCCGACGCCGGCATCCTGTTCCGCCCGCCGGCGAACGTGATCGCCGAGTTCCCGCAGTTCCCGGTCGCCACCGACTACGACCAGTTGCGCGCCGAGTTCAGCAAGGCCGCAGCACCACGCTGAGCAGCTCCTCGATCCGCGGATCGGTCAGCGACGGCACGATCAGGTCGGCGTCGGCGATCGAGCCTTCGACGGCCGGCACCGCCACCAGGTAGAGGCCGGCGGCACGAGCCGCCCGGGCGCCGGTGGGGGAGTCCTCGAAGGCGATGGCGCGGTGCGGGGGCACGTCCAGCAGCTCGCAGGCGCGCAGATAGATGTCCGGCGCCGGCTTGGCCTGCGGCACCTCGTCCCCGGCCACCACGGCGCTGGCCAGCCCGGCCAGTCCGGACGCCTCGATCGCGGCGTCCAGGATCACCCGGCTGCTGTTCGAGGCGATCGCCACCGGCATCGTGGCGCTCAGCGTCCGCAGCAGGGATTGGGCGCCGGGCATGGTGGTCACCCCGGCCCGGAAGGTGTCGATGGCCCGGCGGATCACCTCGTCCAGCACGGCTGCCGGGTCCTCGCCGAAGACCTCGGCCATCACCTGTGCCGAGCCGCCCACCGACATGCCCAGGAACATCTCCCGCTCGGCCACCCCGTAGTCGCGTCCGCGGGAGGTGAACATGGCACCCTCCAGCTCGCCCCAGGCGCCCTCGGTGTCGGCCAACAACCCGTCGAAGTCGAAGACGGCAGCGTGGATCGATTCCGGACGTCGCATGCCCCGACCCTATCGAGGCGCCACGGGACGCGTGGCGGCACGCCGGTGTCGGCGACGGATGGTTAACTTGCGCCCGTGAAAACCGTCGTGCGCCGGGTCGGCTACGTGCTGCTGTTGGCGCTGCCTCCGCTGTTGGCGGCGCTCTGGGCGGGCGCGACGACGATCCCGGGCGGCAGCTTCGAACCCTGGGCGCCGGCGATGATCGACCTGGACGTCTACCGGCGCACCGGCGACCTGGTGCTGCACGGTCAGGACTTCTACAACGTCGAGGCTTGGCTGCCGTGGATCTACCCGCCGTTCCCGGCGCTGCTGGCGGTGCCGTTCGCGGCCGTCCCGGTGGCCGTGGCGCAGGTGGCCTGGCTGGCGCTGAACACCGCCTGCCTGCTAGCCATGCTGTACCGGCTGGGGCTGGTCGGCTGGCGGCTCAGCCTGGCCGCCACGGCGATCATCTGGCTGGTCGAGCCGGTCCGGGAGACCCTGGGCTTCGGCCAGGTCGCGGTCTTCCTGGTCACCGCCGCGGTGCTCGACTCGATGCCCGGGCCGACCGTGTTCCGCCGCCGGCTGCTACCCGAAGGGTGGCTGACCGGGGTCGCCACCGCGGTCAAACTGACCCCGGCCGTGGTCGCGGTCTACAACTTCTTCTCCGGCAAGCAGCGCGCCGGCGTCGTCAGCTTCCTCAGCTTCCTGGCCTGCACGGCGATCGGTTTCGTGGTGCTGTGGGGACCCTCGCTGACCTACTGGGGGCGGCTGCTCTCCGGCGATTCCGGGCTGAACACCGGGATCGTGTTCAAGACCAACCAGTCGGTGCTCGGGGTGTGGACCCGGCAGCTGGGCGAGGCCAGCCGGGGCGGGTTGATCCTGGCCGCCCTGGTGGTGTTGCTCGGCGTGGCCGCCGCCGTGCTGATGCATCGCGCCGGCGAGGTTCCGCTGGCGCTCTGCCTGGCCGGGTTGACCAGCCTGCTGGCATCGCCGATCTCCTGGTCGCACCACTATGTGTGGATCGTCCCGTTCGGCATCGAACTGCTGCGCAACCGGCGGCTGCCGGCCTACATCACGGTGCCCGGGCTGCTCTATTCGGTGTGGACGGCGTTCGCCCCGTTCAAGCTGCTGCCCGGCGACAACAACGTCGAACTGAGCTATCCGCCGCTGCACATGCTGATCGACAACATCGGCGTCTACGTCGGGGTCGGCATCCTGGCCGCCTGCGTGGTGGCGGCGTTCACGCCGTGGGGACGGGACCGCCGGCGGGCCCAGGCGCAGTTGCGGGTCGCCGACACCGTCCCGGTCTGAGGCGGACCTCCGGCACGACGCGCGACCCGCGGTGCGGTGGTCAGGATTTGCCCGATGCAGTGCTAGAGTGATGACGCGCTGTACTTCTCAGCCGTCGCCCCTGACAGATCGGGCGGGACGATCGCACTCGTCGAGGATTCCTTTCATCATTGGCCGTTTGGGCAGATGGATATGTCCGTGATCTGTGCCGGAGATTGCTCGCACTCTCCTTGATGCCTATCCGCGCGCCGGTGACCCCCACCCGCCCGGATGTTCCGAAAGGACCTACGTGACCGACACGATCGAAGCCGCCGCACCCGCTCAGAGCAAGAGCAAGGGGCTCACCGCGATGCTGCTCCCGGAGCTGAAGCAGCTCGGCGCCTCGCTCGGCCTGAAGGGCACCGGCGCCATGCGCAAAAGCCAGCTGATCGACGCCATCCGGGCCGCCCAGGGCGGCGGCTCGGCCAGGCCGGCGTCCGATTCCCGCCCCGCGGCCGACTCGAGGCCCGCGGCGGATACCCAACCCAAGGCGGAGGCCCCGGCCAAGGCCGAGCCGGTGGCGAAGGCGGCGCCCGTCGCCGAGAACGCCGCGTCCGAGCGTCCGCGCAAGGAGCGCGACCGTGGCGAGGCGCAGGCCCCGGCCGAGACGGCCGCGCCGGCGTCCAACGGGGACGCCGCGGACGAGGTGGCCGCCCGCCTGGAAGCGCTGCAGGGCGAGCGAGGACGCCGTCGCCGCAACCGGGGCGGCGCCGACGGCAACGACTCCGGCAGCGAGCAGGCCAACGGGAACCGCGCCGAGGCCGTGGCCGAGCCGACCGTGGACTCCCGTCCGCAGCAGGCGGAGCGCCAGCAGTCCCGCGACGACGACGACTTCGGCAACGGACGCCGCTCCCGCCGCCGGCGCAACCGCGACCGGCAGAACCGCCGCACCAACAACCGGGGCGGCGGCGGTTCGATGGCCGGCCTCGAGGTCGACACCGCGGTCGGCGAGGACGACGTCCTGGTCAACATCAACGGCATCCTGGACGTCCTCGACAACTACGCCTTCGTCCGCACCTCCGGCTACCTGCCTGGCCCGAACGACGCCTACGTCTCGCTGTCCATGGTGCGCAAGTACGGGCTGCGCAAGGGCGACATCGTCACCGGTGCCATCCGGCAGCCGCGCGAGGGGGAGCGCAAGGAGAAGTTCAACCCGCTGGTGCGGATCGACACGGTGAACCTGGAGGCTCCGGAGAAGTCCCGGGACCGTCCGGAGTTCGGCAAGCTGACCCCGCTCTACCCGCAGGAGCGGCTCAAGCTGGAGACCTCGGCGGTCGGCATGACCGGCCGGATCATCGACCTGGTCTCGCCGGTCGGCAAGGGCCAGCGCGGTCTGATCGTCTCGCCGCCCAAGGCCGGCAAGACGCTGATCATGCAGGCGATCGCGAACGCGATCACCCAGAACAACCCCGAGGTGCACCTGATGGTGGTGCTGGTCGACGAGCGTCCCGAGGAGGTCACCGACTTCCAGCGCTCGGTCAAGGGCGAGGTGATCGCGTCCACCTTCGACCGTCCGGCCGACGACCACACCACGATCGCCGAGCTGGCCATCGAGCGGGCCAAGCGGCTGGTCGAGCTGGGCAAGGACGTGGTGATCCTGCTCGACGGCATCACCCGCCTGGGCCGGGCCTACAACCTGGCCGCGCCGGCGTCCGGACGGATCCTGTCCGGTGGTGTCGACTCGGCGGCGCTGTACCCGCCGAAGAAGTTCTTCGGTGCGGCCCGCAACATCGAGGACGGCGGCTCGCTGACCATCCTGGCCACGGCGCTGATCGAGACCGGCTCGAAGATGGACGAGGTGATCTTCGAGGAGTTCAAGGGCACCGGCAACATGGAGTTGCGGCTCCGCCGTGACCTGGCCGACAAGCGGGTCTTCCCGGCCATCGACGTCGCGGCCTCCGGTACCCGCCGTGAGGAGATGCTGTTCAGCCGCGAGGAACTGCAGATCATCTGGAAGCTGCGCCGGGTGCTGTCCAGCCTCGACCCGCAGGCCGCCCTGGAGACCCTGCTGTCCCGGATGCGCAAGACCGAGTCGAACCGCGAGTTCCTGATCCAGGTGACCCGGACCACCCCGTCCGCCAACTGAGCGACGCCCGTCCCGGCCGGACCATCCGGCCGGGACGGGGTTTGTCGGGTGCGGGTTGCGGGGTTAAGCTGGCCGGCCGCCCAGAACCCCGGAGGTCTTGTCATGCCCGTGACCGATGCCCTGACCGAAGCCCGGGAGCACCTGATCGATTCCCGGGCCGCGCTGCGCGCGATGCGGGAGCACACCGCGTCCCTGGAGGCGCTGGCCGGCGACCGGCTGTCGGGGGAGTACCTGAAGCAGGCGCTGTACCGGCGGATGATGGCGCTGCGCGACGACCCCACCACGCCGCTGTTCTTCGGCCGGATCGACTACCGGACCGACGCCGGCGGCGACGAGGACGAGGACTGCTGGATCGGACGGCTGCACGTCACCCGCGAGATGGGTGGCGAGCCGATGGTCTACGACTGGCGCGCGCCGGTGTCGCTGCCGTTCTACCGGGCCAGCCGCACCGAGCCGATGGGGGTCGCGCTGCGCCGCCGCTTCGGCTTCCAGCACGGTGAGATCACCGCCCACGAGGACGAGCAGCTGGCCGGCGCTGCCCGCGACGACGAGCCGTTCGGGCACTCCGACATCCTGGAGTCGGAGATCGAACGGCCCCGGACCGGCCCGATGCGCGACATCGTGGCCACCATCCAGCCCGAGCAGGACCTGATCGTCCGGGCTCCGCTGGAGACCTCGGTGGTGGTGCAGGGCGCGCCCGGCACCGGCAAGACCGCGGTCGGGCTGCACCGGGCCGCCTACCTGCTGTACGCCTACCGCGAGCAACTCAGCCGCAGCGGGGTGATGGTGGTCGGCCCGAACGCCTCCTTCCTGTCCTACATCGGCGACGTGCTGCCCGCGCTGGGCGAGATCGACGCCGCGCAGGAGACCCTGGAGTCGCTGGTCACCCGCTCGTCCGGACGTGCCGTGACCGGCGCCGACGAAGCGTCCGCGGCGGTGCTCAAGGGTGATCCGCGGATGGCCGAGCTGTTGCGCCGCGCGGTCTGGCACGCCATCGTCCAGCCGATCGAGACCCTGGTGGTGCCCCGCGGCTCGGCGCAGTGGCGGATCCCCGCCCATCGCTGCGCCCCGGTGATCGACGAGTTGCGCGGCCGCGGCGTCCGCTATGCCGCCGGACGCGAGATGCTCGCCCAGCGGCTGGCCCACCAGGTGCTGCTGCGGATGGAGGCCGCGGGGGAGTCGCCGGACGACCGGGTGCAGAACGCCGTCGCCCGGTCGCGTCCGGTGAAGGCGTACGTGGACGCCCACTGGCCGGCGCTGGACGCGGTGAAGCTGGTGTTTCGCCTGGTCAGCGACCCGTCCTTCCTGGCCGGGCATGCCGACGGCCTGCTCAGCGCCGACGAGCAGGAACTGTTGCAGCTGCCGCGCGGACGCGGGGCCAAGACGCCGCGCAGTGCCACCGCCTGGCGTCCCAGCCTGGCCGATCTGGTGCTGGTCGACGAGGTCTCCGACCTGCTTAACCGGACGCCGAGCCTCGGCCACCTGATCGTGGACGAGGCGCAGGACCATTCCGCGATGGCGCTGCGCGCCCTGGGCCGGCGGGCCAGCACCGGATCGGTGACCGTGCTCGGCGACCTGGCCCAAGCCACCACCGCCTACGCCACCACCAGCTGGGCGGAGTCCCTGGCCCAGCTGGGCAAGCCGGACAGCACGGTGACCGAGTTGGTGGCGGGCTTCCGGGTGCCCCGGTCGGTGATCGACTACGCCGCCCGGCTGCTGCCCGCGATCGCGCCGAGTCTCACCCCTCCGCATTCGGTGCGCCGCTCCGCCGGCGACTTCCGCGTCGTCCCCGGCGGCCTGACCGTGCTGACGACGGCCGCCGCCGACGCGCTGCGCCAGGAGGGCACCGTGGGCGTCATCGTCGCCGACGATCAGCTGACCGCGACGATCGACGCGCTGGACGACGCCGGCATCGAGTTCGGCGTGCTGGGGGAGGACGAGGAGTCCTTCGACCATCGGCTGGACATCGTGCCGGCCGGCCTGGCCAAGGGCCTGGAGTTCGACCAGGTGGTGTTGTTCGAGCCGGCCGCGATCGTCGCCGCCGAGCCGGACCGGGTCACCGGCCTGCGCCGGCTCTACGTCTGCCTGACCCGGGCGGTTAGCGGCCTGCAGGTCGTGCACGCCGACCCGCTGCCCGTGGAGTTGGTCGGCGACGTGGCTTGAGTCGGACGCGTCCACCGTTGGTCGGGCGTGTCGCATCCGCCGCTGGTCTGCGCGGCTTCAGCGGGCCCGGGCCACCCGTCCCTCGTCCCAGACCGGCTCATCCGATTCGTACACCGAGCCGTCGGCGCCGAAGACCAGGAAGCGGTCGAAACGGCGAGCGAACCAGCGGTCGTGGGTGACCGCGATCACGGTGCCGTCGAAGGCGTCCAGGCCGGCCTCGAGGGCCTCCGCCGACTCCAGGTCGAGGTTGTCGGTGGGTTCGTCGAGCAGCAGCAGGGTGGCCCCGGCAAGCTGCAACAGCAGGATCTGCAGCCGCGCCTGCTGCCCGCCGGACAGTGTCTCGTAGCGCTGCTCGGCGGCCTGGGCCAACTCGTAGCGGTCCAGGGCCCGGGACGCCGGCTCGCGACCCATCCCGTCGCGGTGCTCGTCGCCGCGGTGCAGGATCTCCAGCAGGGTCCGCCCGGTCAGCTCCGGGTGCGCGTGGGTCTGGGCGAACCAGCCGGGACGCACCCGGGCGCCGAGCCGGGCCACGCCGGTGAACGTCACCGGTTCGATCAGCGCCGCGTCGACCGAGGTGTTGTCAGCCTCCGGGGACGATCCGCCGCGGGCCAGCAGCCGCAGGAAGTGCGACTTCCCGGACCCGTTCGATCCGAGCACCGCGACCCGGTCGCCGTACCAGATCTCGGTGCTGAACGGCTTCATCAGGCCGGTCAGCTCCAGGTTCTCCACCACGACGGCGCGCCGTCCGGTGCGTCCGCCGGTCAGCCGCATCGAGACCTGCTGCCGCAACGGCACGGCCTGCGGCGGCCCGGCCCGCTCGAAGCGTTCCAGCCGGGTGGTCGCCGACTGGTAGCGGGACGCCATGTCGGAGTTGAAAGCGGCCTTCTGTTTGTACATCAGCATCAGCGCGCGCAGTTTGGCGTGCTCCTCGTCCCAGCGCCGGCGCAGTTCCTCGAACCGGGCGAAACGTTCCCGGCGCGCCTCCGCGAAGGTCGCGAACCCCTTGCCGTGCACCCACAGCGTGTTGCCGGCCGCACCCAGTTCCAGCGCGACGATCTGGGTGGCGGCCCGGGCCAGCAGCTCCCGGTCGTGACTGACCAGCAGCACCGTCTTGACCGTGGCCCGCAGCTGCTCCTCGAGCCAGCGCTTGCCGGGGACGTCCAGATAGTTGTCCGGCTCGTCCAGCAGCAGCACCTCGTCCGGGCCGCGCAGCAGCACTTCCAGCGCCAGCCGCTTCTGCTCGCCACCGGACAGCGTGTCCACCGCACGCCACTTGGCCCGCTCGTAGCCGATCCCCAGCGCCTCCTGGCAGCAGGCGTCGAAGACCACCTCCTGGTCGTAGCCGCCGGCGTCGGCATATTCGGCGAGCGCCTCGGCATAGGCCAGCTGCACCGGCTCCGAATCGTCCTCCATCAGCGCGAGCTCCAGGGCGTCCACGGCGGCCGCCGCGGCGGCGATCCGGGGCGGGGACAGCGACAGCAGCAGATCGCGGACGTTGCTGTCGTCGCGCAGGCTGCCGATGAACTGGCGCATCACGCCCAGCCCGCCGGAGCGGGAGATCGAACCCTCGGACGGCTGGACGTCGCCGGCGACGATCCGCAGCAGGGTGGTCTTGCCGGCCCCGTTGGCGCCGACCAGGGCGACCACGGCACCGTCGCCGACCCGGAACGAGACGTCCAGCAGCAATGGACGTCCGTCGGGCAGGTCGAAGCAGACCCCGGACAACTCGACGTGACCCATGGCTGGAGGCTATCGGTCGCCGCCCGCACCGGCCTCGTCCGCGACAGGGCAGCCGGACACCGGCGAGTGGGCCGGGAATAGCCCGTGGATCACCGGCGTTTTGCCGTCGTCCAGCCCGATCGGGCAGAATGGACGGTCGTTGCCGGTTCACGCCAGGGGTCCCATCCAGCCCCACTTCCCATTCGGGCGACCCGGCACAGAACAAGGAGCTCACATGAAGCAGGGAATCCATCCCGATTACCAGGAGACCCAGGTGACCTGCACCTGCGGCAACACCTTCACCACCCGCAGCACCGCGAAGAACGGCGTCATCCACGCCGAGGTCTGCGCGGCCTGCCACCCGTTCTACACCGGCAAGCAGAAGATCCTCGACACCGGCGGCCGCGTGGCCCGGTTCGAGCGTCGTTACGCCAAGAAGCCGGCCGGCAAGAAGTAGCCAGGCAGAGCGCCGGAGCCGCACAGGCTCCGGCGCTTCGTCGTCCCACCGCCCACCGGGGCGCCGCCCATAGGGGAGAGGCCACCACCAGATGTTCGAGGCAACCGACGGCCTGCGGGCCGAGTTCGCGGAACTGGAGCAGCGGCTCGCCGACCCGGCCACCCACGCCGACCTGGCGCTGGCCCGCAAGACCGGACGCCGCTACGCCGAACTCACCCCGATCGTCAAGGGCCTGGACGCCTACGACCGGCTCAGCGACGACCTGGCCGCGGCCCGGGAACTCGCCGCCGACGACCCGTCCTTCGCCGAGGAGGCCGACAGCCTGAGCGCCGAACTGGACGAGGTGACCGCCCGGCTCACCACCCTGCTGGCCCCGCGCGATCCGCACGACTCCTCGGACGCGCTGATGGAGATCAAGTCCGGCGAGGGCGGCGAGGAGTCGGCGCTGTTCGCCGCCGACCTGTTCCGGATGTACAGCCGCTACGCCGAGTCCCGGGGCTGGGCGGTCGAGGTGCTGGACAGCCAGGAGACCGATCTGGGCGGCTTCAAATCCATCACCCTGGCGATCAAGGCCAAGGGCACCGACCCGGACAACTTCCCCTACGGGGTGTTGAAGTTCGAGGGCGGCGTGCACCGGGTGCAGCGGGTGCCGGTCACCGAGACCCAGGGCCGGGTGCACACCTCCGCGGCCGGCGTGCTGGTGATGCCCGAAGCCGAGGAGACCGAGGTCGACATCGACCCCGACGACCTGCGCATCGACGTCTACCGCAGCTCCGGCCCGGGCGGCCAGGGCGTCAACACCACCGACTCGGCGGTCCGGATCACCCACCTGCCCACCGGCATCGTGGTCAGCTGCCAGAACGAGCGCTCCCAGCTGCAGAACAAGGAGTCGGCGATGCGGATGCTGCGCGCCCGGCTGGTCGCCGCCGCCGAAGAGGCCGCCGCGGCCGAGGCGTCCGCCGCCCGCCGCTCCCAGGTGCGCACCGTCGATCGCTCGGAACGGATCCGCACCTACAACTTCGGCGAGAACCGGATCGCCGACCACCGGATCGGCTACAAGGCCTACAACCTCGACTCGGTGCTGGCCGGCAACCTGGGCGGCGTGATCGACGCGCTGCAGGCCGCCGACCTCGCCGAACGCCTCGAAGGCATCGGATGACCTCGGCGTCCGGGCTGCTCCGCGCCGCGACCCGGCGGGTGCCGGACGCCGACGCCCGGCTGCTGCTGGCCCACGCCCTGGGCGTCCCCACCTCCCGGCTGCTCACCCTCGGCGCCGTCGACGACGAGGCCGCCGCCCGCTTCGAAGACCTGCTCGGACGCCGGGCGACCGGCATCCCGGTGCAGTACCTGACCGGGACGGCGCCGTTCCGGCACGTCGAGGTCGCGGTCGGTCCCGGGGTGTTCATCCCGCGTCCGGAGACCGAGACGATGACCGGCTGGGCACTGGACCGGCTGGCCGAGGCGGGGGAGTCGCCGCTGGTGGTGGAGCTGTGCGCCGGTTCCGGCGCCATCTCGCTGGCCATCGCCGACGAGTTCCCCACCGCCCGCCAGTACGCCGTCGAGCTCAGCGAGGACGCGGTGGGCTACGCCGTCCGCAACCTGGCCGGCACCGGCGTCGAGCTGATCCAGGCCGACATGGCCGACGCCCTGCCCGAACTGGACGGCACCGTCGACCTGGTCATCGCCAACCCGCCCTACGTCCCGCTGGAGGCCTACGACGGCATCCCGGCCGAGGTCCGCGAGCACGAGCCGACGCTGGCGCTGTTCTCCGGCGCCGACGGGCTGGACGCGATGCGGGTGCTGGCCGGCGTCGCCGCCCGGCTGCTGCGTCCGGGCGGCTGGGTCTGCGCCGAACACGCCGAGGTGCAGCACAGCTCCGCGCCGGCGGTCTTCGTCGGCCACGGCGGGTTCGACCAGGTCCGCGACCGGCCCGACCTCAACGACCGTCCGCGGTTCGTGACGGCCCGTCGCATCGCGACGGTGGCAGGATGACCTTCGTGACCGACCAGCAGGCCCCGCAACGCTTCGACTGCGCCACCCAGGCCGACCAGGCGATGGACGCCGCCGAGCAGGCCGTCGCCGCCGGCGCCTGCATCGTGCTGCCCACCGACACCGTCTACGGGATCGGCGCCAACGCCTTCGACGCCGCCGCCGTCCAGGGCCTGCTGGACGCCAAGCAGCGCGGCCGGGACATGCCGCCGCCGGTGCTGGTGGCCGAGACCTCGATGCTGCGCTCGCTGGCCAGCGGGCTGACCCGCGAAGGCCTGGCGCTGGCCAAGGCGTTCTGGCCCGGCGCGTTGACCGTGGTGGTCACCGCCCATCCCGATCTGCGTCTCGATCTGGGCGACCGGGGCAACACCATCGCCGTCCGGGTGCCCGATCACGAGTTCACCCGGGCGCTGCTGCGCCGCACCGGACCGCTGGCGGTGTCCAGCGCCAACGTCAGCGGACGTCCCGCCGCGCACACCGTGGACGAGGCGCTCGAGCAGCTCGGCGACAGCGTCGCGGTCTACCTGGACGCCGGCGAGGCCAGCGGCCCGGTGCCGTCCACCATCGTCGATCTGACCGGCGAGCCGCGGATCCTGCGGGAGGGCCGGCTGACCCGCGAGCAACTGGCGCAGGCCGTCCCCGGCTTGTTCGGCGACGATGCGTGAATACGCCCTGGTCCTGCTGATCGCCGCGGGAGTGACCTACCTGCTGGCCGGGCTGTGCCGCCGGCTGGCCTTCCGGTTCAACGCGGTCGCCATCGTCCGCGACCGGGACGTGCACACCCGTCCGATCCCGTACTTCGGCGGCATCGCGATGCTGTGCGGGGTGGCGGCCGCCTTCATTGTGGCCACCCAGCTGCCCTGGCTGGGCCGCTTCGACCTGGTCGGCCACGACAGCCGGGCGGTGCTGATCGGCTCGGCGGTGATCTGCGCGGTCGGCGTGATCGACGACATGTTCGACCTGAACGCCCTGGCCAAGATCGCCGGCCAGATCCTGGCCGCCGGCATCGTGGTGATGAACGGCGTCAAGATGTACTGGATCCCGCTGCCCGGCACCATCGTCAGCCTGGACGACGCCGCCTCGATCGCGCTGGCGGTGGTGCTGATCTTCCTCTGCGTCAACGCGATCAACCTGATCGACGGGTTGGACGGCCTGGCCGCCGGCGTGGTCGCGATCGGGTCGCTGGCCTTCTTCGTCTACGCCTACTGGCTGAGCTACGAGCAGGAGCTGGTCCGGGCCACCACCGGCAGCCTGGTCACCGTGGTGACCGTCGGGGTCTGCCTGGGCTTCCTGCCCTACAACGTGCACGCCGCGCGGATGTTCATGGGCGATTCCGGTTCGATGCTGCTGGGCTTCCTGATGGCCACCTCGGTGATCAGCCTCACCGGCCAGCTGGATCCGTCCCAGATCGCCGTCGAGGGGTCGGGCCTGGCGATCAACGCCTACCTGCCGCTGATCCTGCCGCTGGCGGTGATGGCGCTGCCGCTGGGCGACCTGATCCTGGCCTACGTGCGGCGCACCATCGCCGGCCGGCTGTGGTTCCAGGCCGACAAGCAACACCTGCACCACCGGATGCTGGAACTGGGCCATAGCCATCGCCGGGCGGTCGCGCTGCTGTGGCTGTGGACGGCGCTGCTCGCCTTCGGCGCGGTGGTGATCGGGATGACCTCCGCGCCCTGGGCGATCGCGGCCCTGGTGGCCGGGGTGCTGGTCGCGGCCTGGCTGACCTGGAAGCCGGTGCGTCATGGCGCGGCCTGACCCCCGTCCGGCCAGCCCCAACGTGCGGCGGGCCCGGCAGCTGCTGGCCGGCGGCGCCACCGGGGGACACGCCGCGGCGCTGATCGTGATCGGGGTGCTCTTCTTCGTCCGCGGCCCGGAGTCGCTGGCGTCCTCGGGACTCACCGCGCTGGCCGTGCTGGCCTTCTTCGGGATCGGTCAGCTGGTCCAGATCTGGGTGGCGGACGCCGCCCCGCAGATCGTGCTGACCGCGGCGCTGGGCTCCTACGCCTTCCGGGTCGGGCTCCCGGCGATCGCCCTGATCGCCATCTCCAGCGATCCGGAACGACTCGCCCAGATGGACCGCGTGGCGGTGGCCGTGACGGCGATCGTCGTGGTATTGGGCTGGCTGGCCGCCGAGATCTGGACCTTCTCCCGGCTCCGGATCCCGGTCTTCGATCCGCCTCGAAACGACCCCCGCTAGGGCGTTGGGCGGTGGCTCCGGCCAGTAGGTAACTGATAGAGTCACCGAAGTCATGGAGGGGCGCGACGGCATGGACCAGGGCCTGCGGGTGCTGAGCTATCTGTTGTCAGGGCCGCTTTTCTATGGCTTTCTCGGTTGGTTGGCTGACCAGTGGCTGCATACCTCTCCCTTGTGGATGGTGATCGGCATCCTGGTCGGCATGGCGGCCGGGATCTATTTGGTGGTGAAGAGGTACGGACGACCGTGAAGTCGAACCAGGAGGTGCGATGGGCCTGCTCGGCCTGATCATCCCGATGGAGGGCGGTGGCGCGGACGACGCCCACCACTGGCCTCCGGGGGTGCACAGTTTCGACCCCAAGCCGCTGTTCCCCGATGCCGGCATGGACTGGCTGAACACCTATCTGCTGCAGGCCGTGATCGGCGCGGCGCTGGTGATTCTGCTCTGGCTCTGGCTGGCCAAGGACCACAAGGTGGTCCCGGGCTTCAAACAGTGGGTGGGTGAACAGCTGTACAACTTGGTGCGCAACGGCATCGGGCGCGAGGCGCTCGGTCCCGACTACCGCAAATTCACCCCGTACCTGGTGGCGCTGTTCTCCTTCATCCTGGTGAACAACCTGTTCGGGCAGTTCTTCCTGACCATGTTCCCGACCTTCTCCCGGGTGGGTTACGCCTACGGTCTGGCACTGCTCAGCTACGTCGCGTACAACGCGGTGGGCATCGCCAAGCACGGCCTGGGCGGCTATCTGAAGATGATGACCATGCCCAAGGGCGTGCCGGGGCCGTTGTACGTCATCATCATCCCACTCGAGATCCTGTCGAACTTCATCGTCCGGCCGGTCACCCTGGCCCTGCGACTCTTCGCGAACCTGTTCGCCGGTCACCTGGTGGTCATCGTGTTCGTGGTGGGCGGCACGCTGCTGCTGGAGCAGTCGAGCGTCCTCTACACCATCGCCGGTGGCGCCTCGCTGCTGATGGCCTTCCCGATTTTCGCCCTCGAACTCTTCGTGGGCGCCCTGCAGGCGTACATCTTCACCGTGCTCACCGCACAGTACGTCGCATCGTCCCTTGCCGAAGACCACTGACCAACACCGACTGACAAACCCTCCGAAAGGAAAACGCAATGCTCCCCATCCTGGAGATCACCGGCTCGCTCAACATGATCGGCTACGGCCTGGCCACCATCGGCCCGGGCATCGGCGTCGCCATGGTGTTCGCGGCCGTGATCAACGGCACCGCCCGCCAGCCTGAGGCCCGCGGCGCGCTGATGAGCACCGCCTGGATCGGCTTCGCCGTGGTCGAGGCGCTGGCCATCATCGGCATCGCGCTCGCGTTCGCCATTCAGTGATCGGATCCGTTCCGATGACCACGATTCTGGAGATCGACCTGGGGCCGCTGCTGCCGGCGTTCCCGGAGTTCGTCGCGGGCATCGTCCTGTTCGGCATCATCTGGTACGTGCTGGCCAAGAAGGTCGTCCCGGCGTTCGAGAAGACCTACCAGGAGCGGTCAGCGGCCATCCGGGGCGGGATCGAGCGCGCCGAGAAGGCACAGGCCGAGGCCGCCGCGGCACTCGAGGAGTACCGCGCGCAGCTGGCCGGCGCCCGTGAGGAGGCCAGCAGCATCCGCGAGGACGCCAAGGCCCAGGGTGCCCAGATCATCGCCGAGATGCGCGCCAAGGCACAGGAAGAGGCCGACCGGCTGCTCGCCCAGGCCAAGGCGCAGATCGAGGCCGAGCGGACCCAGGTTGTCGAGCAGCTGCGCGGCGAGATCGGCGGCCTGGCGACCAGCCTGGCCGGCAAGATCGTCGGCGAGTCGTTGGAGGACGACGACCGGGCCCGGCGCACCGTCGACCGGTTCATCGCCGACCTCGAGGCGAACAGCACGGAGCGGGTATGAGCAACCTGCTGCAGACCAGGCTGAGCGAACTGGACGGGGTGCTGGACTCGGTCCAGGCCACGCCGCAGGTCGCCGACGAGCTGTTCGCCGTGGTCGACCTGCTCGACCGGCAGCCGGCTCTGCGTCGCGCGCTGACCGATCCCGGTGCCGATAGCGGCGCCCGGGAGGGTCTGCTGCAGGCGCTCTTCGGGCACCGGCTGTCCGAGGCCGCCACCACCGTGCTGCGGGCCGCGGCCGGTGAGCGCTGGGGGACGCCCTCGGGGCTGGCCGCGGCACTGGAACGCCAGGCGGTGCGTGCGGTGCTGAGCACCGCCCAGCAGGCCGGCGCCCTGGACACCGTCGAGGACGAGTTGTTCCGGTTCGAGCGGCTGGTGGCCGGCGATGCCGGGCTGCGCGCCGCGATCGGTGACCGAACCGCTCCGCTGGAGGCCCGCCGTCGGCTGGTCGGCGACCTGCTGACCGGACGGGCCGACGCCGCCACCGGGATGCTGGCCGCTCGCGCGGTGGGCGCCCGGGAACGCAGCTTCGAGCTGACCGTCGCCGGCTACCTGACGCTGGCCGCCGCGCTGCGGCAGCGGGCGCTGGCCAAGGTGGTGGTGGCTCGTCCGCTGACCCCCGAGCAGCATGACCGGCTGGCTGCGGTGCTGAGCCGGCAGCTGGGCCGCGAGGTCAGCCTGCAGGTCGTGATCGACCCCGAGGTGATCGGCGGCGTCCAGGTCACGGTCGGCGACGAAATCATCGAAGGAACCGTTGCCGGCCGACTGCACGACGCTCGCCGGCAACTCGCCTGAACGACCCATCTCCCGCAACGAACACAGGACAAGGACCAACTAATGGCGGAACTGACTATTCGTCCCGACGAGATCCGGGAAGCCCTGGAGAAGTTCGTGACGAGCTTCTCCACCGAGGCGGCCGCTCGCGAAGAGCTGGGCACCGTTGCGGTCTCCGGCGACGGCATCGCCAAGGTCGAGGGCCTGCCGTCGGCGATGGCCAACGAGCTGCTGGAGTTCGAGAACGGCACCCGCGGCATCGCGCTGAACCTCGACGTCCGTGAGATCGGCGTCGTGGTGCTGGGCGACTCCGAAGGCATCGAGGAGGGCCAGACCGTCAAGCGCACCAACGAGATCCTCTCGGTGCCGGTCGGCGACGGCTACCTGGGCCGGGTGGTGGACGCCATGGGCAACCCGATCGACGGCCTCGGCGAGATCACCGACCTGGAAGGCCGCCGCGCCCTGGAGCTGCAGGCCGCCGGCGTGATGGACCGGCAGAGCGTGAAGGAACCGCTGCAGACCGGCATCAAGGCGATCGACTCGATGACCCCGATCGGCCGCGGCCAGCGGCAGCTGATCATCGGCGACCGCAAGACCGGCAAGACCGCCATCGCGATCGACACCATCATCAACCAGAAGGCGTTCTGGGAGACCGGCGACCCGACCAAGCAGGTGCGCTGCATCTACGTCGCGATCGGCCAGAAGGGCTCGACCATCGCCTCGCTGAAGCGGGTGCTGGAAGAGGCCGGCGCGATGGAGTACACCACCATCGTGCACGCCCCGGCGTCCGACCCGGCCGGCTTCAAGTACATCGCTCCCTACACCGGCTCGGCCATCGGCCAGCACTGGATGTACAACGGCAAGCACGTGCTGATCGTCTTCGACGACCTGACCAAGCAGGCCGAGGCGTACCGGGCGATGTCGCTGCTGCTGCGCCGCCCGCCGGGTCGCGAGGCCTACCCGGGCGACGTGTTCTACCTTCACTCCCGCCTGCTGGAGCGCTGCGCCAAGCTCTCCGACGAGCTCGGCGGCGGCTCGATGACCGGTCTGCCGGTGATCGAGACCAAGGCCAACGACGTCTCGGCCTACATCCCGACCAACGTGATCTCGATCACCGACGGCCAGATCTTCTTGCAGTCCGACCTGTTCAACGCCAACCAGCGGCCGGCCATCGACGTCGGCATCTCGGTCTCCCGAGTCGGCGGCGACGCGCAGGTCAAGGCGATGAAGAAGGTGTCCGGCACGCTCAAGATCGGCCTGGCCCAGTACCGCGACATGCAGGCGTTCGCCATGTTCGCCTCCGACCTGGACGCCACCTCGCGGCGCCAGCTGGAGCGCGGCGCCCGGCTCACCGAGCTGCTCCGGCAGCCGCAGTACACCCCGTTCCCGGTCGCCGAGCAGGTGGTCAGCGTCTGGGCCGGCACCAACGGTCACTTCGACGACATCCCGGTGACCGACGTGCTGCGGTTCGAGAGCGAGCTGCTCGACTACCTGCGTCGCCGCACCGACCTGCTCACCACGATCGCCGAGACCGGCAACTGGGACGACGACACCGCCAACGCCGTGGTGAAGGCGATCAACGAGTTCAAGGGCCAGTTCGAGCGCAGCGACCGCAAGCGGGTGGTGGCCGAAGAGCGGGGGCACAAGCCGCTGAGCCGTGAGGACATCGGCGTCGAGACGATCGAGACCCAGAAGGACTGATCGATGCCTGCCAGTTTGCGTGAGTTGCGCCAGCGCCGGAAATCGGTGGCGGCCACTCAGAAGATCACCCGGGCGATGGAGTTGATCGCGGCGTCCCGGATCATCAAGGCGCAGCGTGCCGCCGAGGCCGGCGAGCCGTTCATCACCGAGTTGATCCGGGCCGTGTCCGCGGTGGCGACCTATTCCCGCGACCCCCACCCGCTGACCCAGTCCCAGGGCCCGGTGCGGCGGGCGGCGATGCTGGTGATCACCTCCGACCGGGGCATGAACGGCGCCTACTCGGCCAACGCGATCAAGACCGCGGCCCGGCTGCGTGAGCGGCTGGAGCGCGACGGTGTCGAGGTGGTCCGCTACGCCGTGGGTCGCAAGGCCATCGCGTACATGAAGTTCCGCAACCTGCCGATCCGGCAGATGTGGGAGGGCTTCTCCGACTCGCCGACCTTCGAGAAGGCCGAGGAGATCGCGGACGCGCTGATCGCCGACTTCCTCACCCCCTACGAGGACGGCGGGGTGGACGCCATCTACGGCGTCTACACCCGGATGAACTCGATGATCGCCCAGGAGGTCCGGGCCCGCCGGCTGCTGCCGCTGGAGATCGTCGAAGGGGTGCACGAGCCGACCCAGGGCGAACTGCTGCCGCTGTACGAGTTCGAGCCCGACCCCGACACCGTGCTGGACACGATGCTGCCGATGTACGTCCGCAGCCGGGTGTGGTTCTACCTGCTGCAGTCGGCGGCGTCCCAGCTGGCCAGCCAGCAGCGTGCGATGAAGTCGGCGACCGACAACGCCAACCAGCTGATCGAGCGTCTGACCCGCGAGGCCAACCAGGCCCGCCAGGCGGAGATCACCCAGGAAATCAGTGAAATCGTGGGCGGCGCCGGCGCGCTCGCCGACGCGGCCGCCCAGGACTAGGGCACGAGACGAGAGTGGATCAATGACCGTGACACTGGACAGCAACACCGCCACCGACGACACCCAGGGTGCCGTCGGCCGGGTGGCTCGGGTGATCGGCCCGGTCGTCGACGTGGAGTTCCCCGCCGACCAGATGCCCGACATCTACAACGCCCTGCTGATCGACATCGACGCCGGCGACGAGAGCCGCACCATCTATGCCGAGGTGGCGCTGCACGTCGGCGACAACATGGTGCGGGCCATCTCGCTCAAGCCGACCGACGGCATGCGCCGCGGCTCGAAGGCCGTCGACACCGGACGTCCGATCTCGGTGCCGGTGGGCGACGTGACCAAGGGCCGGGTGTGGAACGTCACCGGTGAGTGCCTCAACGAGGATCCTTCCGGCATCGAGATCACCGAGCGCTGGCCGATCCACCGGCTGGCCCCGAAGTTCGACGAGCTGGAGCCCAAGACCGAGATGCTGGAGACCGGCATCAAGGTGCTGGACCTGCTCACCCCCTACGTCAAGGGCGGCAAGATCGGCCTGTTCGGCGGCGCCGGCGTGGGCAAGACGGTGCTCATCCAGGAGATGATCTACCGGATCGCGCACAACTTCGGCGGCACCTCGGTGTTCGCCGGCGTGGGGGAGCGGACCCGTGAGGGCAACGACCTGATCCACGAGATGATCGAGGCCGGCGTCATGAAGGACACCGCGCTGGTCTTCGGCCAGATGGACGAGCCGCCGGGCACCCGGCTGCGGGTGGCGCTGTCGGCGCTGACCATGGCGGAGTACTTCCGCGA
>NZ_JASGDE010000158.1:0-7970 GCF_047607385.1 Micropruina sp.
GTTCCGGGCCCGACGCCGTCCTGGCCGCCGGCGGCGCCACCCGGCCCCGGGGTGCAGACGCCCCCGCCCAACCCGAACCACCCGGCGTCCGAGCCGGAATCACCGCACTGGAGGAACGATGGACACCACCCCGGCTGAGCCGCTGAGCCGCGCGGCGGGACTGTCCTGGCTGGTGTCCCGGATCCGGCCCCGCACCGGCCGCACCCTGGTCGCCATCGACGGCGTGGACGGGGCGGGCAAGAGCACCTTCGCCGGCGACCTGACCACCGAGCTGACCGACTCCGGGCTGACCGTCATCCGGATCTCGCTGGACGACTTCCTGAATCCGGTGTCCGTCCGGCACGCCCAGGGGCGGACCTCGCCGGAGGGCTTCGTGGCGGACAGCTACGACTATCCGCGGTTCGTCGAGGACGTCCTGGAGCCGCTGGGCAGCGAGGGCTGCGGACGCTACCGGGCCAAGTCGTACGACTTCGCCACCGAGACCCCGCTCAACCCGCCCTGGCAGGTGGCCCCGGACACGGCCGTGGTCGTGGTGGACGGGATGTTCCTGCACTGTGAGCGGTTCTACGACGAGCGCGGCCGCAAGCTGTGGGACTTCTCGGTCTGGCTGGACGTGCCCTGCGCGGAGTCGGTGCGCCGGCTCGCCGAGCGCGACGGGTCCCCGTCCGATCCGGACGACCCGCGGATCCGCCGCTACGTGGAGGGCCAGCGGCGCTACATCGAGCGCCGCAACCCGGCCCGCCGGGCCGACCTGGTGATCGACAACGGCTGACCAGCCGCCGTCCGCGCCGTGGGACGGTTCCCGCAACCATTCCGGACGCTTCCCGCACCGTCGGGCGAACCGTCCCCGGATCGTTCGTGAACCGTCTCGCAATTCACCCGTGACGGACCACGGTGCCCGGCCGATAGACTGACCAACCCCGCCCGCGATCCGGCCCGCTTTCGGGTCGAGAGAGGGAGCCAGTGATCAGCACGATCGTCATCATCCATCTGGTGGTGGCGTTGTGCGCACCCTTGCTGGCCCGGACGATCGGGGCGCGCGGCTATCTGCTGATGGCGTTGATTCCGGCCGCCGGGTTCGGTTGGCTGCTGAGCCTGGCGCCGCAGATCACCGCCGGCGGCAGCTACGTCGAATCGGTGACCTGGATCGCCCAGCTCGGGGTCGAGATCCACTACCGGGTCGGCCTGCTGCAATGGCTGCTGGCGCTGATCGTCACCGGCATCGGGGCGCTGGTGCTGCTCTACTGCCGCTGGTACTTCGAATCCGGCGCCAACCCCCGCACCATGGGCATCCTGACCGCTTTCGCCGCGGCCATGCTGGGCCTGGTCACCGTCGACGACCTGGTCATGTTGTACGTCTTCTGGGAGTTGACAACGGTCTTCTCCTATCTGCTGATCGGCTACGACCCGACCCGGCGGGCCAACCGGTCCGCGGCCATGACCGCGCTGATCGTCACCACCACCGGTGGCCTGGCCATGCTGATCGGCATCGTCGCGCTCGGTGTCAGCGCCGGCACCTTCAGCCTGTCGACGATCCTGGCCCAGCCGCCGTCCGGACCGTTGCCGGCCACCGCGGCGCTGTTGATGCTGGTCGGCGCCCTGAGCAAGTCCGCGCTGGTGCCGTTCCACTTCTGGCTGCCTGGCGCGATGGCGGCGCCCACCCCGATCTCGGCCTATCTGCATGCCGCCGCGATGGTGAAGGCCGGCGTCTACCTGGTGGCGGCGATGGCGCCCAGCTTCGCCTCGGTGCCGTTCTGGCGGCTCGCCGTCGGCGTGCTGGGGGCCACCACGATGATCCTGGGCGGCTGGCGGGCGCTGCGGCAGAACGACATCAAACTGCTGCTGGCCTACGGCACGGTCAGCCAGTTGGGTTTCATGGTGCTGCTCAGCGGCTTCGGTACCCAGGCGGCGATGCTGGCCGGCATCGCGATGCTGATCGGGCATGCCCTGTTCAAGTCCACCCTGTTCCTGGTGGTCGGCGTCATCGACCATTCCACCGGCACCCGCGACCTCACCCAACTCACCGGCGTGGCTCGCAGGCTGCCGCTGGTCGCGGTGGTGGGCGGGGTCGCGGCGGCGTCCATGGCCGGGCTGCCACCGACGTTGGGCTTCATCGCCAAGGAATCCGCCTTCGAGTCGCTCACCTACCTGGTGGACGCCGGCGACGGCACCGGGCTACCTCCGTTGGCCGCCGTGCTGCTGGTCGCGGCGGTGGTCGCCGGTTCCGTGCTGACCGTCGCGTACTCGCTGCGCTGGTGGTGGGGAGCATTCGCCGACAAGCCCAACCTGCCCGAGCCGGACGTGCACGCTCCGGCCGCCGGCTTCCTGCTGTCGCCGACGCTGCTGGGCACAGCCTGCCTGGTCGGCGGTTTCCTGGGCGGTCCGCTGACCGCGCTGCTCACCCCGTACGCCGACACCGTGCAGACCGGTCAGCACAGTCACGGACTGGCCTTGTGGCACGGCCTGTCCGTGCCGTTGTGGCTGTCCCTGCTGGCGATCGGTCTCGGCGTGCTGCTGTTCTGGCAGCGGGACACGATCAGCCGGGTGCAGGCCACCTTCCCCACGATGCTCGGTGCCGACGAGCTGTACACCCTGGCGATGAAGCGGGTGGACACCGTCGCGGTCGAGGTCACCGCCCGCACTCAGCGTGGTTCGCTGGCCAGCTACACCTCGATCGTGCTGGCCGTCGTGGTGGTGCTGGCCGGTGGCTCGCTGCTGTTCACCACGCACTGGCCGGCCGCCGTCCAGCCCTGGGACTATCTGCCGCAGGTGCTGATCGGGGCGGTGATGATCACCGCCGGCGTGCTGGCCGCCACCTCCCGGGGACGCGTGCGCGCGCTGCTCCTGGTGGGTGCCACCGGCTACGGCACGGCGCTGTTGTTCCTGCTGCACGGCGGCCCCGACCTGGCCCTCACCCAGGTGCTGGTCGAGACCGTGTCGCTGGTGGTCTTCGTGCTGGTGCTGCGCCGGCTGCCGAAGTACTTCACCAACCGTCCGCTGCAGTCCACCCGTTGGTGGCGCACCCTGCTGGCGGCGCTGGTCGGCGCCAGCGTCACCCTGCTGGCCCTGGTGGCGGCCGGGGCGAGGGTCGCCGTACCGGTGTCGGTGGACTACTACGAGGCCGCCTACACCTTCGGCTACGGCAAGAACATCGTCAACGTGACCCTGGTCGACACCCGGGCCTGGGACACCATCGGCGAGATCTCGGTGCTGGTCATCGCCGCCACCGGGGTGGCCAGCCTGATCTTCCTGCGCTCCCGGGTGCAGCGGGTCCGGCCGCGGGAGGGCGACGCCGCGTTCGGCGCCCGCGGCATGTGGCTGCGGGCCAGCGGCGCGCTCGATCCGCTCTCCCGGTCGCTGATCTTCGAGGTGATCACCCGGATCATGTTCAGCGTCATGATGCTGGTCTCGCTGTACCTGCTGATCGCCGGCCACAACGCGCCCGGCGGCGGTTTCGCCGGCGGCCTGGTCGCCGGGATCGCGCTGATGATCCGCTACCTGGCTGCCGGACGCCGCGAACTGGACGACGCGGTGCCGTTCGACGCCGGACGCCTGCTCGGCGCCGGCCTGGCGGTCTCGGTGCTGAGCGCGGTGACCCCGGCCCTGCTGGGCGGCAAGATCTTCCAGAGCTACGACCTGAAGGTGGTCGTTCCGGGCTGGGAGCACCTGGCCACCCCGTGGGGCGACTGGACGCTGTTCGGCGAGATGCACCTGGTCAGCTCGACCGTCTTCGACATCGGCGTCTACCTGATCGTGATCGGCGTGGTGCTGGACCTGACCCGGACGCTGGGCGCCGGCATCGACATCCAGTCCGAGCAGGACCAGGCGCCGGTGCCGCAGCCCGAGTCCACCCGGGCGCTGCCGGCGCTGACGCCGGAATCGGAGCAGGTGGTGCGCTACACCACCGGTGGCGGACGGGGGCACCACACATGATCCGCCGCCGCTGGTCGAGCGCGTCGAGACCCCGGACGCCGGAGGCACGATCATGAGTCCCAACGTCACGCTGGCGATCATCGCCGGCGCCCTGGTCGCCTGCGGGGTGTACCTGATCACCGAACGGTCGCTGAGCCGCATCCTGATGGGGGTGATGGTGGCCGGCAACGGCGTCAACCTGCTCTTCCTGGTGGCCTCCGGGGCCGCCGGCGGGCCACCGCTGATCGGCACCACACCGAAGGAGCAGATGTCCGATCCGCTGCCTCAGGCGATGGTGCTGACCGCGATCGTGATCGCCCTGGCCACCTCGGCGTTCCTGGTCACCATGGCCTACCGGTCGTTCCAGTTGAACGGTCACGACGAGGTCGCCGACGACGTCGAGGACGCCCGGATCCGCGAACTGGCCGAGGCCGACGAGGCGTCCGACAGCTTCGAGGAGATCCGGTTCACCGACACCGGCGCGGACGTGGTGAGCGAATGAACAACCTGCTCCCGCTGCCGGTGCTGCTGCCGATGTTCGGCGCCGCGCTGACCCTGCTGCTCGGACGCCGTCCGCGGCTGCAGCGTGCGGTGTCCATCCTCACCCTGGCCGGGGTGTGCGGGGTGGCCGGGTCGCTGATCTGGATCACCGACACCCACGGCGTCCAGTCGCTGTGGGTGGGTGCCTGGGCACCGCTCGGGGTGGTGCTGGTCGCCGACCGGCTGGCCGCGCTGATGCTGACCGTGGCGTCCCTGGTCACCCTCGGCGTGCTGATCTACGCCACCGGCCAGGACGAGGAGGAGGTGCACCGGGAGACCCCGGTGTCGATCTTCCACCCCACCTTCCTGCTGCTCTCCGCGGGGGTGTCGGACGCCTTCCTGGCCGGCGACCTGTTCAACCTGTTCGTCGGCTTCGAGATCCTGCTGTTCGCGTCCTACGTGCTGATCACCATGGGCGGAACCGGTGAGCGGATCAGCGCCGGGTCGATCTACGTGGTGATCAACCTGGTCAGTTCGTTGTTGTTCCTGACCGCGCTGTCGGTCAGCTACGGGGCGACCGGCACGGTCAACATGGCCCAGCTCAGCCTGCGCTTCGCCCAACTGCCCGGCGACGTGACGATCAGTGTGCAGTTGCTGTTGCTGGTGGTGTTCGCGATCAAGGCCGCGGTGTTCCCGCTCTCGTTCTGGCTGCCCGACTCCTACCCGACCGCGCCGGCCCCGGTCACGGCGGTGTTCGCGGGCCTGCTCACCAAGGTCGGCGTGTACGCGATCCTGCGCACCCAGACGGTGATCTTCCCGGGCAGTCCGCTCACCGACCTGCTGGGCTGGGCGGCGCTGGCCACCATGGTGATCGGCATCCTGGGCGCCATCGCGCAGTCGGAGATCAAACGGCTGCTGTCGTTCACCTTGGTCTCGCACATCGGCTACATGATCTTCGGCATCGCCCTGGCCACACCGTCCAGCCTGGGCGGCGCGATCTTCTACACCGCCCACCACATCACCGTGCAGGCGGCGCTGTTCCTGGTCGCGGGCCTGATCGAACGAGTCGGCGGATCCACCTCTATGGACCGGCTGGGCGGCCTGGCCAGCACCGCCCCGGTCCTGGGCGCCCTGTTCTTCATTCCGGCGATGAACCTGGCCGGTATTCCGCCGCTGTCCGGGTTCGTCGGCAAGCTCGGTCTGCTGATGTCCGGCGTCGAGGTCGGGACGCCACTGGCCTGGGCCCTGGTCGTCGGCAGCGTGCTGACCAGCCTGCTCACCCTGTACGCGGTGGCCAAGGTGTGGAACCGGGCCTTCTGGGGGACGCCGTTGCTGGGCCCGCACGCGCCGGACGAGTTCACCGTGGGCGACGACGCCCGGGCCGGCCGGATGCCCGGCGTGATGGTGGGGGCGACGGCGGCACTGGTCGGCCTGGGACTGGCGCTCACCTTCCTGGCCGGGCCGCTGTACGACTACGTGGAGCGGGCGGCGGCCGGGCTGCTCGGCAATTCGTATCTGGAGGCGGTCTTGTCGGGGGTGGCGCGATGAGGCGTTCGTCGAGCCGGCGCCGGTTGCGCTGGCGGCTGCAGTGGCGGGCCATCCTGGCGCTCACCGTGCTCTGGGTGATCCTGTGGGGCAACTACTCGCTGGTCGACATCTGCGTCGGGCTGGTGCTGTCCTGGCTGGTCACCGTCACCTTCCCGCTGCCGCCGATCCGCTATCACGGACGGTTGCGGCCGCTGGGCCTGGTGCGCCTCGCGGCGGCTACGGTACGCGATCTGGCGGTGTCGTCCTGGCGGCTGGCGGTGGCCGCGTTCGGTCCCCGGATCGATTTCCATCCGGCGGTGATCCGGGTGCCGCTGCGGTCCAATCAGGACCTGTACCAGGTGGAGACCGCCGAGATCATCTCGATCGTGCCCGGCTCGATCGTCATCGATGCGCGACGTTCGAACCGGATGCTCTACCTGCATCTGGTGGACGTGGACGGCCCGGACGGGGTGGAACACGCCCGGCGCGAGTCGTTGAAGGTGGAGCGGCGGGTGCTGGAGGCGATCGGCAGCAACGCCGAGCTGGACGCACTGCGCCGGCGTGAGGAACTGGACCGGGCCGGCGTCCGGGACGGCGAGGAGGAGTCATGACCCAGGTGCTGATCTGGCTGGCCGTGGCGATGATCGTCGTGGCGGCCGGCCTGACCCTGTGGCGGATGACCCAGGGACCTTCGACGCTGGACCGGATCGTCAGCTCCGACGTGTTGATCTCCACGGTGCTGATGTCGATCTGCCTGGTGATGGTGATCTCCCGGGACACCAGCTCGCTGTCCATCCTGCTGGTGCTGGCCATGGTGGCCTTCACCGGCGGGGTCAGCGTGGCCCGGATGCTGGCTCCCGGGGCGGCCGACCGGCAGCGCTACCGGCGCGGCGTCCAGGAGGATGAGCAATGACCGCCGACGAGGTGTACGACCTGATCGGAGCGCTGTTCCTGGTCGGCGGTGCGTTCTTCTGCCTGGCCGGGGCGCTGGGACTGGTCCGATTCCCGGACATCCTGTCCCGGATGCACGCCGCCACCAAGCCCCAGGTCTTCGGACTGCTGCTGGCCCTGCTGGGGGTGGCGTTCTCGATCCGTGACGTCAAGGTCTGGCTCAGTCTGCTGGTGGTGATCGTGTTGCAGATCCTGACCGCCCCGGTCGCCGGGCACCTGATCGGACGCGTCGCCTACCGATCCGGGGAGTGGGAGCCGGACGATCTGGTGGTCGACGAGTTGGCCGAGGATCTCCGCGACGCCGGCTTCACCCGGAATGAGGAGTTTCGTCCCGAGCGCGGCAAGGACCGGCCCACCCGTTCGTCGGACTGAACCGGCGGGACGGTTCTGGTGGGACGGTGGGGACGGTTCCCAGCGTCCCACTTTCTCCTTGCTCGTTTGGATTCGCTCGGCGTCTGTTGAACCCCACCCCGAGTCGAAGCGCCGGTGGACGCCGACCTCACCGGGTGTGTCCGAGCCGGTTTCCCGCCGGCGTCCCGGCATCGGTGCCGTTACCGGTGCAACCTGCCGGGGTCGACGTGGGACGGTGGGGACGGTTCCCAGCGTCCCACTTTCTTCTTCCTCGTTTGGACTCGCTCGGCGTCGGTCGCACCGCGCCCCGGGTCGAAGCGCCGGTGGGTGCCGACCCCACCGGGCGTGCGTGCGAACTAGTTCCGCCGGCGCCGAAGGAGCGAGCGGTCTTGTTCCGGCCGTAGCCTGCCCCGATCCTCGGCCCCTCGACTCCGCGCTGCCCAACTCGTCGGTCCGACGCCGTCGCGTGCCCTCGAAGTGGAGTCCTGCCCAAAGTGCGACCGACTCGACCACGATGGCTCGCCGCGCCGGGGTGCCCCGATCCAGGCGTTCACAGCTCCTCCGGACCCCGCCGATCGACTGACGGTTGAGCCGCGGACGGCAGGGTAGCCGGCCTGCGGTTCGTCGTGGTCGTCGTACGGTGGGCGCCGTCCGGATCGGTTGATGAGGGTGTTTTCCCTAGTCAACTAGGGGACACGCCCGGGCGTCCCGGCCGATTTGACCCGGCGCCGCCAGCTCCGTAATGTTTA
>NZ_JASGDE010000159.1:0-11428 GCF_047607385.1 Micropruina sp.
GCCGGGCGGCGGCCGGAGGGGCGGCGTGGGCCGGGGCGGCGGTCAGGCCGCCGACGGTCACGGCGCCGAGCACGGCGCCGACCAGGGTGCGAATGATCTTCATCGGGCGGGGTCCTTATCCGGCATGACCAGGGGTGAACGGCGATGCTTGGTCGTGGGGGTGCTCCGCCACTGCCAGTGTGCGCAAACCGGGCGCGTCCCGTCAACGGCCGGACGCGCCCGGCAGGCCCGGACCGGTCAGGTCAGCGCAGGTATTCGACGAGCCGTTGCTCCGCATCGGCCGGGTCGAACCCGGCCTGGCGCAGCTTGGCCAGGTCCAGGGTGCTGTGCGTCGGACGCGGCGCCATCGTCTTGCCGGCGAAGTACTCCGCGGTGGTCACCTCGGTGACGTCGGACGCGGCGCGTCCGCGCAACTCGAAGACCCGCTGGGCGATCGCCGCCCAACTCATGGTCGGCCCTGAGTTGGTCAGGTTGTAGGTGCCGGACGGGGCGTCGCTGCTGGTCAGGTGGACGATACCGGCGGCCAGGTCGCGGGTGAAGGTGAGCCGTCCGAACTGGTCGCCGACCACGCTGGGTTTCACCCCGCGGTCGGCCAGCGAGGCCATGGTGCGGACGAAGTTGTTGCCGTCGCCGATCACCCAGCTGGTGCGCACGATCCAGTGCCGCGGCAGGGTCGCCACCAGCGCGTCCCCGGCGGCCTTGGTCTGGCCGTAGACGCCCAGCGGGCTGAACGGCTCGTCCTCGCCGTGGAGCACCGCGGTGCCGTCGAAGACGTAGTCGCTGGAGACCTGGACCAGCGGGATCCGGTGCGCCCGGGCGATCTCGACCAGGCGTGACAGGCCGGTGACGTTGACCGCCCAGGCGTCCCGGCGGCCCTGCTCGGTCTCGGCGGCGTCCACCGCGGTGTAGGCGGACGCGTTGACGATCAGCCCGACCTGGCTCCACGGCACGGCGTCCAGGGTGGCGGGGTCGGTCAGGTCGAACTCGGGCCGGCGCAGCGGCAGCGCGTCCGGCAGCAGGTCCACCAGGGCGCGGCCGAGCTGGCCGCCGGCGCCCACCACGACGGTGCGCTTGGGTGCCATCGGGGTGACTTCGGCCAGCCGCGGATGCGCCGCGTCGGCGGCGGAGATCTCGGCCTGCTCCAGCGGGATCGGCCAGGGGATCGCCACCGTCTCGTCGGCCAGGTTCAGATAGGTGTAGGAGGAGCGGGCCTGCGGGCTCCAGTGGTCGTTGACCAGGTAGGAGTAGACGGTGCCGGCCTGCAGCGCCTGGTAGCCGTTGGCGACGCCGCGCGGCACGAAGACGGCCTGGTCGGTGCCGAGCTCCAGGGTGAACGGGGTGCCGAAGGTCAGGCCCGGACGCAGGTCGACCCAGGCGCCGAAGATCCGTCCGCTGGCCAGCGAGATCAGCTTGTCCCACGGTTCGGCGTGCAGCCCGCGGGTGCTGCCGGCCCCGGCGTTGTAGGACATGTTGTTCTGCACCGGGCCGAAGTCGGGCAGGCCGAGCGCGGTCATCTTCGCCCGCTGCCAGTTCTCCTTGAACCAGCCCCGGGAGTCGCCCGGCACCGGCAGGGTGAGGACGAGCAGCCCAGGAATGGGGGTGGTGCTGATGCTCAGATCGGCCATCACTGACCCGTCTTGGCGTACTTCGCCTCGGTGGCCGCCTTCATCGGACGCCACCAGTCCTGGTTGGTGCGGTACCACTCGATGGTGTCGGCCAGGCCGGAGCGGAAGTCGGGGAAGCGCGGCGTCCAGCCCAGCTCGGTGCGCAGCCGGGTGGCGTCGATGGCGTAGCGCAGGTCGTGCCCGGGACGGTCGTTGACGTGGTCGTAGGCGTCCGAGGGCTGGCCCATCAGTTCCAGGATCAGCTCGATCACGGTCTTGTTGTTCAGCTCGCCGTCGGCGCCGATCAGGTAGGTCTCGCCGATCCGGCCGCGGTCGATGATGTCCAGCACGGCGGCGTTGTGGTCGTCGACGTGGATCCAGTCGCGGACGTTCAGGCCGGCGCCGTACAGCTTGGGCCGGATGCCGTCGATCACGTTGGTGATCTGCCGCGGGATGAACTTCTCCACGTGCTGGTAGGGGCCGTAGTTGTTGGAACAGTTGCTGATCGTCGCCCGGACGCCGAAGCTGCGCACCCAGGCCCGGACCAGCAGGTCGGAGCCGGCCTTGGTCGAGCTGTACGGGCTGGACGGGTTGTACGGCGTGGTCTCGGTGAACTTGGCCGGATCGTCGAGTTCCAGGTCGCCGTACACCTCGTCGGTCGAAATGTGGTGATAACGCTTCTCGTGCCGGCGCACCGCCTGCAGCAACTCGTAGGTGCCGACCAGATTGGTCTGGATGAACGGCGACGGATCGTTCAGCGAGTTGTCGTTGTGCGACTCGGCGGCAAAATGCACGGTGATGTCGTGCTTCGCCACCAGGTCGTCGACCACCGCCGGATCGCACACCGAGCCGACCACCAGGGCGAACCGGTCGCTGGGCAGGCCCTCCAGCGAGGCCGCGTTACCGGCGTAGGTGAGCGCGTCCAGCACCGTCACGGTGTGATCGGTGTGGTCGAGGACATGCCGGACGAAATTGCAGCCGATGAATCCGGCTCCGCCGGTGACGAGAAGCGAGGACATGGAGATGATCCTATTGGTTCGACGAGCGTCTTCGCATTTCCACGACGGACGGAGTCATGCGAGGATTCGGGCTATGCGCGGAATCATTCTGGCCGGTGGCTCGGGCACCCGGCTCCACCCCATCACTCTGGGCAGCAGCAAGCAGTTGGTACCGGTCTATGACAAGCCGATGATCTACTACCCGCTGTCGACGCTGATCTTCGCGGGCATCTCCGAGGTGCTGGTGATCAATACCCCGCACGAGCAGGAGGCGTTCCGGCGGCTGCTCGGCGACGGCTCGCAGTTCGGCATCTCGATCAGCTACGCGGTGCAGCCGGAGCCGAAGGGCCTGGCCCAGGCGTTCACCATCGGTGCCGACTTCCTCGACGGCGAGGCCTGCTGCCTGGTGCTCGGCGACAACATCTTCTACGGCCAGGGCCTGGGCACCCAGTTGAAGCGGTTCAACGACCTGGACGGCGCCGCCGTGTTCGGCTACTGGGTGGCCGATCCCACCGCCTACGGCGTGGTGGAACTCGACGACAGCGGCCTGGCGCTCTCCATCGAGGAGAAGCCGGCCCGGCCCAAATCGCACTATGCGGTGCCGGGGCTGTACTTCTACGACTCGAACGTGGTGCCGATCGCGCAGAACCTGGCGCCGTCGCCGCGCGGCGAGTACGAGATCACCGACGTCAACCGGGTCTACCTGGAGCAGCGCAAGCTGCAGGTGTCGATCCTGCCGCGGGGCACCGCCTGGCTGGACACCGGAACCTTCGACTCGCTGAACGACGCCAGCAACTTCGTCCGCACCATCCAGGCCCGGCAGGGTCTGCAGGTGGGCTGCCCCGAAGAGGCGGCCTGGCGGCAGGGGTTCCTCTCCGACGAGGGCCTGGCCGAACGGGCCGCGGCGCTGGCCAAGTCGGGCTACGGTGACTACCTGGCGTCGCTGCTCAACTGACCGACGCCCCGTGGGACGGTGACCGGCGACCCGCCGGCGTCACCAGCCGCGGATCGGGCAAGGGGGGCGCCGTGGCTCGGGTGAGAGTGGGCCGGCTGGTGGCCGGCGTCCTGATCTGGTGCCTGCTGCTCGCCGGGTGCTCCGCTGACCCGGCGCCCGGCCCCGGGTCCTCCCCCGCGGCGACCGCGTCGGCGTCGTCCGGACGGGTCGTGGTGGACGTCGCCGGCCGGCCGGTGCAACTCGTCCTGCCCGACCACGACGCCGGCGGAGAACGGCGCCCGTTGATCGTGCTGCTGCACGGCTATCGCTCATCGCCCGCCGACGTGGCGTCGATGTTCGGCGTGCTCGCGACGGCCGGCCGGCACGGTGCGCTGGTCGCTCTGCCGGAAGGCAGCAAGGACCGCAACGGCGACCGGTTCTGGAACGCCGCCAAGGCGTGCTGTGACTTCTTCGGCGCGCAGGTGGACGACGCGGGATACCTGGCAACAGTCATCCGGGAGCTGACCGACAGCTATCGCGTGGACCCGGCCCGGGTGTTCCTGATGGGCCATTCGAACGGGGGCTACATGGCCCTGCGGTTCGGCTGCGATCACGCCGACGCGGTCGCCGCCGTGGTCTCGGTGGCCGGGGCCATGGACCCGGACGCGCCCTGCACCCCGCGCCGGCCGGTGAGTGTGCTGCAGGTGCACGGAGTGGCCGACGACACGGTGCGCTTCGAGGGAGGCGAGATTCGCGGCGTCCGCTACACCTCGGCCGCTCAGACCGTGGAGACCTGGCGGGCGGCGGACGGTTGCCGCGGGAAGGCCGTGACCTCGACGCCGCTGGCGAACGACCCGGACGGTTTCGGTGCGGCGGTCGGCGCGGCCACCTGGACCGGCTGCCCGGGCGGAGCCGAGGTCGGCCTCTGGCAGGTGTCCGGGGCCGGCCACGTGCCCCGGTTCAGCCGGGCCGCGCAGGCCGCGCTGCTCGACTGGCTGCTCGCGCACCCGCGCCCGGCGTGAGCGGATGGGCCCCGGTCGTCACCGGTCGGCGATGCCCTGGTCGGTGGTGAGCTGGCCGCGTTCGGCGAGCTCGCCGACGATGCGGGCGTAGAATTGTTCGTCGATGCGGTACTTGGCCCGATAGACCAGGTAGCCGGCGACGATCAGCACCAGCGGCAGCACCAGCATCGCGATCCGCATCATCAGCAGGCCCTGCGGTGACACGTCGTCCGGTGTCGCGGCGGAGTTGATGCCGGACAGGATCAACACCACGCTGACGATCTGGGTGCCCACGGCCGCACCCACCTTGTTGATGAACGGCTGCAGCGCGAAGGTCACCGCCGCATTGCGGGCGCCCAGCTTCCAGTGCCCGTACTCGATGCAGTCGGTGAGGAAGACCAGCATCAGCACCACCACGAACGACTGCCCGGTGAACAGCAGCAGGCCGGCGGCGCCGATCCAGAGCATGTCCATCGGTGCGAAGAAGAACAGCACGTACCCGGCGACCACGGCGGTGGTAGCCGCCGTGTACAGGGTGCGCCGGCTGAACCGGCGCCGGAACAGCGGGAAGACCAGGAATCCGGTGAGCTGCGCGACGCCGAGAACGGCGCCGAACGGGGTGTACATGCCCTCGTCGCGGTAGGCGTACTTGAAGAAGTAGACGCCGAAGGACGTGGTGGTCACGTAGCCGGTCATGAACAGCACCATGGCGATCGCCGTCCACAGCAGCTGATCGTTGCCGGCCACCACCCGCCACAGCCCGCGCAGCGTCACCTTGGGCTGCTCAACGGCCAGCTGCGGCTCCCGGACGCCCAGCAGCGTGACGAGCTGGCCGGCCAGCATGATCGCGACCACGACCGCGGTGAACAGGAACCAGGCCCGGGTGTCGCCGCCCAGCGCGCCGGTGACCGGGATGATCGCCACCACCACGCTGAACAGGCCGACCGTGGAGAAGATCTTGGCCAGCGCCCCGATTCGCTCGCGCTGCTTCTGGTCCAGGCTGAGCGCGGGGAGCAGCGTCCAATAGGGAATGTCGTTCATCGTCCAGGTGAGACCCCAGAGCAGATAGATCAGCGCGAAAGCCACCACGTAGCTGCCGTCCGGCAGGCCCAGGTCGGTGAACAGCAGCAGGGTGCAGAACGCCGAGGCCACGGCGCCGGCGGCGATCCACGGCTTGTAGTGGCCCCAGCGGCTGCGGGTGTTGTCGACCACCGAGCCCATCACGACGTCCATCACCGCATCGAAGAGCCGGGCCGCCAGGATCAGCCAGCCGGCCCACCACATGAAGGTGTCGGAGGCGTCCAGCACCTCGGTGAGGAAGACGATCAAATAGAGGCTGACCAGGGCGTACACCATGTCGCGGCCGAGTGTGCCGACACTGAACGCCCATCGATTGCGCTGGAAGAGCGCCGCCGTCGCGTCCGGATCCCGCTGCGATGCCATGCCCAAGGGTAGGGCCGTGGCGGAGATCCCGGTAGAGCCCGGCGTCCATGGCGCCGGCCCCGCGGCCCGGCCCGGGGTCCGCACCTTCTCCAGTATTTCTTGAGGTGACCTGGATCGAATCTTGAGCAAAGGCAGAGGAAACCTCCGAATTCCTCAAAAGAACGTGGGTTACGCTGCCGACGGAAAGAAGTTCGGGGGGACTGGTTCCGGTGCGGCATTGCCGCCGGAGCCCACTTTCGGGGGGAAGTGAAATGCTTCGACGCAATGGTCGGAAAGAATGCACTGCGCGCACAGGCTGGGGACGACGGGCGGTCGCGCTGCTCGGCGCCGCCGTGCTGGGGCTGGGAACCGCGGTGCCGGAGCCGGCGCGGGCGGCCGTGCCGGCGGCCCGGGAGCGGACCACCGCCATGGTCACCGCCGATGCCCTGCCGACGACGCAGATCAACGGTGTGGTGTGGACCCAGGTGATGATCGGCACCATGGTGTACGCCGGTGGCGAGTTCACCTCGGCGCGTCCGGCCGGTGCGGCACCCGGCACCGACGAGACGCCGCGGAAGAACCTGCTCGCCTACGACATCACCACCGGTGTGCTGAGCACCAGCTTCGTGCCCGGCGCGTTCAACGGCGCGGTCAAGGCCCTGGCGGTCTCCAGCGACAAGAAGACCCTGTACGTCGGCGGCGACTTCACCAAGGTGGACGCCGCGGCGCGCGGCCACTTCGCGGCGCTGGACGCGTCGACCGGAGCCCTCCGCTCGCCGGCCCCGTCGTTCAACAACTCGGTCAATGCACTCGCGGTGAACTCCACGACGGTGTTCGCCGGCGGGTCGTTCACCAAGGTCAGCGGCAAGTCGCGGAGCCGGCTGGCGGCGGTCAGCGCCAGTTCGGGCGCACTGTCCGGTTGGACGGCCACGGCAGATTCGACGGTCAAGGCGCTGCTGCTCACCTCGGGCAGCAAGCTGCTGGTGGTGGGTGGTTCGTTCACCAAGCTGAACTCGACCACGGCGTCCGGGTCGGGCGCGGTCAGTCCGACGACGGGCAAGACGCAGACCTGGAAGGTCAACGCGGTGGTCAAGAACGGCACCAAGAAGTCGGCCATCCTCAGCCTGGCCACCGACGGCAGCACCGTCTACGGCACCGGCTTCGCCTACGGCAGTGGCAACTTCGAGGGGGTCTTCGCCGCGTCCGCAACCGACGGCACCGTGCGCTGGCTGCAGGACTGCCACGGCGACACCTACGGGGTGGCCCCGATCGGTGACGTCGTGTACAGCGTCGGGCACGCGCACTACTGCGGCAATATCGGTGGCTTCCCGGAGACCAAACCCCAGACCCTGTACCGGGGCCTGGCGGTGACCAAGGCAGCGGCCGGGACGGTGGCCAAGAACGGGCAGACCACGGCCAAGTCGTACGCCAACTTCGAGGGCAAGCCCGCCCCGGCACTGCTCAACTGGTTCCCGCAGCTTTCCGCCGGCAGCTACACCGGCATGTCACAGGGTGCCTGGTCGGTGGTCGGCAACGGCACCTACCTCGCCCTCGGCGGCGAGTTCCCGAAGGTGAACGGCACATCGCAGCAGGGCCTGGTCCGGATGGCCGTCGGCGCGGTCGCGCCCAACACGATCGGACCGGTCGGGGACGATGCGGCCATCGGGCTCGCCGCCGCCGAGCAACCGGACGGCACCGTCGCGGTCACCTGGAACCAGCTCTGGGACCGCGACGACCTCAAGCTCAACTACGTGCTCACCCGCAACGGCACCACGATCGACAACAGAACCGTCGGGGTGCCGTTCTGGCGGCGCTCGGCGATGTCGTTCACCGATGCCGGCGCGGCGTCCGAGGCCTCCTCGACGCTGGATTACCAGCTGACCGTGTCCGATCCGCAGGGCAATGCGGTCAGCTCGTCGATCGTCCAAGTGGCCCGGGTCACTGAACCCTCGACGAAGCTGCCCGTCACCGGCACCAACGGCTCCCAGCGGGCGACGAACCGGACGGCGACGAACCGGACGGCGACGAACCGGACGGCGACCCAGCGGACGGCGCCGAACCCCAGGGGGGCGAAGCGTCCAGCGGGCGCCGGGGACATCTCGGGCACCTCTCGCTCCGCGACCCCCGAGCCGATCGCCCAGCCCGCCGCGGACCCGGCGGACGCGGACCCGGCGAGTGCCGGCGCGAAGGCCGAGCCCACCGACGGGTAACCCGGTCTGGGGAGCGACGGAAGGTCAGCCGACAGTGTTGCGCGAGTAGATCTGGTGGGCCACGTAGCGCTGGTACATCTCCTCGGTCACGCCACGGGTGGCGGCGATCTCGGAGAAGAACCGGCCGGAGTCCCGCAGAGTGCGTTCCTGGGTCTCGTAGTCGACCCCGATCAGTCCGAACCGGGCCGACTCGCCCTCCAGCCACTCCCAGTTGTCGATGAACGACCAGTGGTAGTAGCGCTCGATGGGCAGATCGGACGCCGCGATCTGGGCCAGGTGTTCGTGGATGAACCGGCTGCGGAAGCCGTCGTCGGAGTTCGCGGTGCCGTTCTCGGTCACGTACAGCGGACCGGGATGCGCCTCGTGCAGCCAACTGGCCACCTCGATCAGGCCCTGCGGGTAGATCTCCCAGCCCAGGTCGTTGATCGGGACGTCGGCGCCGACCCCGTCGTCCAGCCGGCTGACCGTGCTGCGCGAGTAGTAGTTGATGCCGTGGAAGTCGTAGTAGACGCCCGGACGGATGCCGGCCGGCTGGGTCAGCGGGGCGAGGAAGCGGCCCTTGCACATGGCCTTGGTGATCACCCGCTGAAACAGCCACTCCATCATCTGCGCCGAGGCCCAATGCCCCGGATGCCAGGCGATCCGGGGCCGGAAAACCCGCAGGTGCTGGGCCACTCCGACCCGGGCGTGCGGCTGCAGGTCGTGGATCAGCCGGTAGGCGTCGATGTGGGCCGCGGCCAGGTTGGTGTACACCCGGGTGAGGGTCTTCAGCGAGTGTCCGCCGGGCGGCCAGACGCCGAAGTAGTAGGCGTGGGTGGCGTAGATGTTCGGCTCGTTGATGGTGATCCACTCGTTCACCAGGTCGCCCAGCGCCGACACCATCCGTTCGGTGTACTTCTGGAACACCGTGCTGCCCTCCGGGCTGAGGAAGCCGCCGGCGTCCTCGAACCAGGTCGGGTTGTTGAAGTGGTGCAAGGTGACCAGCGGCTTGATGCCGGCGTCGGCCAGCCGGCCCAGTTCGTCGCGGTAGTGGTCGATCGCCGCGGCGTCGAATTCGCCCGGGCGGGGCTCCACCCGGGCCCACTCCAGCCCCATCCGGTAGTGCTGGACGTTGAGCTCCTTCAGCAGTTCGACGTCCTGGGGCACCCGGTTCCAGTGGTCACAGGCCCGGCTCGGGCTGGAGCCGTCCTTGATCCGTCCCGGCTGCTCGGCCCAGCGGTGCCAGTTGGTCCGGGCCGGGCCTCCCTCGATCTGGGTGGCTGCGGTGGCGACGCCCAACTCGCAGTTCTTCAGCGTGAACGCGTGCACACCGTCCCTTTCGTTTGCCCTGTGGGCCATCGTCGGCGGTGTGGCAAGGGGTGTCAACGTGCCGCACCGCTGACCGGTCGCTGCCCCGGCCCGGGGATCACCGGATGATCGAGATGGTATTCCTTCCGCTGCTGTACTCGGTCGCCGCGCTGTCGGTGACCACGCTGTAGACGGTGTTGTCGACGCGCCCGGTGGCGGTGTCGATGGTGAGGATCCGGAGCGGGTTGTCGGAGCCGCCCAGCTTGTCGCCGAGGTAGGACACCACGGTGTTGCCGTCGATGGTGTCGGTGCGGCTGGTGTATTTGCCGACGTGGCCGGAGGTGACGATCTTCACATTGGGGTACTTGGAGACGATCTGGTCGTAGATGTACTTCCCGCTGGTCTCGCCGTAGCCGGCGTTGCTGCTGGAGATGTTCCCGTCACCGTTGAGGTAGTAGTGGGTGACGATGATCACGTTGTGGTCGGGGTGATTGGCGACCACCTGCCGGCCCCACTCCACCGCCGTCCGGCGGGGGGCGAACTCCAGGCTGAGCACCAGCCACTTGGTTTTGCCGACGGCGAAGCTGGTCCAGGTGTTGTCCACCTTGCCGGGCTCGAAGGTGCCGCCGACGTCGGCGATCATCGACTTCAGCGGGAAGGCGTCGTTGAACTCGGCGGTGTCGCGGACCAGCAGGTTGGTGTTGCAGGCCTTCGCGCCGAGCCGTTCCACGCATTCCGGGTTGCCGACGTAGGCGGAGCCGCCGTACCCCCGGGACCCCTTGACGCCGTCCCAGCCCACCGCGCGGGTGTCGTGGTTGCCGATCGCCGCGGAGAACGGCAGGCGCGCCTTGGTCAGATTGCTCATCGCCGCCTTCGCGTGCGTGTACTGGGACGGCACCAGCCAGCCCCAGTTGACCATGTCGCCGGTGTGCAGCACGTAGCGCAGGTTGAGGGCGTCCTTGTTGGCCGCCAGCCAGGCGGTGCGGTTGCCGAATCGCCGGTCGGTGGCCGAGTTGGTCTCGTCCTGCGTGTCGCCGATCACCGCGATGCGGAACACCTCGCCGGGGTCGGCCCCCGGCTGGTCGCTCGGCGGGGCGACCACCTTGATCTGGTTGGCCTTCACCAGCGAGAAGGCGGCGACCGAATCCACCGTGTAGCGCAGCGCGACCTTGGGGCTGCCGGACGGCGTCCGGGCCCACAGGTACAGCGACCCCGAACCGGTGAACCGCTTCGACGATGAGTCCTTGGCGACCAGCTGCCAGCCGGCGGGCTTGCTGCTGCCGTCCTTCCAGGCGCGCAGGTAGAGCCGGGCCGGGTTGGTGCCGGCGACGGTGGCCTCCAGGTGGATCCGCTCGCCGGGACGCACCGTGACGCCCAGCGGGCCGCCTCCGGACAGGCTGGTCTGGTTGTAGGAGGAGACCCGGCTGAAGGCGCCGGAGAGGCTCCCGTCGGCGGCGATCGTCAGCTTGGTGCGGTAGCCGGACGACTTCGCCTTGGCGCGGAACTGCAGGCCGAACTCGACCGCTCCGGTGGGCGCGGTGACCGTGATCCGGGCGATCTGGGTGGTTCGGCTGGGGCCGACCTTCGCCCAGGCGGACGCGTTCGCGGTGAGCGCGAGCGACTTGGTCGTGGCGGCATCGGCAGGATTCGGGACGGCGCCGACCAGCAGCGCGCTGGCCAGCAGGACGGCGGCCAGCAACCGGGGCAGGGTGCGGTGCTGCGGACCGGGACGGCGGGGGTGGGACGGTGCGGAAATCACGTCGGAGTCTCCGGGTTTCGGTTTTCGTGCTCCGGGCGGTTGCCCGGACTGGTCGTCCTCCCGAAATCCGGCTCCCCTCAGCCAGACAACCAGTGTGCGCTCTTCCCGTGCGCGATCTCAAGTCGGCCCGTCGCCCCGGCCGGCTCGACCGCGATCCCCGGCCCGGCCGGCTCGACCGCGATCCCCGGCCCGGCCGGCTCGACCGCGATCCCC
>NZ_JASGDE010000160.1:0-7210 GCF_047607385.1 Micropruina sp.
GCTCGCCTAACTATTTGGGGCTCGCTGAACTCAGCGAGCCCCAAATAGTTAGGCGAGCGCGGGGCTGGGAGGGCGGGACCGGGAGCGCGGGACCGGGAGCGCGGGACCGGGAGCGCGGGACCGGGAGCGCGGGGCTGGGAGCGCGGGACCGGGCATGCCAACGGCCCCCGGGAGAAACTCCCGGGGGCCGTTGGGTTCGTCGCTCGGACGCGGTGTCTACAGGGGCGACTGTCAGAACAGGCCGGTGCTGGCCGCTTGCGCCTTGCTGAAGCGCTCGGTGACGTCGGCCCAGTTGACCACGTTCCACCACGCCTTCACGTAGTCGCCCTTCACGTTCAGGTACTGCAGGTAGAAGGCGTGCTCCCACATGTCCAGCTGCAGCACCGGCAGCTGGCCCACCGGCAGGTTGCCCTGCTGGTCGAACAGCTGGTTGATGTTCAGCCGCTTGCCCAGGGTGTCCCAGACCAGCACCGACCAGCCGGAGCCCTGCAGGCCGTTGGCGACTTCGTTGAACTGCTTCTGGAAGCCCTCGAACGAGCCGAAGAACTCGTCGATCGCGGCCGCGATCTCGCCCTCGGGACGGCCGCCGCCGTCCGGGGACATGTTCTTCCAGAACACCGAGTGGTTGATGTGCCCGCCGAGGTGGAAGGCCAGGTCCTTCTCCAGCTTGTTGATCGCCGCGAAATCGCCGCTCTCCCGGGCTGCGGCCAGCTTCTCCAGCGCGGTGTTCGCACCGGCCACGTAGGCGGCGTGGTGCTTGTCGTGGTGCAGCTGCATGATCTGCGCGGAGATGTGCGGCTCGAGTGCGCCGTAGTCGTAATCGAGGTCCGGCAGCGTGTACGTCATCGGTACTCCTTCGTTGTGGCGATCGGTGTCGGGGTCGTCATCAAGCCCCAACCTGCCACTCCGACACTCTATTCCGCCCGGTGCGGAGCAAAAGCCCCCCTTCGGGCGTCCGTCTCGCTCCCTGGCTCGGCGAAGGCGGGGACGAACTCGGCCCGCCGGGCGGAGCGGCGCAGCAACCGCAGCAGCGACGGCGCCACCAGGGCGATCAGCACGGCGTTGGTCAGCGCCCGGCCCAGGTTCCAGCCCATCGAGGTGGCGATGTTGTACAGCACGAAGCGGTGCAGGTTCTGCACCATGTCGAGGTGCGGATCGAACGAGATCGGGGTGTCGTTGCCGATGCCGAACGGCCAGAACGCGAAGTCCATCACCCAGCCGTAGGCGAACGCCGAGACCATGCCGTAGCCGGCCAGCAGCCAGATCTCGGCGCGTCCGGAGGCCTTCGGCAGCCGGCCGGCGAACAGTCCGACGAACCCGGCGGCCAGCATCTGGTAGGGCAGCCAGATGCCCACCCCCGAGGTGATCAGCGCCGAGGTGAACAGGGTGACGGCGCCCAGCGCGAAACCGAAGCCGGGGCCGAACACCCGCCCGGCCAGGATCAGCACGAAGAAGACCAGCTCGATGCCCGCCGTCCCGGCGCCCAGCGGACGCAGGATGGTGCCGACCGCGGCCAGCACGCCGAGCATCGCCAGGGTGCGGGCGTCCATCCGTCCGCCGGCGATCTCGGAGAGCACCACCGCCATCGTCACCGTGATCACGGCGCCGAAGACGATCGGGGCCAGCTCGGGCCGCATGCCCGATTCCGGACGCAGCACCAGCGGCCAGCCGAAGGCCACCGCGCCGACCAGCAGCGCCACCAGCACAGTCGCGGACGTCCGGACGCCCCCGGTCCTCATGCCAGCCCCCGTCCGACGTCGTCGGGGGTCAGCACGGCGGCGGGCGCGAACACCTTGGCCATCTGCGGCGCGTAGGCGGGCGAGGAGGTGAGGATCTCGACGGTGCTGCCGTCGGCGATCAGCTCGCCGTCGGCCATCAGCAGGGTGCGCCGGCTCACCCCGGCGGCGAATTCCACGTCGTGGGTGCTGATCAGCACCGCCTTGCCGGACGCCGCCAGGCCGGCGACGATGGCCCGCAGTTCGGCCTTCGCGGCGTAGTCGAGGCCGCGGGTCGGCTCGTCCAGCAGCACCACCGGCGGCCGGGCGGCCAGCTGGACGGCCAGCACCAGGGCCAGCCGTTGCCCCTCCGAGAGATCCCTGGGATCGCGGTCGTCGGGAACCCGGACGCCGAGGTCGCGCAACAGCCCCGCCGTCGTCCCCGGCTCGGCGTCGCTCTCGGCGTCCGCCTGGGCGCATTCGGCGCCCACGCTGGGCAGATAGAGCAGGTCGGCCGCGGTCTGCGGCACCAGCGTGACCGCCCGGCGGGCTTCGGCGGCGCTCAGCCGGCGCGGGTCGCGGCCCTGCACGTCCAGCTCGCCCGCGCAGCTCAGTGCACCCTGCAACGCCCAGAGCAGCGACGACTTCCCGGCCCCGTTGCGGCCCAGCAGGCTGGTCACCGTCCCGGCGGCGAGCTCCAGGTCGACCCCCGCGACCGCGACCAGGTCGCCGTAGCGGACTTCGATCCGGCGGGCGGTGAGCGCCGGTGGGCCGCCGGACGCCGCCGGAACCGGCGCGGGCGTCACGGTCAGCCGTTCGGCCTGGACCCTGCGCCGGGCCGAACGGACGCTGAGCGGCACCTCGTCCCAGCCCGCCACCCGGGCCAGCTGGGCCAGCGGGGGAGTGACGTCGGCGCCGGCCAGCACGTCGCCGGGCGGGCCGTGCACGACCCGGCCGTCGCCGGGCAGCCAGAGCATCGAGTCGGCCGCCTGCATCACCCGCTCCAGCCGGTGCTCGGCCAGCACCACGGTCAGCCCGACGTCGTGCACCAGGGTGCCGATCGCGGCCAGCACGTCCTGCGCGGCGGTCGGGTCGAGCGCCGAAGTGGGCTCGTCCAGCACCAGCACCCGGGGCTGCGCGGCCAGCACCGCGGCGATCGCCACCCGCTGCTGCTGCCCGCCGGACAGCTCGATCAGCGGACGCCGGCGCAGGTCGGCGATGCCCATCAGGTCGAGGGTCTCCTCGACCCGTTTCCGCATCGCCTGCGGCGCCACGCCCAACTGCTCCATCCCGTAGGCGATCTCGTCCTCGACGGTGTCGGTGACGAAGCCGCGCAACGGGTCCTGACCCACGTAGCCGACCAGGTCGGCCAGGTCCCGGGGCCGGTGGCTCGCGGTGTCCAAGCCGCCGACCGACACCCGTCCGGCCAACGTGCCGCCGGTGAAGTGCGGCACCAGGCCGTTGATCGCCCCCAGCAGCGTCGACTTGCCCGAGCCGGTGCGGCCGATCACCAGGCACAGATCGCCCTCCGGCAGGGCGAACGAGACGGTGTCCAGCACCGGCCGCTCGGCTGCCGGATAGCTGATGCTGACCCGGTCGAACTCGATCACCGTCATGTCGGCTCCGGTTCGCCGGCGCGGACCCGCAGCGGACGCACCCGGCGATCGGTGCGGTCTGGGGTGACGGAGGGCTTGCGGCGGCGGGTCAGCGGCAGCGGCAGCAGCACCAGGGCCAGCACCAGCAGCATCGGCGCGCTGAGGCTCGGCCAGACCAGCGGGTCGGTGCTGGGCGCCAGCGCCGACGGGTCGAGCAGCGACGCCAGCGCCGGGCTGAGCCCGTCCGGATCGAGCCAGCCGAGCCAGAGCAGCAGGGCGGCGGCCAGCACGCCGGAGACCGCGACCAGGGTCTCGGTGCTCCGCCACGGCATCGGACGGTAGCCGGTGACCCGCAGCCGGCGTCCGGCGGCCCGCAGGCCCAGGGCGGCGCCGAGCAGGCCGAGCGCCAGCAGCCAGCAGGCCAGTTGCCAGTAGTCGGTGCTGAGCAGCAGGAAGACGCCGCCGGTGGCCGCCATCGACGACAGCAGCATCACCGGCAGGGTGCCGGCGGTGGGCAGGCCGCGGGTGCGGGCGAAGCCGCGCGACTCCATCCCGGCAGCCAGCGCCAGCGAGCGGTCGATGGCGTCGGCCAGCACCGGCAGGGCGATGGTGCCCAGGGTGCGCAGGCCGGTGCTGGAATCGCCGCGCAGCCGCCGGGCACGGCGCACCCGCTGGATGCTCTCGATCAGCTGCGGGGCGACGCTGAGCGCGATCACCACGGCAACGGACGCCTCGTAGAGCGCCGCCGGCACCGATCGCAGCGCCTGCCGCGGATTCGCCAGCGCGTTCGCGGCGCCCACGCAGAGCAGCATCACGGCGAGCCGCAACGCCTCGTAGCTGGTGCCGGCCAGCGCCTCGGCGGTGACCGGGCCGCCCAGCTGGATGCCGGCGGCCCACTGTGGCAGCGGCACTGACGGCAGCGTGAACAGCACGGTCTCGCCGTTGCCGCCGCCGAGCAGGATGCGGAAGAACAGCCGCATCCCGATCACGAACAGCGCCAGGAACAGGTAGGCGCGTACCGAGCGGGCCCAGGGGGCGTCGCTGCGGCGCAGCATCACCACCACGACCATGGCGGTGGCGATCAGCAGCAGCAACAGCGGATTGGTGGTGCCGTTCACTGCGATCCCGATGCCGATCGCCCAGCACCACCAGGCCCAGGGGTGCAGTTCGTTCAGGACTTCCGTCCCTTCAGCAGCCACCAGCCGCCCAATCCGCCGGCGGCGGCCACGATCACCGCGCCGACCACGATGGTGCCCACCGGGCTGCCGGCGCCGCCGGCGTCCGGGGTCGCCGACGGCTGTTCCTGCGCGACCACGGCGCCGGTCTCGGTCGGATCGGCCCCGGACGCCTCGATCGTGGGCGTGACCGGGGCGGTCGAGGCAGCGGCGGAGGCCGTCGCCGTCGCGGCGGTGCTGGCAGCCGGCGGCCGGGACGCGGTGGCCGAGGCGGACGCCTTGCTGGTCCGGCTGCTGGCGCTCGGCTTGGCCGGGGTGCTGGCCGGCTTGGCCGGCTGGCTGGTCTTCTTGCTGGGCTTCGGTGTCGGTTTGCGGGTGGACGCGGAGGGCTTCGGCTTGGGGGAGTCGATGCTCCCGGTGGGCGGTTTCGCCCCCGGCGGGGTGTTGCCGCCGTTGATCGAGACGTAGTGCCAGCCCTCGGCGTTGCCCTGCTTGGGCCGGTAGCTGCCGGCCCCCAGGTTCGAGTAGCTCCACGCCGAATAGCTGCCGTCGGCCTGCTTGCTGGCGTGCCAGTACGACCAGTAGGCCTTGTTGATGTCGGGCTTGGACGGCTTGCCGCTGAGCTTCAGCACGAAGCCCTCGTCGACGGTCGGTGAGAAGCCGGCGCTGCGCAGCGCGGCCAGTCCGGTGCCGTAGCTGGTGGCGCACCGGGTGCTGACCCCGCCGCCCAGCGACCCGTAGTCGACGATCACCCAGACCCCGCTGCACCCCGCGGCCTGCGGGAGCTGCGGGGCGGTGGCGACCGCCGGGGCTGCACTGGTGCCGGCGGCGCAGGCCGCCAGCACCAGCGCAACGGTGAGCTTCCTCACTTGGCGACCTTCGCGGTGGCCTTGGAGGTCTTCGACACGGTCTGCAGGCCGGTGCCGCTGGCGGTCACCTTGACCGTGATGGTCTTCCCGGCGTCCGACTTGGTCAGCTTGTAGCCGGTCTTGGTCGCCTTCGAGATGGCCTTGCCGGAGCGGTACCAGCGGATCGACAGCTTCTCCGGCTTCGGCGACCAGGTTCCGGTGGCGACGGTCAGCGTCTTGCCGACCTTGGCCGTGCCGGAGATGGCCGGGACGGGGCTGGCGGTGTAGCCGGCCGGCGGGGCGGCCAGGTCGGGCTGCGCGTTGTCGCCCGGGTAGGGGCCGTACACCCAGCCCTCGACGCTGCCCTTCACCGGCTTGGACGTGGCCGCGCCCACGGCGTAGGACGTCCAGGCGTTCCAGGTGCCGTCGGACTTGGGGGTGGCGCTCCAGTAGCCCCAGTACTTCGAGAAGGTGGTGTCGAGCTTGGACGGGAAGCCGTGGATGCGGTTCACGAAGCCGTCCTTGGCGTCCACCGTGAAGCCGGCGCTCTTCAGCGCCGCCAGTCCGGTGGAGTACTTGGTGGCGCAGCGGACCGTCTGCTGGCCGTTGCCGCGATCGACCACCACCCACACGCCCGAGCAGGACGCGGTGGCCTTGGGCAGCGACGGCGTCTTCGGGCATTTGCCCAGGTCGAGCGAGACGTCCAGCAGCGACGTGCCGTTGATCAGCCAGAGCGCGTTCGCGGTGGCCATCGGGTTCGACTCGGTGCCGGCGTCCAGCGAGTTCGGGAAGCCGCCGTCGGAGTGCTGGACGGTGCCCAGCCACGCCTTGGCCTTGGTCACCTCGGCGCCGCTGCCCAGCGCCGAGCCGAGCAGGCCGGTGGAGTCCACCGGCGAGTAGTTCTCCCAGTAGCCGGCGCTCTTCTGCGCGCTCTTCGCCCAGCCGGTGGCGGCGTCCTGCTGCGGCTTGAGCTGGCCGAGCGACTTCAGCGCCAGGATTCCCATCGCCGTGGTGTCGGGGTCGGCGTTGAACGTGCCGGCCGGGTATTCGTAGCCGAAGGCGCCGTTGTCGCCCTGCTGGCCGAGCAGATTGGTCAGCAGCGTCACCGGGATGGTGGCGTTGGCCCGCTTCAGCGCGATGATGCCCAGGCTCTGGCTGAACGCCGACTTCGACGCACCGAGCTGGCCGTCCTTGGGCAGGCTCTTGGTGACCAGCGAGACCAGGTTGTACCCGGCGAATTTCTTCGGATTCAGGCCGAGCGAGCTGACCACGATGGCCAGATTGGCCGCTCGGGCCTGGTTCAGCTTCTTGCTCGGGTACAGGTACGACTTGGTGTTCTTCTCGATCTGCTTGACCAGCGTCTGCAGCGCCGGGGCATAGCTGCAGTCGCCGGTGGTGGCCAGGCCGAGCGCGGCGGTCATCGAGGCGGACGCCCCGTCACCGCTGGCCGGCAGGTTCTTGACCAGGTAGTTGGCGGCCTTGGTGGTGTCGACCTCGGTCGCGGCGGTCGCCGTCGGGGCCAGCGTGGCCGATGCGGACAGGGCCAGGGTGGCCGCAGTCCCGACGGCCAGCAGGCGCTTCAGAGTGGGAGACATGGTGGAGTCCTTCGGTCGCGTGTGGCGGGCGAGACGGATCCGGACCGGGGCGATGTCAGGCTCCTCCGCGTACCACGACGGGTTGGCGAGCCGGAACCGGGCAGGCATTCCGGCTTCGCCATCGCTGGCGTCACGGCTGCGGGTCAGCTCCGGATTCGCACCGGGTTCCCCTGCTCGGGTTCGGGTGCCACTCACCCTAATGCACCGCGCCCCCACCCCTCCGCTCGCCCAGGGAAGCGCTCGCCTAACTATTGAGCGCTCGCCGAATTCGGCGAGCGCTCA
>NZ_JASGDE010000161.1:0-32600 GCF_047607385.1 Micropruina sp.
ACCCACGCCGGCCGCCAGCCCGGCGACTCGTCCGGCCGCGGCGAACACCCGCGCGGGGCTCAGCCGGCCCTCGGCGACCGCGGCCAGGATGTGCTCCCGGACCACGCACAGCAGCTCGGGCGCGGTCGCGCTGCCCAGGCAGAGCAGGTCGATCCCGGCGTCCAGGGCCAGCACGGCGGCCTCGGGAATACCGCGTCCGGCGCTGGCGCCCGCCATGTCCAGGGCGTCGCTGACGATCGCGCCGGTGAACCCGGACCGGCGCCGCAGCAGGCCCAGCACCACCGGGCTGAAGGTGGCCGGGCGGGATGCGTCGAGGGCCGGAACCAGAATGTGCGAGCTCATCACCGCCACCGCGCCGGCCGCCACCGCGGCGTCGAACGGCGGCAGGTCGCGCGCGTCCAGGGTGGCGGCGTCCGCGCTCACCGTGGGCAGCGCGAGGTGCGAGTCGGTGGCGGTGTCGCCGTGCCCGGGGAAGTGCTTGGCCACCGCACCCACCCCGGCCGACTGCAGTCCGCGGGTGTAGGCGGCGACGTGCCGTCCGACCAGGGCGGCGTCCGACCCGAAGCTGCGCACCCCGATCACTGGGTTGCGTGGGTCGGAGTTGACGTCGGCGACCGGGGCCAGGTTCAGGTCGATCCCGGCCGCCCGCAACTCCGCCCCGATCCCGGCCCCGACGGCGCTGGTCAAGGCCTCGTCGTCCAGCCGGCCCAGGTAGGCCATCGACGGGTAGGGCGAGCCGTCCCGGTGATGCAGCCGGGTGACGTCGCCGCCCTCTTCGTCGGTGGCGACCACGGCGTCCGGGTTGGCGGCGTGGACGGCGTCGGTGAGTTCCCCGACCTGCGCCGGAGTGTCGATGTTGCTGCCGAACAGGCAGACCGCGCCCAAGCCGTCCGCCAACTCGGCTGACAACCAGCCGGGCAGCGCCGGACCGGGGAAGCCGGGCATCAGGGTGGCGTTGACCGCCCGGCGCAGCTCCGCGTCCACCTCAGCCCTTGACCGAGCCGGCGACCAGGCCGGAGGTGAGCCGTCCCTGCACGATCAGGAAGAACACGATCACCGGAACCGCGACCAGGGTGGACGCCGCCATCACCTGACCCCAGTCGGTCTCCCGGGTGGCGCTGGCCTGCACGAAGCCGCGCAGCCACAACGGCAGGGTCTGGTACTCCTGGGCCTGGAGGATCACCAGCGCCACGGTGAACTCGTTCCAGGCCTGCAGGAAGGCGTACACCCCGGACGCCACCAGTCCCGGCGCCAGCAGCGGGAAGGTGATCCGGAAGAACGCCTGGGTGCGGGACAGTCCGTCCACCATGGCGGCCTCCTCCAGTTCGATCGGGACGCCGGCGACGAAGCCGCGCAGCATCCAGATGGTGAACGGCACCACCGCGGCGATGTACAGGATGGCCACGCCGAGCACGTTGTTGAGCAGGTTCAGCGAACTCATCAGCTTGTACTGGGCGATGAACAGGCCCTCGGCGGGCAGCATCTGGATGAACAGCACCGCCAACACGAACGACGCCCGGCCGCGGAACCGGAACCGGCTGATCGCCAGCGCCGCCAGGAACGCGAACAGCAGGCAGAACACCACCGTGGTCAGGGTGATCGCCACGCTCATGCCGAGCGCCGGCCAGAAGGTGCCCTGGCTGAAGATCGCCGCGAAATTGGCCGCCGAGCCGCCCCAGGGCAGGAACCGCGGCGTGGTCGAGGTGAGCACGGTGTTCGGCAGCAGCGACGAGTTGAGCATCCAGTACACCGGGAAGGCCCAGCCGAGCGCCACCAGCACGGCGACGACGGTGAGCACCACCCGGGCCGGACGCACCCGGCGCCGGTTCGGGATCGTGGCGCTGGTCACTGGTCCTCCTTCATCAGGTGCATCACGTAGAAGAAGCTGAGCGCGATGGTCAGCAGCAGCACGAAGATCGACAGCGCGGACGCCATCGCGAAATCGGACGAGCCGACGCCGAGCCGGTAGATGTAGGTGCCGAGCAGGTCGGTGGACGCGGTCGGCGCGCCGGCGTCCTGCAGCATCTTGATCTGGGCGAAGACCCGCAGGTCCCAGATCACCTGGAGCAGGGTGACGATCATCAGCACCGGCCGGATCATCGGCAGTACGATGGCGACGAACCGCTGCACCGCGGACGCCCCGTCGAGGGCTGCGGCCTCCATCACCTCGTCGGAGATCTGGGTCAGGCCGGCGTAGACCGAGAACACCACGAAGGGCACCGACATCCAGACCACGATCACGGTGGCGACGAAGTAGAAGCTGAGCGGCTGCTCCAGCCAGTTGTGGTTGGTGAAGTCGAGGCCGAGCTGGGTCAGTGCCCAGTTGGCGATGCCGCGCCGCCAGTCGAACACCCAGATCCAGACCGTCATCGCGGCGATCACCGGCATCGCCCAGGCCAGCAGCATGGCGATCTGCAGCACCAGCCGGGCGATGGTGCCGACGGCGTTCATCAGCAACGCCACCAGCACCCCGACGACGACCGTGATCACCGCGTTGACCAGGCAGAACGCGATCGAGCGGGCGACCACGGTCCAGGTCTGCGGGTCGCTGAACAGCTGGGTGTAGTTGGACAGCCCGACGAACTCGGGCGGCTTGCCGAATTGTTGGGCCAGGCCGAATTTCTGCGTCGAGGTGATGAACTGCCAGACCAGCGGGTAGCCCAGCGCGACCAACAACACCACGATGGCCGGGACCAGCAGCAGATAGGGCGCGACGCTGAACCGGCGCCGCCGCGGCTGCTCGGACGACACGCGTCCGGCGCCCTGTGGTGCGCTCACGACTGTCATCGGGTTCCTCTCCGGTCGTTGGTCGAGCAATGGGGACGGTTCTTCTTGGTTCGAAACTCGTGCGTTGGGGACGGTTCTCCCGGTTCGAAACTCGCACTTCGAGAACCGTCCCCGGTGGGTGAAAATCGCACCTCGAGAACCGTCCCCGGTGTTCGAGGTGTCGCTGGTCGAGCTCGTCGAGACCCGGCTCTGGTCTCGACGAACTCAACCGGCGGGGTTGCTCACTTGCCGTTGAGCATCGGGGTGAAGACGGCGTCGTACTCGGTGGCCAGGGCCGCCACGTCGCCGCCCTCGGCGATCTTGGAGAAGAACTCCTCGAGCTTCCCGGACGCCTCGACGGTCGCCCAGCCCGGGGCCGCCGGGGTCAGCTTCGAATTGGCCGCCGACTCGATCAGCGCCTTGGCGAACTGGTCGGTGCCCAGGCTGTTGACGTAGTCGGAGTTGGCCGGGCCGAGGCCGTTCTTGCCCAGCATCTGCTGGTACTCGGCGGAGAAGATGATCTTCATCAGGTCGCGGGCGCCGGCCTGGTTCTTCGACTTGGCCGAGATGCCGATGTTGGAGCCGCCGGCGAACACCGGGGCCGGCTTGCCGTCGTTGCCGGGCAGTGCGAAGACACCGAATTTGTCGTCGTTCCAGACCCGCTTGTCGTTCTTCAGGTCACCGATCGACCAGTGCGCCCACCCCGGCGCCATGATCGTCGCGGCGGCCAGGCTGGTCTTGCCGGTCACCTTCTTGGGGTCCTTGGCGTCGTCCTTCACCACGTCGGAGTCGTTGATGTAGAGCCACGGCGACTGGTCCTTGGCGGTCTTCGGCGCCTTGGAGGCGTCGGTGAAGATGCCCTGCAGCTGGGTCAGGCCCTTGATCGTGTTCGGGTCGGACAGCGTCGACGTCCACTTCCCGCCCTCGTTCTTGGCCAGGTCGCCGCCGTTGGCGAAGATCCACGAGATGCCGTTGCGCCAGTCCTGACCGCCGATGAAGAAGCCGGAGAAATCCTTGATGTTCTTCGGGTTCTTGGTAGTGATGGTCTTCACCGTGGTGTTGAACTCGTCCAGGGTCTTCGGCACGCTCACCCCGGCCGCGGAGTAGATGTCCTTGCGGTAGAACATGTAGCGCGAGCCGAAGTAGTAGGGCAGCGTGTAGTTCTTGCCGTCCACCTTGCCGACCTCGACGAACGACTGCAGCAGCTTGTCGCCGCCCAGTTCGCCGTACATGTCGGTGACGTCGGCGAAGGCCCCGACGTTGGTGAAGGTGGGCGACAGGGTGTTGCCGACCTCGACCACGTCCGGGGTGTTGTTGGCGTCCGGCAGCGCGGCGGTGAGCTTGGTGACCAGGTCGCCCCAGGACTGCTCCTCGATGGTCAGCGTGCCGCCGTTCTTGGCCTTGTAGGTGGTCTTCAGGTAGTCCCGCAGCGCGTCCGGGGTATCTCCGCCGGCCAGCCACAGCGTGATGTTCTGCGGTCCGGCCGAGGTCGTCGTCGACCCGGTGGCGGACGGGCTGGTGGCGGCGCCCGACGAGCAGGCGCCGAGGGCCAGGGCCGAGGCGGTCACCAGGGTGAGCGCCGACAGCTTCTTGTTCATTGCGTTCCTTTCGGATGATACGGACGGTGGACAGGTGCGCGAGGTCAGGCGACCCCGAGTTCGGTGAGCAGGACGAGCGCGCCGGCGCCGAGCAGGACGGCGTTCTCGCCCAGGGTGCTGGCGGTGAGTTCCAGTTGCGGCCGGAACTCCGAGCGGGTCCGTTCGACGATGCAGTCGCGGGCGGCGTCCAGCAGCGCCGGGGTGACCACGTCGGCGGGTCCGCCGACCACGATGTGCTGCAGGCCGAGCATGCCGACGACCGGCGCGAGGGCCAGGCCGAGCCGGCGCCCGGCGCGTCCCAGGATCTGCCCGGCCCGGCCGGGCTCGGCGTCCAGCTGGCCGCGCAGCACCGGCACCGAGGCCCAGGCCTCCAGGCAGCCGGTCTTGCCGCAGCCGCAGACCGGCCCGTTCTCGCCGATCGCGACGTGGCCGATCTCGCCGGCGTCGCTGGCCGCGCCGCGGACCAGCTGGCTGCCGACCAGCAGGCCGGCGCCGACGCCGCGGGAGAACTGGATCCGGATCAGGTTGTCCGGGCCGCCGGCGAACCGGCGCTCCGCCAGCACCGCCACGTTGGCGTCGTTCTCGACCTTCACCGGGAGCCCCAGATCGTCCTGCAGCAGCTGCTGCAGCGGCAGGTCGACCCAGCGCAGATTGGGTGCCCACAGCACCGTTCCGGATTCGTCGACGGTGCCCGGCGTCCCCACGCCGACGCCCAGAATCGGATGGGTGGTCTCGCCGACCAGTTCGGCGGCCAGGGCGCGGGCGGCGTCCACCGCCTGCTGCCCGGTGGCGCCGTCCAGCCGGCGGACCCGGGTCAGAATCGGTTCGCCGCGCAGCGACAGCACGGCGCCGCGGACCAGGTCGCGGCCGGACAGGTCCATCACCACCAGGTCGCGGCCGGCCGGATCGAGGGTGAGCAGGGTGGACGGCTTGCCGGGGCGTCCGATGTCGCTGGTGCCGGTCTCGATCACCAGGCCGGCTTCGATCAGCTCGGCGACCAGGTCGGAGATGGTGACCTTGGTCAGCCCGGTCTCGCGGGCCAGGTCGGCGCGGGACAGCGGCGGGTTGTCGTTGATGGCTTGCAGCACGAAGGCGCGGTTGTTGCGCCGGGTGTCCTTGGGACGCGATCTGCGCCGGATCGGATGCTGCATGATGGTTAGTAAACCTTACTAACTGATTCCCGGCAATGGTTCCCGCGGATGGTTACCGAGTCGTGACCTACCGGTTCCGGGACTGCTGGGAGCCCCCGCGGATCGGTTCGGACGGTCGCGGAAGTCGGTCGGGGAGGGAGGAAAAGGGCTTGTGGAGTGCCGGAGCGCGGCCAGCCGGCTTTCCCATCACGGCCGGAGCCTTCAAGATGGAGGCATGCCTGATCTGTCGCCGCGGGCGATCGCCTGGGCCGAGACCATGGCCGGCCACGCCGGGGGCAGCGTGGTCCGGGCGCACGCCGAACCCGGGAACCGGCTGGGGGTCACCCGCGCGATCCTGCGCGAGCAGCGCGAAGCCTGGGAGGCCGAGCACCTGGTAGCCGGCGCCACCCGGGCGGTCGGTGCCGGGGAGCGGGCCCGGGCCGAGGAGCCGGATCCGGAGCGGACCTGCTTCGAGCGGGACCGGGACCGGATCGTGCACTCCACCGCCTTCCGCCGGCTGGCCGGCAAGACCCAGGTGGTGGTGCATCCCACCGATCACCAGCGCACCCGGCTCACCCACGCCCTGGAGGTGGCGCAGGTGGCCACCTCGATCGCCCGTGGGGTGGGCGCCAACGTCACCCTGGCCGAGGCGATCGCGCTGGGCCACGACTGCGGCCACGGCCCCGGCGGACACGCCAGCGAGGACGCCTTCGACGCCTTCCTGGCCGAGGGCTACGACCATGGCCCATGGGGCGCGGACGTGGTGCTCACCTCGCTCAACCTGTGCGCGCAGACCCTGGACGGCATCCGCAACCACTCCTGGTCGCGGCCCACGCCGGCCACCGTCGAGGGCGAGATCGTCAGCTGGGCCGACCGGATCGCCTACTGCGCCCACGACCTGGAGGACGCCGTCGGCGCCGGCATCGTGCGACCGGAGGACATCCCGGCCGGGGTGGTGGCGCTCGCCGGTGCCACCCGGCGGGAACAGCTCAGCACCTTCGTCCGCGCGGTGATCGGCGCCACCGTCGAGACCGGGGAGATCGGCATGGCGTCCGACCTGGCCGGAGCGCTGGCCGAGCTGCGGGCCTTCAACTACGAGCGCATCTACACCCGTCCTGAGTCGCTGGCCCAGTCGGACGCGGTGGTCGCGGTGCTGCGCGCGCTGGTGTCGTTCTACCTGGAGAACCCTTCCCGGCTGCCCGAACCGCCCGCCGATCCGGCATCGCTCATCCACGCCGCCGTCGCCTACGTCGGCGGGATGACCGACCGGTTCGCCTTCGACACCGCGGTGCAGCTGCTGGGCTGGGACCGGGCCCGGTTGCCGCGTCCGCAGTAGCGGTCAGGGAAGTGGTTCGAACCGACTTGTGGTGGATATGCGGGGTCGGTCCGGCACGAGAGCTGCCTCAAGCCACTTTCTGGTGGAAATGAGCGGCTCCTGGGCGCTCCAGATCAACCAGTTTCCGGTTCGAGGCCGGCGTCGCCACGATGGGCGCCGGCATAACCGTCAGAAACTGGTTTGAGGGACAGCGTGCTGGCCCGACAGGCTTCGTGCTCATCGGTTCGGCCCTGCGTTTCACGGGTCGGCGCCGCTGCGTACACTGCCGGGTGTGGCGGGCTTGATCAACGAGGAGGATCTGGCGACCGTCCGTGAACGCAGCCGGATCGAAGACGTCGTCGGCTCGTACGTGACGCTGCGTCCGGCAGGTGGGGGAGCGCTGGTCGGGCTCTGCCCGTTCCACGACGAGAAGACCCCCTCGTTCCGGGTGACGCCGGCCCGCGGCTTCTACTACTGCTTCGGCTGCAACGTCGGCGGCGACGTGATCGGCTTCGTCCAGGCGATCAACAACTGCAGCTTCGTCGAGGCGGTCGAATTCCTCGCCGACCGGGTCGGCGTCCAGCTGCGCTACACCGACGGCGGGGGCGGCACCCGGGTCGAACCCGGCCTGCGGTCGCGGATCCTGGAGGCCAACCGGCTGGCCGCGGAGTTCTTCGCCGACCAGCTGACCAGCCCGGACGCCGTCGCCGGCCGCCAGTTCCTGGCCGAGCGGGGCTTCGACCGCGACGCCGCCGAGCACTTCGGGGTCGGTTTCGCGCCGATGGGCGGCCGCGAGCTGGCCAAGCACCTGCGGGCCCACAAATTCACCGAGGACGAGCTGATCAAGGCCAGCCTGGTCCGTGACGGCGGCTGGGACTACTTCCAGTCCCGGCTGGTCTGGCCGATCCGGGACGCCGGCCGCTCGGTGCTCGGCTTCGGTGCCCGCCGGCTCTTCGACGACGACCGGATGCCGGCCAAGTACATCAACACCCGGGAGACCCCGGTCTACAAGAAGTCGCACGTGCTCTACGGGCTCGACCTGGCCCGGCAGCAGATCGCCAAGAAGAACCAGGCGGTGATCGTCGAGGGCTACACCGACGTGATGGCGGCGCATCTGGCCGGGGTGGACACCGCGGTGGCCTCCTGCGGGACCGCGTTCGGCGACGACCACGCCCGGCTGCTGTCCCGGCTGATCGGATCCACTGACGCGCTCAAGGGCGAGGTGATCTTCACCTTCGACGGCGACGCCGCCGGACAGGCCGCAGCGCTCAAGGTCTTCTCCGGCGACCAGCACTTCATCTCGCAGACCTACGTGGCGATCGAGCCGACCGGGCTCGACCCGTGCGACCTGCGCATCCAGCACGGCGACGCCGCCGTCCGCGAACTGGTCGGACGCCGCGAGCCGCTCTATCGGTACGTGATGGCCAGCACCATCGCCGGCTTCGACCTCGACCGGGTCGACGGCCGGCTGGGGGCGTTGCGGGCCGCCGCGCCGCTGGTCGGCAGCGTCCGGGACGCGTCGCTGGTCAACGGCTACATCCACGAGTTGGCCAAGATGCTGGGCGCCGAGGTCGACGAGGTGCGCCGCGAGGTGTCCCGGGCCGGACGCCGCAAGCTGTCCCACGGGCCCGACCGTCACGACCGCTACGACCGGGCGCCGGCGTCCGCGCCGGAGGCGGGCCCGGACGAGCCGGCGCTGCTCGGGCTGCCGATGCCGAACCCGCGGGACCGGTCCCTGGAGGTGGAGCGCGGCACGCTGCGGCTGATGGTGCGCGCCCCCGAGGTGTTCGCCGCCGGCTGGAACGACGTCGGTGCCGACGATTTCACTCATCCGGCTTATCGGGCGATCTTCGCCGCGATCGCCGAGGCCGGGACGCCGGCCGGCGACTGGCCGCAGCCGGTGGTGGAGTCGAGTTCGGACGCCACCGTGTCGGCGGTGGTGGCGGCGTTGGCCACCGAGCCGTTGCTGCGTCCGGCCAGCCCGGCCTACGCCGCCGAGTACGTCGCCAAGCTGCGGCTGCTCAGCGTGTCCCGCGAGATCGCCGCGCTGAAGTCGAAGCTGCAACGCACCAACCCGGTCCAGGACCAGCTCGGCTACAACCGGATGTTCGCCACCCTGCTGGAAATGGAGCAGCGGCGCCGCGAACTCAACGAGATCGCCGCCGGCCCCGCCAACTAGACCCCGACTGCCGCCGGTCGAGCTTGTCGAGACCCCATTCTCGCCTGCCGACAAGGCCCTTCGCACATTGTGAGCGGCCGGCGAAATTGGTGTTGTCCGAATGTTGCCTCCACAGTCGGGCAGGCGGCGTTCCGCCGAACCGGGCCGCTGATGAGCATCGAGGCATGAGCGATGCGACGACAGTGTTGGAGGCGGCGGACGAGGTCCGGCTGGCCAAGGCGATCGAGGCGGGACTGCTGGCCTCCGAGCGGTTGGCCGACGGCGGCCAGGGGGTGGCGCGAGCGGACCTGATAGCGGTGGAGCGGGCCGGCCGGGAGGCCTGGCAGCGGTTCCTGCTGGCCAACGTCCGGCTGGTGCAGAGCATCGCCGCCCAGGAGGCGCGGCGGTCGACGGTCGGTCTGGACGAGCTGTTCCAGGAGGGGTTCCTGGGGCTGACCGACGCCCTGGTCCGCTGGGACTACGCCTGCGGCTACCGGTTCAGCACCTACGCCGCGCAGTGGATCCGGCGCCGGGTGGTGAACGCGTCGGTCGATCACTGGGTGCAGGCCTCGGTCCGGACGGCCCTGCGCGCCCGCGGCGTCCGGGGCCTGGCCGAGGAGCTGACCGGCGAACTGCGGCGGGCGGTCACCGACGGCGAGCTGGCCATCCTGCTGGGCCGCAGCGAGCGGTGGGTGGCCCGGATGCGGTCGTTGCCGATGCTGGCGCCGCTGGAGCCCGGCCTGGTCGCGGACGTCGCACCGGTCGATCCCGAGCCGGACACCGACGTGCGGGCGCTGCTGCCCGACCTGCCCCGGCTGGAAGCCCAGCTGCTGCGTGCCCGGTTCGGTCTGGACGGAGCCCCGGCGCTGCGCCAACGGGCGGCGGCCGAGGCCCTGGGGCTGTCGCTGAGCACCCTGCGCCGGGTCGAGGCGCGGGCGTTGCGCAGGTTGCGCGGACGGTTGCTCGCCGACCTGGCCGCCTGAGTCGGTGAGGCTGCGGGGTGGCCGGGCGATAATGGCACCATGGGTCTCTTCGATCGTGCCGGGCTGCCGGACGCCGACTTCCGCAGCCTCACCGCGGCGGTCGGACGCCGCACCCGGGTGCTGGCCTGGGCCCGGTCCGCCGACGGCGCGGTGGTCGGCCTGGCCGACCGGCTGGCCGTCCGGACATCGGAGAGCTGGCGGTTCATCGGCTGGCACGAGATCGGCTCCGGGGGCTGGGACGCCGCCACCGGCACGCTGCGCTGGCAGCTGAGCGACGGCACCGCGGACGCGGTGGTGCTGGACGATCCGGGTTCGCTGCCCGACCTGTTCCGGGAACGGGTGGACGCCAGCATCGTCGTCCAGGAACGCTTCGAACTCACCCGGGGTCGGGCCGCGATGATCGTCGCCCGGCGCCGCCTGGACGGAAGCCGGACGCCGCTGCAGTGGACGCTGACCCGGCACGGCGGCAGCTTCGACACCGCGCAGGCCGACCAGGCGGACGCCGAACTCGCCCGGCTGCGGGCCGAATACGACATCGCGTGACGGTTCTGCTAACGTTTCTTCTCGCGCGCAGCGCACGATCCCCTGTAGCTCAATTGGCAGAGCATCTGACTGTTAATCAGAGGGTTCCTGGTTCGAGTCCAGGCGGGGGAGCAACAGCCGGTCAACCGGAATCCGCATCGCCTGAGCGATCGCCTCGACATCCTCAAGCTGCCACTGCCGGCGCCCCATCCAACGCACGTTGACGGTACTCGGTGCCACCCTGAGCGCCGCCGCAAGGTCGGCCTGCTTCCACCCTCGTAGGGCGCACTCAACGCGCACGTTCGCCGCCACCGCAGCCACCAGCCCGCCACGGTCGGGCATCTGAACAACTGAACTCATAAAACACACGATATCGCGCGGCGTGTCGAAACGTGAAGGAAAATCGCACCGTGTCGCGTGTCGATCCGTCACGTAAAGACACGAAACGTGTAGACCCTTCGGCTATGAGCAACCCGATGCCGAAGCCCGGCCCCAGTCAATCCGTGTCCCTAGCCCAGCTGGCCGAGAAGCACGCCCGGTGGGCGTCCGACCTGATCACCCGCGCCGCCATGGACGACGATCCTGTCCGATCCGAGCAACGCGTGAAGCTCGCCGAGGGACATGCCGCGATCGCCCGCGCTTGTGCGCACGCCGCGCACGCCAACCGCCCGGTCCACACCGCCCGGGTCGTGAAGCTGTGAAGCACGTCCAGATCGTCGAGGGAGAACAGGCCCTCGCCATCCTGCTTCAGATCAGGATGGACGGCTTCGTCTCCGGCTACGCCACCGCGCTCCTGTCAGCTGCCGTCGCCGCTGGTGTGGAACCCGAGCGGGCCGAGGAGTACGCCGACCGCCACGCCGACGCAGCCGCCGACCAGGTCTATTCAGACCCGGTCCTGCTGGAGGCCCAGAGGCGCGAGATCGTCGAGCGGCTCCACGGCACTGACACCGGCCCCTTCACGCCCAACACGGTGCCTTCGTGAGCGCCTCAGCCTCGCGGCTTCGGCCGATACCGGTAGCCCTTGCCGAGGAACAGCGTCGCGGCCGTGTCACCGAGCCGGTGGCGCAACGCGACCACGCCCACGTTGACACCGGCCTCCAGCGCCTCGATCAGCGCCGTGTCCTTGGCCAGCCGCGCGTAGGGGCACTCGCCGACCAGCACCTGGTCCACACCGACGATCAGTTTCGGGTTGCCCCGCGAGTTGGCGACAGCGCCCACCATCGCCCACCGGTTCTTCATCGTCTGGCCGTCAACCAACCGCGGCCAGTCGGACACGTTCAGCGGGTCGAGGCGGACCTCGATCACATCACCGGTCCACTCGACCGGCACGAAAGTACTCATGCCGGCGACCGTACCGCCAGGAGCTTCCAATGAGAGCCCGGTGCGGGTGCCCGCGATGCCGCCGCCTGCGCCAGGTAGCAGCCTGGGCGCCCTGGATCGCGGTCGGCCTGGCCGGCACGGCCAGCGCGATCGCGCTGATCTTGCTGGCCTGGCTCACGGGAGTACTCCCGTGACGCGCGGCCGGCCCCAGGCTGGGCAACTCGACCTGTTCGGTGAGGACGAAGCCAAGGAAGCCCGCCGCCAACGGTGGCGCGAGTGGAACAACACTCCGCAGACGTGCCCACTCTGCCACCGCACCGAACCCACCGGGTTCCTGCTGAGCAACAACCACCTGGTCTTCGTCGGCCCAGACCCCGAAGACCAGCGGCTCTACACCACCGAGTGCTCGGCGATGCGGCTAAGCCGCAACCACGTCCTGTACTGGTTCCGCCCCGAGGTAACACCGCCAGCCGATCAGCCGGCACGGGACATCGCGCGCGCCCGCGAGAGGTGGGCTCACAGGCTGGACGACCTGCGCGCTTCGCTCGCCAAGCACGGCACCGACCTGGACGAGCTGCCATGACTGGGGTGCCGACGGCTGCGTGGTCGCTGGACCGGCTGATGGTGAAGCTCGCTCGCAGCGGCTGGGGTGACGAGCTGGACGGGCCTGCGCTGGCCGGCGTCCGGCGCGTGCTGCAGGCCCTCAGCGACTTGTTGCCGTGGGAAGCCGCCGAGGGCCGGCTCACCCGCGCCCAGGTCGCCGACGCGGCCGGCATGTCGCCCAAGTGGGCCGGTGTCTGCCTGGCCCGGCTGGAACGGCTGGGCCTGATCAGTTGGTCGCGTGGCTGGCTCGACAAGGGCCGGCCCCGCGCCGGCTGGATCCGGGTGCACAAGCAGCGGCTGGCCGAGATCGTCCGCGGCGTCCGCGGCTACCTCGACGAGCGCCGCAAGCAGCGCCGGCAATCGACCGCCGACCGGATCAACAACACGCTGCGCAACCACAGCGTCCCACCCTGGCGCCGACGCGAAACCCGTAGTGGCCACATGGGAAGTGAGTTCCACCCTTCCCACTCAAGGAAGTACGGCGCACCAGCGCCCGGACGTCCGTCACCCTCCCAAACCCTCCCGGAAGGAACCCAGGACATGCCCAGGTGCACCGTGTGCGGCCAGATCGAGGACACCTGCCGCCGGATGAACCAGAAAGTCCCGTACGCGCTCAGCCATCAGTTCGTTCCGGGCACGTCCCGCGCCCAAACGTTGATCGCTCAGGCCGAGGAACTGCGCCGTCCCCGACCGAGGAAGCACCGAGGCGGGTGGCGTGACCTGGTGGCCAAGGTCACGCCACCGGCGATCGACCCGCTGGACGGACTTTGATGGGCTCGAAAGCGTGGGGAGGCGTCGCCTCCCGCAAGGCCCGCGCGCTCTGCGCCCAGCTGATCACGGCCGGCACGCCGTGCTGCCGATGCGGCCGACCGATCCGGCCAGGCCAGACCTGGCACGCCGACCACTGGCCGATCCCGTACGAGCAGGGCGGCACCCAGGTCGCACCCGCTCACGCCCACTGCAACACCAGCCACGGCGGCAAGCGCGGCGCCGAGATCGCCAACCAGCGCCGACGCGCAGCACGCGAACCAGCACCAGCCTGGTCCGCGCCCAGCGAACGCGAGCGAAACATTAGGGGGGTATGACCAATGCGCGAGAGAAATTACGGTAACGACAACCAGCCTGCTTTTTTTGAGTTGCCGAAAGCAGCCCACGCCATAAGGCCCCTTCACGTCTCCCCCTATCCACGTCCCGAGGGAGACCGCGACGCGGTTCCCTCGACGCTGTCGCCGATCCCCGCCGGCACCGACATCGCCGAGGCGGAGCTCGGCGGCGAGTGGCTGCAACTGGGCCTGTTCCCCCAGGGCCGCGAGACCGCCGGCGTGCTGAATGCCCTGGACGCCGCCGGGCACCCGCTCTATCCGACCGTCGTCGTCGAGATGGCGCGCCGCAGCTCGAAGACCACCGCGGTCCTGAACACGCTGCTCGGCCGCTGCCTGAACCGGCCCGACTACAAGGTGGTCAACACCGCCCAGGACGGGCAGCGGGCCCGGAACAAGCTCCGCGAGGTGATGCGGGCCCTGGAGAAGGCCGGCTTCGAGCGCCGCGGCGTCGGGAAGCTCTACTGGAGCAACGGCCAGGAACGCATCGAGTTCACCAACGGCTCCAGCTGGATCGCGCTGCCGCCCGACCCGTCCGCGTTCCGTGGCGAGGCCTCCGACGCGATCCTCATCGATGAGGCCGGCGAGCTGCCGCCCGAGAAGGCAGACGGGCTGCTCGCCGGCGTCCTGCCGCTGATGGACACCCGCCCCGACGGCCAGGTCGTCATCGCCGGCACTCCGAACCCCGAGCAGCGCGCGGGCCTGCTGTGGAGCGCCCTCGAGGACCTCGCCAAGGGCGTCCCCGGCACCGGCGGCGTCGTCTACGCCGCGGCCGACACCGACCGGTTCGCCGACCTGTCCGACCCCGACAACCCGGTTTACAACCTCGACCTGCTCCGCCGGACCCACCCCGGAATCTCCTGCGGCCTCACCACCATTGACCGGGTGCTGTCCCGGATCGGACCCATGGGCATCGCGAAATGGTGCGCCGAGTACCTGTGTCAGTGGCCACGCGCGGCAACAGCCAGCGCCCTCGACGTCGAGGCCTGGCTCGACTGCGCATCACCCGACCCGCTACCGCCCCGACCCGACCGGGTCGGCCTGGCGTTCGACGTCGCGAAGGACCGCCACGCGGCCGCGTTGGTCGCGGCATGGCGCGACGACGCCGGCCGCGCCCACCTCGAGGTCGTCGCCTGCCGCCCCGGCACCGACTGGCTGCCCGCCGTCGCCCGCGCCGCCTACGCCAAGCACCGCCCACCCGGCGGCATCGCCCACGACCCGATCGGCGGCAACGCCGACCCGGCCGACCGCATGGCACGCGGGACTCACCGCGTGCCGCTCCACACCCTCACCGTCGCGCAGCTCGTCGGCGCCGCCGACCGGGTCGACGCCGAGATCAGCCGCCGCAACATCGTCCACTACGACCAGCCCGACCTGACCGAAGCCGTCGAGACCGCGGCCTGGCGCCCGTTCGGCCGCAACGGTCGCCTGTTCCTGCAGGAAGACCGGCCCCAGTCGTTCGTCATCGTCGCCGCCTCAGCCGCGCTATGGGCCTACGACAAGGCCACCAAGACCGCCAACCGGCGCCGCATCGTGTCCAGCGCCCGACTGCTCACCCAAGGAGCGGCATGATCCATTACAAGATCGACCCCTCCAGCACCAGCTACGTCGGTGTCTGCCGAGAGCCGGACTGCGGCTTCCGCGCCCTGAGCTCCACCAAGCTCGACGCGCTCCGGGCCCGCGACGCCCACGCGGCCCTGATGCACAACAACCGCGGCCGGAAATCGTGCGCGATGCGAACATTTCCGCGAATCGCAGCAGGATGAGAAATCGTGGGGCTGTTCGATAAGTTGCTGCCGAGCCGGCAGGCGGTCGGCATGCTGCTCGCCGACCCCGACAGCCTGAACCTGGTCAGCCCGTGGGCCGGCTCGAACCTGTCCCGGGTGGTGCTCGCCGACCTGGCCGGCATCAAGACCGACGACGTCAGCCGCGCCGACGCCATGGCCGTCCCCGCCGTCGCACGCGGTCGCGGCCTCATCTGCGGGCACCTGTCGAGGTTGCCGCTGAAGCTGTGGGACGTCGCCGCTGAAGCCGAGCTACCGACCCCGACCTGGCTGACCTCGACCCACACCCTCCAGTCGCCGCGTGCCCGGCTGCTGTGGACCCTGGACGACCTGATCTTCACCGGCCTGTCCCTGTGGGCGGTCGAGCGCGACGCCGACGGAGCGATCACCGACGCGATCCGGGTGCCGCGCGTCGAGTGGACCACCGACCCCGACACGCTCGGCGTCCTCGTCCGCGGCGTGCCGATCACCGACCCGCGCCAGGTGATCCTGTTCGAGGGCAGCCAAGAAGGGCTGTGCGTCATGGCCGCGCTGGACATCCGCGGCGCCCTCGACATGGGCGCCGCCTGGCGACAGCGGGTCGCCGCCCCGGTGCCGAACATCGCGCTCAAGCAGACCGACCCGAACGACCAGCTCGTCGACGACGAGATCGACGAGCTGGTGACCGACTGGGAAGCTGCCCGCCGCGCCGGCGGCACCGCGTTCCTGCCCTACGGCGTGGACGCCGAAGCGCTCGGCCAAGTCGTGTCCGACCTGTACATCGAGGGACGCAACGCCGGCCGGCTCGACATCGCCAACTACCTCCAGATCCCGGCGAACATGCTGGAGGGCTCGATGGCCACCGCGTCCCTGACCTACACCACCACCGAGGGCCGCCGCAGCGACTTCATCGACACCTGCCTCGCCTACTGGGCACAACCGATCGAGTCCCGACTCAGCCAAGACGACGTGTGCCCCGACGGCACCGCCGTCCGCTTCGACTTCTCCGGGCTGGTCTCCACCGTCCAGCCGACACACCAAACCTCGACGGAGGACTGACCATGACCGCTCTGACCCTGCTGGCGACCGGCAAGCTGACCGCGTCGCTCGACGACCGCACGCTGACCGGCATGCTGCTGCCGTTCGACGAGGTGGGCAGGACCAACCTGGGCCGGCTCACGGCGTCCGCCGACAGCATGCTGGACCTGGCCGACATCGTGCCGCTCACCATCGAGCACGACGACGCGGCCATCGTCGGCAAGGCCGTCGCCATCGAGGCCACCGGCGCCGGCCTGGTCGCCAGCTTCACGGTGTTGCCGACCCCCGCCGGTGACACAGCGCTGCTGGAGGCGTCCGAGGGCCTGCGGGCGTCCTTGTCGGTCGAGGTCGAACCGATCACCACCCGCGAGGGACGCATCGTGTCCGGCACCGTCAGCGGCGCGTCCCTCGTCGCCAAGCCGGCGTTCCCCGGCGCGAAGCTCACCGCCGCCGAAGACGGCCCCGTGCCCGACCTGGGCAACGTCGAGAAGGTCACCGGCGCCGTCCCCGAGGTCGTCATCGACGGCGAGGAACTCGACGACGTCAAGATCGTCGAGGTCACCCCGGAACGCATCACCGTCGTCACCACCAAGACCCCCGAGCCGTCCGGCCCGGCCGAACCGAAGGAACCCGCCATGACCGCTGCCCTGGTGCAGAACGCCGCGCTGCTGGGCGCGGCCCCCAAGAAGACCGACTGCAACGCGCTGTTCGCCGCGTTCGCCGACTACGGCCGAACCCGGATGGAAGCGGCGCTGTCCGACGTCGTGCCGGCCAACATTCTTGGCCAGTCCGACACCCAGCCGCAGTACGTGCGGGAACTGTGGTCCGGCAAGGCCTACGAGCGGCGCGTCGTGCCGCTGCTCAACCATGCCGACCTGACCAGCTTCACCGTGGCCGGCTGGCGCTGGTCCACCAAGCCCGCCGTCGCCGAGTACGCCGGCAACAAGCAGCCGATCCCGTCCGCACCGATCAGCACGGTTGCGGTGCAGATCGATGCCACCCGGATCGCCGGCGGCCACGACATCGACCGCAAGTACCGCGACTTCGGCAACGCCGAGTTCTGGGAGTCCTACTTCAAGGCGATGACCGAGTCCTACGCGAAGGTGTCCGACGCCATCGTGCTCACCGAGGTGCTGGACGCGGCCACCGAGGTCACCCCCGGCACCGTCCCGGCCGGTGTCGCACCCGGCTTCGCCGCGATCCTCGACGGCGCCCTGGCCATCCTGAACGCCACCGACACCGCCCCCGACTTCGCCCTGGTCGCCCCGGACCTGTGGCGCGACATGGCGCTCACCCAGCACTCCGACGCCCTGGAGTACCTCAACATCGCCATCGGTCTCGAGGACGGCGGCCTGGGCAACTTCACCATCCGCCCGTTCAGCTCGATCCCGGACGGTCAGGTGCTGGTCGGCTGCAAGCCGGCAGTCACCGTGCACGAGCTGGGCGGCTCCCCGATCCGCGTCGAGGCGCTCGACATCGCCAAGGCCGGCGTCGACGAAGCCCTGTTCGGCTACTTGGCCGTCAACGTGCACGACGCCGACGGCCTGGCCCTGGTCGAGACGGCCTGACCGTCATGACGGTCCAGCCGGTCGCGGACGAGGGGTCGTGGATCACCGAATCCACCGACCCTCGCCTGCGGGTGCTGTGGCCCGGCGCCGAGGACTACGGCGACGGGCTGGAATGGCCGCTGCAGGTCGCCATCACCCAGTGCGCCACGTTCGCACCGGCCCTCGCCGACGATGCACCCGTCCCGACCAACTGGGTCGCTGCCCAGGTGCTGCAGACCCGGGCACTGGTGCGGGCCGGCGTCGTCGGCGACGGTGACCGGGCCGGCATCGACGGCGGCGAAACGGTGGCGCTGTTCCCGATGGACTGGACCGTGAAGAACCTGCTGCGGCCCCGCAACGGCCGGCCCTACTTCGGCGGACGACGCAAGGAACAGCCGTGACCCTGGGCGGCCGCGCGATGCTCGCGGCAGCCCTCAGCGACGCTCTGCCGGCCTGGCAGATCGTCGCCGACGCCCGCGCCCTGGACAGTGTCCGCAAGCCGGCAGCGGCTGTTCTGTGGACGAGCAAGCGCACCCGCCCCGACAAGCTCACCCTCGACATCCTGCAAGACGAGATCACGCTCTGGGTGCTCACCGCAGCCGACAACCCGGCGATCATCGAGAACGACCTCGACGAGCTGCTGGAGGCCGTCATCCAGGCTATCGAGCCGCTGGAGTGGTGCGCCTGGACCGAGGCCGAGCGCGGCACGCTCGACGAGAAATACCCCGGCTGGCGACTCACCGTCAGCTGCGCCTACCAACTCATCACCGAGGAGCCCTGATGGCAACCATCATCCACAACGTCACCACGCCGCTGAGCTTCAAGGTGGCAACCCTGGTCGCGCTCGTCGAGGGCGCAACCGACAGCGACAAGCTCGACCCCCAGGTGTCCGAGGTTACGTTCACCCCGACCACGCAGAGCAACACCTGGACCGGCATCGGCGGCAACACCGTCGGCGACCAGTCGATCGCCACCTGGGCGATGACGCTCGGCATGATCCAGGACGTCGCGGCGTCCGGCATGCTGCGCTGGCTGCTCGACAACGAGGGCAAGAAGGCCGACTTCACCGCCCTGCTCACCACCGGCGTCACCGTCGAGATCACCGCCACCATCAGCCCGGCCGTCATCGGCGGCCCGGTCGGGCCCGGCTACCTCACGTCGACGGTCACCCTGGCCTGCGACGGCAAACCGGTCTTCACCGACGCACCCTGAACCCCGGGCGGCGCGGCGGCGCAGAGCGCACGGCCCCCCCGGCTGCGCACGGCCCCCGCGCCCCCGGCCCACCCATCACGCCACCCTGGAGGACACGATGCTGACCGTCACTGTCGGCGACGCACCGGCCGCACTCCGCGCGTCGGTGCTGGCGATGCGGCAGGCCGACTCCGAGATCCGCCGCGGCGTGTCCGCCCGGATGCGTGGCGAGTTGAACCCGGTGTGGAAGGCGGAGGTCGCCAAGCGGGCCGGCGGCGGCCTGGCCGCCAAGGTGCTGAACCCGGGCACCCGGATCACCGGCGGCAACCCGCCGCAGCTGATCGCCGCCAGCAGCAAGCGGAAGATCGGCAACGGGCTGGTGCCTGATCGGCACTGGGCCGGCTACGAGCACGGCGCCAACGACTCCACCCGGGTGCTCACCAGCACCAAGGGCAAGCGCTACAAGCGGCACGTCATGCGGCACCTCCCTGGACGCGGCCCCGGCCGTGCCCTGGAACCGGCCGCGCGTGAAGTGCTGCCCCGCGTCGCCAGCTTCTACGCCCAATCAGTCATCAAGCTGTTCATGGACGCGGTCGAGACGGGCCAGAACTGACATGGCGTTCAAGATCAGCTTGGTGTCCGACGTCCGTCAGTTCCTGAAGGGGACCGCGGACGTCGAGAAGGCCCTCGACGACGTCGCCGGCAGCCTGGACGACCTCGCCCGTGAGACCGCGAAGGACGCCGACAAGGCCGGCGACGCCATCGAGCGCAGTTTCTCCGACGCGCTGAAGGAAGTCCGGCAGGAGACCAAGAAGACCGCCCGCGACATGGGCGACGACCTGAAGCGCGGCACGAAGGACGCCGGCGAAGGGTTCGACGACCTGAAGGACGAGGCCAAGGACAGCGCCAAGGAAGCCGCCGCGAGCTTCAGCGGCGAGTTCGAGGATGTCGCCGACTATGTGCAGGAAGTCCTCGCCCAGGCGCTGCAAGGGTTCGGCCCGATCGGTGCCGCTGCTGGTATCGCGGCGGCTGCTGGCATCGGCATCCTCGTCGCGAACTTGCAGGACTCCGCCGAGAAGGCGAAGGAAGCACAGGAAGCTGTCGCCGACCTGGCCGGCCAGCTGTACGACGTGAAGGGCGATCCCCGGGCACTCGACTACCTGTCCCGGATGCAGGAACTGGTCGGCTCGATCGTCGATGAGAAGTCGTGGTACGAGTTCTGGCAGCCCAAGAACGTCACCTGGATCGAGCAGCAGGACAAGCTGTGGGCCAACAGCAACACCACGATGGAGCAGCGCAACGCGATCCTCCGGGCGCAGGCCGGCGACACCGCATCCGCCGAGGCCGCCCTGAACGCCTACAACCAAGCGATTGAAGCCGAGCAGCGCAACACCCGCACCTGGGTTGACCAGTACGGCGTGCTGCACCGCGAGACCAGCCAGCGCGCCAAGGACTTGACCGCCGAGCGGGACCAGCTGCAACAGACCACGGGCGCCATGGCTGAAGCCAAGCGGCAGTACGAGGCCGTTGCTGCCGCCGATCAGAAGCGGGCACAAGCGATCGAGGCCGCCCGCGAGTCCGACGAGAACTTTGCCGCGTCGCTGCGGGACAACGGCACCGTGCTGGACGGCTTCGCCGACAAGATCGTGAAGGGCGGCAAGATCGTCTACTCCGCCTGGACGAAGCTGCGCCGGCAGATGCGCTCCGACAACAAGATCATCATGGACGTCGACGCCGACCCCCGCCTGTCCTCAGCTGCGCGGGAGAACTTCCGCAACCTGCCTCGCGAGGTCCAGGTCGCGATCGCCCGCGAGTTCAAGAAGGGCGGCAAGGCTGACGACAAGGTGATCGCCGAGCTGAACGCTGACGCGAAGGTGAACGTCGGCAAGGTCGAGCCGTCCGCGCCGATCGACCCGCTGAACGTGCCGACCAAGGCTGACGCCAACGTGGCCGGCGTCGGTGAAGCCCGAGCCAACGCGCAAGCGCAGGCTGCCGACTCGCCGATCAAGTTCCGTTCCGTCATCGAGCCGCCGGCGCTGCCGAAGCTGCCGGCCACCAAGCCGCTGGAGTGGTCCACCAAGGTCGATCCGGCCGGCGCCGTGAAGGGTGCCCAGACCGCAGCCGACGCGGCGCAGAAGGTCGCCAACAGCGAGCGGAACAAGATCGAGTACCGGACCAAGGTCAACACCGACGGCTTGCAGGCCGCCGTCAACCGGGCAGCTGCCAGGATCACGGCACCGACCATCTACGCCCGCGTCAAGGCCAAGAAGGACGTCGAATGAGCGTCACACTGTCAGGTGAAGACCTCACCATCGCAAACCAGCTCCGGGCTGTGCCGCCGTCCACCGACGCCGGCGATGCAACCTGGCAGTTGGCCGGCGACCTGGCCGACGGCGACGACATCGCCAGCACCCGGATCGCGGTCGGCCAAGGGTTCGGCGCGCAGCTCGACATCAGCTTGGTGCGGCCACCGTCGGCCGACGCCGACGCCACAGTGAAGCTGTCCCGCCGCTACCTCGACGACGCCGACAACGTGCTGTCGGACTTCACCTCCGGACCGATCCTGGTGGACATCGTGCCGGCGAACCACACCCTGATGCTCAGCCCGGCACCCGCCGGCACCACCCAGTGCGAGATCGCGATCGTGTCCGCGATGACCCCGCCGGCGCCGGTGCTGGGCCTCACCCGCACCAACGAGTACCCCGACCCGCGGTGCACGTCCGCCGCCGGCTGGACGGCCCGGAACAGCTGGACCGGGCCGACCGCCGTCACCGGCCAGACCGGCCTACCTGCTGGCGTGACCAGCGCGGTGCAGGTCAAGGCCGCATCCGCCGGCAGCGCCGCCCACAGCGGCTTGAACATGGGCGGCACCCCCGCCAGCGGTTCCCCGTCGGCTGGTGGTGTGCCGGTCACCCCCGGGCAGACCTACACGTTCAGCGCCTACATGCTCAGCACGAAAGCCGGCACCTTCCAAGTCAGTTACCGGTTCGCCAACGGCTCGTCCTGGGTGGCCGCCGCGTCGGAGTCGCCGGCGGTGGCCGCGGCGGCGAACACCTGGACGCGGGTGTCCTGGACGGTCACCGCACCGGCCGGCGCGGACCGGCTGCAAGCCGCCTGGCGCATGCCGTCCTCGATCAGCTGGGCCACCACCGACACGATCCGGCTGTCCGCCGTGCTGGTCGAGATCGCCGACGAGCCCGCGCCCTACTTCGACGGCGCCGGCACCGACGCGGCGATCCCGGCGCCGAAGTCGAGCCAGTGGGAATCCACCCCCGACGACAGCCGGTCGCTGCTCTACACCGCGACCCCCGCCGCGGTGCTGGTGCAGGCCCTCGACTCGTCCCTGGTCTACTCCGCCACGGCGGTCGAGCTGGTCGGCGCCGCGCTGGAACGCGCCCTGCGCCGATCCGTCGCCGACATCTGGGGCGACCCCCAAGCGCTGATCACCGCCGGCACCGCGGCGCTGCTGGCCGGCCAGCTGACATTCCTGTGCGACTCCCTGGCCCAAGCGCTCGGCCTGGACTCCGTCTACCGGATGCCCGGCCTGCTCACCCTCACCAGCACCGACGAACTGAACGGGCTCACTCACCGCGCCGTCGGCACCGCCCGCATCGACCCGCAGCAGCTGAGCGGCAAGAACCCCCACTGGCTGTACGTGGTGGACTTCCGCGAGCAGGTCGCCTGATGGCCGGCAAGTGGACCGACAGCCCCGGCAACGGCGTCTACGTCGGGTTCTTCTACGACTCGCTCGAAATGGACACCGCCGGCAAGAAGGCCCGGATCAAGGGCGGCAGGATCAGAATCAGGCGCAAGGTCAACATCAGCGACTCCAGCAACTCACTCACCTGGTCCGGTGACCTGATCACCGACGGCAGCCAGAACAACATCAACGTCTCCGGCTCCGGCGACAAGACCATCAAGACCGTCACCGGCAGCTGGGTCACGCTGTCTACCACCAAGGCCGTGACGGCATCCGGGACCATCATCTTGTCGGGCGTGAACTACGCCGGCAAGACCCTGAAGGTGACTGTGACCGTCACGTTCCCGCTAGCCGGGGACGGTGGCACGGTGTCGCCGATCCCGACCCCCGGCGGCGACGCCTACCCGAACCCGTGGGAGGACGACGACGCCCCCGACTTCGCCACCGAACCCTACGTGGAGCACGTCTGGACCGTCCGCCTGCCCGGCGCACCCGCGCAGCTGCGCACCGTGCCGGCCTGGGACATCCAGGTGGACCTGGACGGCGGCCGTGCACCCTACGGCACCGCCAGGTTCAAGGCACCCGTGGCGTACCTGGACGAAGCCGCCTACCCCTACAGCAACCCCCGCGGCGTGCCGGTCGTCCAGATCGACGCCGGTTGGCGCTACCCGGGCAGCCTGAACGTCCACACCCTGTTCTCCGGGGTGATCACCGAGCGGGCCTTGCGGATCGACGACACCGGCGCCTACTGCGAGTTCACGGCGGAGTCGTACGAGTCGATCCTCGAATACCCGTCCCACCTGACCAAAGCGGTCGACAACGGCTGGACGTCGGTCAAGCAGCTGTACGACAGCACCGCCTTCTACCGCCGGCCCGCCTGGGTCGAGCCGGCCAGCAACACCGCCCCCGACAGCGCAGCCCTGGCCGAGTACCGCGCCCTCGGCATCGAGACCGACGACGACGTCGGCGACTGGCTCCGCACCGCCGCCAGCACGCTCGGTCAGTGGATGCGTGGCCACCTCGCCGCCGCCACCCCGACGATCGAGTGCATCACCGACCCCTACCCGTACCAGCGGCTCGTCCAGCTCGACGTCAACGCCTTCAGCGACATTGAGCGCGTCGAGAACCTCGACCAGTGGGCCAACATCGTCCGGCTCACCGCCCAGTGGACCTACAACAGCGACGGCGACACCAAACAGAAGCGCCGCACCTACTACGCCGCCGGCGCCACCAGCGGCACCGGCGCTATCCGCGCCCGCGACGTCGTCCTCAACGTGAAACCACCCGGCGGGAACAACCCGCCGGCCAACTGGTCACCAGCGCTGCGCTGGGTCCGCCGCTTCAACGAAGCCAGCCGAGGCACCTGGTCCGGCAGCTGCCGAGCCCTGTGGTGGCTGCAGCCCCGCCTCGACGGCGTCATGCTCGCCCGCGCACCCCTGGCCGACACCGCCGGCCAAGTCCAACAGGTCACATTCCTCGTCGATCAGGGCCTCATGACCATCCGCTGGAACGTCGTCCACCCATGAGTTGCTCGGCCTGCGGTCACGATCCGCACCAGCCCGGCTACTGCTCCGGCGCCCAGGTGCTCCCGGAACTCAAAAACTCGACCTCGTCGGGACCTCGTCGGGACGAGGTGGCGTGGTGGGAGTTCACCACCTCGTCTTCGTCTTTAGACGAAGACGAGGTGGTGAACTCCACGCCGGTGTGGGAGCCGTGCCCGTGTCAGGCCGCGGCGTCCACGACCGACCGCAAGTCGGCGACGTCCGCCAGCACGTAGCGTCGCGTCGTCTCCGGCCGGGCATGCCCGAGGATCGTCGCGAGCGCCAGCAGGTCGCGCGACTTGCGCCAGGCCTTCGTCGCGAACGCGTGACGCAAGCTGTGCGCCGTCCACGGCGCCGGTAGTGCCCTGGCCATCAAGACGCCGACGTGGCCGGCCGTCAGGTGACCACCGGTCGGCGACGGGAACGCCCAGCCCTCGACACCGAGCAGCTGCTCGGCGACGTCCTGGGCGAGCGGCACCAGCCGTTGCTTGCGGCCCTTGCCGTGGACCCGCAGCGTCCAGCCGGTCAAGTCCTCCACCAGGTCGTCGGAGTGCACCTGGGCAATTTCGCCGCGGCGTAGGCCCTGACGGACCGCGAGCGTGAGCATCAGCTGGACGCGGCTGTCCGCCGCCAGCATGCCCAGCGCGATCGCCCGCTCCGGCGCCGGCCGCGGCTGGTGCTGCGCCGGCCTGATCCGCGGCAGCAACCGCGACGGATCACGCTCGATCCGTCCCGACGCGTGCGCCCACCCGTACAACGACCGCAACGCCGCCAGCTGCGACCGGCGTGTCTCGGTCGACCAGCCGGGCCGGCCCAGCCAGCGCGTCAGATCATCAGCGGTCACGGCCAGCAGATCAGGGTGCCGCTCAGCGAACCGCGTCAGCTGGTAGCGGCGCAGCCGCAACGTCTCCGGCGACGGGTCGGACGCCGCGAACCACGACAGCCAATCATTCAGTACTTCACTCACCGGCGAACTACAACGTGCGCGGGCGGCTCCGGCCAACCATCCCGGTACGGCCGGCCATACTCCAGGCAGCGCCGGCAGACCCACCGCCGCGGCAACCACGACACCGCCGACTTGAAGGACCGCCAACCCTGCCGCCGCGCCACCTCGAGCGCCGCGCCCGCGGACCCGCCGGCAACCCTCACCACGGCGTCCAAACACTCGTCACACCGGACCGTCGTCGACTTCTCGATCATCAGCCGCCGAAGCCCCGGACGATCGAGTTCCGGATGGAGCCCGCCCACGCAACCCCGCCCCCATCGTCCGCCTCGATACGCCCCATGTAGTCGCGAGCGACCAACTCTGGGAGGGCGAGCACCGCCGCGTGGACGTTCGCCGTGCGTAGTTCGATCGCGGCCGCGATGGCCGCTTGGGCGTGCGCGTAAGCAATGGTCAGGGCGGCTTCGTCCCAGTCACCTTGCTCCAGTTGATCCTTCGCGAACTGGAGCTGCCGTGCCGCTTCGGCGAGAGGATCGCGCGGCTCCATCAGGACCCCGCGCACGCCGAGCAGGAAACCACCCGGCCGGGTGCATCGAACGCCGGCACCGGCGCCGACAGGTGCGCCGAGTCCTGCACGAACGTGCCCAGCTGGGCGTCGAATCGGCGCTGACCTGCAACCCGTCCGCACGACGTCCCGAACACGCCACCAGAAGCCAGCTGATGGACGAGGATCAGCGGGCGCGGCCCGATGCTGCTCATGCGACACGCTCCTGCCCGGTGAACATGTCGATGACAAGGGCGAACTGTGAATCAGAGGGTTTCTGGTTCGAGTCCAGGCGGGGGAGCGGAAAGGCCCTTGTGGAACCCGGTTCGGAGTCCCGCTGGGGCCTTCGTGCTGTCCGGGGCTCTCTCACGCCGGGGCGTCCTCAGCGGTTCACCAGCACCGCCACGGCGTGGCCGATCACCGGCAGGCAGGCCAGTCCGAGCAGCACCGCGTTCAGCACCAGGTGGTCGCGCAGCACCGCGATGAACTCGCGGATCACCGCGCTCGGCCAGTAGTAACGCGCGGTCGGCGCGCCGACCGAGTAGCCGGGAATGCCCAGCCGACGCATCAGCAGAGCCGCGCGGAAGGCGTGGAAGTTGTTGGTCACCGCCGCGATCGGGCCTTCGACGTCCCGCTGCTTCAGCAGTTCGGCACTGTAGGCGAGGTTCTGCTCGGTGGTGCGCGACCGGTCCTCGATCACGATCCGGTCCGCCGGGAAGCCCTTCTCGGCGAGGTAGGACGCCATCGCCTCGCCCTCCGCGACCGGTTCGTCCGGTCCCTGGCCACCGGAGGTGACCAGCACCGGAGGATCGTTCGCGAACCGCTCGTAGAGGGCTCGTCCGCGGTTCAGCCGGGCCGCCAGCAGCGGCGGAACCTTGGCGCGGATCAGACCGGAACCGAGCACCACCACGGCCGCGACCGGTCCGCCGCGGCGGGCCATGATCGCCGGATACAGCGTCCCGTAGAGCAGGAAGGCGACGAAGCCGAAGCCCAGATAGCCCAGTGGCAGTCCGAGCAGCAGCAACGCCAGCGCCCACTGGGACGAGCCGGTGACGACCACCAGCACCCACAGGCCGAGGTAGCCGAGCATGCCGGCGCCCACACCGAGCCCGAGCAGCCGGGAGATCGCCCAGCCCTCGCGGCGCAACAGGGTGATGCCGGTGACGATCAGGAAGCCGGCCAACGCCAGCACCGTGCCCAGCACGATCACCACCAGGGCCAGGAATGCGTAGGCGCCGAGTTGCTGGTCGAAGCTCGCCAGCGCGCCCATGACCAGCCCGGCGCCGGTCATCAGCAGCCAGCTGAGCAGCGCCAGCAGGTACAGGCCGGTGCGCAGCTTCCGCGGGTCGGTCGCGACACTGACCACCAGCGCCACCAGCAGCACGATCACGCCGGTGGGTAGCTCCAGCATCGTCCCGCGTCCCTCCTCGACCGGCCGATCGGTCGTCGGCTAGGGCCGACGGTAGCAGCGTCGTCGATTCGGACGTCCCCCAGGTAGCGCGATCGGTTGGCCGCCCACCTGCGCGCGGGCAGCGACCTGCCCTGCCGGCAGTCACGTCGGGGGCGGCAGGGAGACGGCGGGCCAGGGCGCCGGGGTCGCCGGCCGGTGGGTCGCCGGGCCGGGGAGGGGGCCGGGAGATTGCCGGACGGGAGGTCCGAAAGGCGTGCATCAAACGCCGATGCGTCCGCATCAGTGAGGTGTGAGACACCGCGGACGAGGATCCGCACGGCACAGGGAGGGACTATGACGACCAGCCAGAACGGATGGCCCGTTCAGGACACGAAGGCGAAGCTGTGGCCTCACCCTGAGGTCGGGCCGATCCTGGGCGGACCGGTCTGGGTGGTGATGGCCGCCTTCCTGCGCCGCTACCAGGCCGAGATCGAAACGATCGGGAGGTCGTCCGGCTGCTACAACCGGCGCCGCATCGCCGGCAGCACGAAGTGGAGCAATCATGCCTCGGCGACCGCGGTGGATCTGAACTGGAACCTGCACCCGGCCGGCGCGCAGCACACCGGCTATTCCGCCCGGCAGATCACGGACCTCACCGCGCTGCTGGCGGAGTTTCCCGTGCTGCGTTGGGGAGGGCCGGCGTTCAACGACCCGATGCACTACGAGATCAGGCCCGGCGTGACCCGCGCCCAGGTCAAGAAGCTGGCCACCACGCTGCTGCAGAAGCAGCTGCTGACCCACGGTTTCGCGTTGGAGGTGGACGGCGTCCGGGGCGCGGTGACCACCGCGGCGCTGCTGGAGTTCCAGCGGGCGCAGGGGCTCGAGGCCGACGGCGTCGACGGGCCCAAGACCTGGTCGGCCCTGCTGACCACGTCGACAGTGGCGGCCTGACCCGGCACCGGTCAGATCAGGTCGTCCTGTTCGCCGGTGATCCAGGCCAGGTACGGGTCGGCGGAGAACCGGACGGCCGCCGCCGCGTTCCATTCGGTCGTCGCCGGTTTCTCCGCAGCCGGCCGCCGGGAAGCGCTTCCTCAGCGGACTCCGTTCAGATAAGCGAGCACCGCCCGAACCCGGCGATTGTCCTCGTCGGGGCCCAGATCGAGCTTGGCGAAGATGTTCGCCACATGCTTGGCGACCGCGGCCGGGCTGATCACCAGCTGCCCGGCGATCTGCTGGTTGGCGGCACCCTTGGCCATCAGCGACAGCACCTCGAGCTCACGTGGGGTGAGCCGGCTGAGCCGCGGATCGCTGCGCCGGGCGTTGAGCAGCTGCGCCACCACCTCGGGGTCCATCACCACCTCGCCGGCCGCGACCAGTTCGGCCGAGCGCATGAAGTCCGCGACCCGTCCGACCCGCTCCTTGAGCAGGTAGCCGACCCCGCCGGCGGTGTTGGTCTCCAGTAGGGTGGCGGCGTAGGCCGGGGCGACGTACTGGCTGACCATCAGCATCGGCAGCCCCGGGTAGGACTCCCGCAGCTGCACGGCGGCGCGCAGGCCGTCGTCGGTCATCGTGGGCGGCATCCGGACGTCGGTGATGACCAGGTCGGGCAGCCCGTCCGGGGAGTCGGCCAGCCGGGTGCACTGGGCGATCAGCTCGGGGGCGTCCCCGGCCTCGGCCACCACGCTGTGCCCGGCGCGCTCCAACAGGCCGACCAGCCCGGCCCGGATCAGCGCGGCGTCGTCGGCCACCAGGATCCGCATCCCGTCCCCTTCCCTCGTCCCGGTCACGGTAGCGGCTGCCCGCCGGGCGGGTGCGGGAAGCTGGCCCGGATGATCGTCGGGCCGCCTGGCGGGCTGCTCACCCAGCACCCGCCGCCGAAGGCTTGGACCCGTTCGATCATGCCGCTCAGCCCGTGTCCCGGACGGACCACCGCGCCCCCGCGTCCATCGTCGTACACCTCGATCTGCAGCTGATCGGACTGCGCCACCCGGACCGCCATGGTGGACGCCTGGGCGTGCTTGACCGCGTTCGTGAAAGCCTCGCTGACCAGGTAATACGCCGCCAGCGCCAGTTGTTCGGGCGGCTGCCGGTCGCCGCTGATGGTCACCGTGACCGGCACCGGCTGCCGCTCGGACAGCTCCCGGACGGCGTCGGCCAGCCCACGGTCGGTGAGGATCTGCGGATGGATGCCGCGGACCGTGTCGCGCAGCGACGTCATCGCCGCCTCCATCGACGAGTGCGCGGCGGCCAGGGCGTCCCGGACCGCCTCCGGACGCCCCGTGTCGAGGGCGTACTCGGCCTCGCCCAACTGCATGCTGAGCAGCACCAGATGCTGCTGGGCGCCGTCGTGCAGATCGCGCTCGATGCGGCGCCGTTCGGCCGCGAAGACGTCCACCAGTTCGCGGCGGGACGAGGTGAGCTGGTCGACCTGCTCGCGCAGCTCGGTGCGCGGCCGGATCAGGTCCTCGACCAGGATCGCCTGCACGCTGGCCAGCGCCCAGGCCACGTACAGCCCGGCGATCAGGATGACGATCAGCATCACCCACAGCCCGAGGTGGTCGGGGGTGAGCGGCTCGCCGATGTGACCGATCAGCTGGCTGACGAAGCCGAGCACCAGCACCACCAGCACTGCGCCGGGCACGAAATCCACCAGTGCGAACAGCACCGCGATGCCCCAGACGGCGAGATTGCCCGAGCGCAGGCCGTTGGCGTCCCAGGGGTGCCGGATGGGTCCGCTGGGAAGCGGACCGGGGCGGCGCAGCCCGAGCAGCCGCAGTCGCTTGCCTTCGACGTTCGCGGTGCCCCAGGCGACCACCGGCAGCACGATCAACCCGACGATGCCGGCGATCAGCGCCAGGATGCCGCCCAGGATCGCGGTCGCGCAGTACGCCACGGCACCCCAGCCGAGCGGGCTGACCAGCATCCGCAGCGGGTTGGGCGGCGGCTTCAGCCGGGAGCGGACCGCGGCCTCGTGGGACGGGACGGATTGCGTCACCATGCCACCCTAAGAGGTTCGCGCCCGGATGGCAGGGGCGCCACCACCACCGCCGGGTAGTGCTGGCACTACCGGCAGGACACCGGGCAGCGCCCGTGATCGAACCGCCGGCGGCCGGTTGGCTTGAGGGTATGACAGCGAACCAGGCACGGCCCGGGCTCCGGGCGCAACAGATCTCCAAGTCCTTCGGCGACGTCCACGCCCTCGACCGGGTCAGCATCGACATTCCGGCCGGACAGTCGGTGTCGGTGATGGGGCCGTCCGGATCGGGCAAATCCACCCTGCTGCACTGCCTGGCCGGCATCCTGCGTCCGGACGCCGGCGACGTCAGCCTGGGCGACGAGCCGGTCTCGCTGGCCTCGGACGCCGCCCGCAGCCGGATCCGGCTGGCCCGGATGGGCTTCGTCTTCCAGGACGGCCAACTGCTCCCCGAACTGAGCGCGCTGGAGAACGTGGCGCTGCCGCTGTTGCTGCTCGGCCGGCCGCGTCCGGAGGCGATGCGGCGGGCCGGCGACTGCCTGCAGTGGCTGGGCCTGGCCGGGTTGGAGGCGCGGCGTCCGGGACAGCTGTCCGGCGGGCAGGCGCACCGGGTCGCGATCGCTCGCGCCCTGGTCGGCCAGCCGGACGTGGTTCTCGCCGACGAACCGACCGGTGCGCTCGACCAGGCCACCGGCGCCGAGGTGATGCGGGTGCTGACCGCCGCGGTCGCCGCCGTCGGCGCCAGCCTGGTGGTGGTCACCCACGACGCCGGCGTCGCCGACTGGTGCGACCGTCACGTCGAGATCGTCGACGGGCGGGTCAGCAACGACTTCTTCAGCGCGAGGGCCGCCTGATGAACCAGTTCCGAGTGGCCCCGCTGCTGCTGCGCGGCCGGATCCGGGCCGGCAGTGGACTGATCGACCTGCTCGCCGTGCTGGCCTTCACGGTGAGCAGCTGGTTGCTGCTGTCGGTGCTCGCCGGGGTGCATGCCTTCGTCGAGCGGCAGAACAACCCACCGGCGGCGTTCCTGGCCGCGCTGGGCGCGAATCCCGAATACGGCGCGGCCCAGCTGCCGGTGTGGACGGTGCTGGCGGCCTGCGCGGGCGTCCTGCTGGTGGTGCCGTTGGTCACCCTGGGTGCGGCGTCCGCCCGGATGGGTGCCCTGGGCCGTGACCAGCGGCTCTCCACGTTGCGGCTGCTGGGCATCACCGGCGGGCAGGCGATCGGGCTGAGCACCGCCGAGACCATGCTGGCCGCGCTGGCCGGGGGAGTGCTCGGCATCGTCGGCTACCTGCTCACCCTGCCGGTCTGGGCGGCGATCTCCTTCCAGGCGACGCCGCTGAGCGCGGCCGAGATGCTGCTGCCGGCCTGGGCCGTGGCGGCCATCGTCGGCGGCCTGGTGCTGCTGGCCGGGGTGAGCTCGGTGACCGGGCTGATGCGGCTGCAGATCTCGCCGCTGGGGGTGGCGCGCCGGGCGCCGCGTCCGGCGTTGAAGCTGTGGCGGCTGCTGGTGCTGCCGCTGGCCATCGGTGCCTGGCTGGTGATCGCGCCGATGCTGAACCTGGCCCACGAGCTGGTCTTCTCGACGGTGGTCATCCTGATCGTGCTGGGCCTGTTCATGGGGGTGATCAACCTGGTCGGGCCGTGGTTGTTGCAGCTGCTCGGGTTGCTCTTCACCCGCTCCGGACGCCCCCACGTGCTGCTCGCCGGACGCCGGCTGCTGGCCGACCCGAAGGGTGCCTGGCGGTCGGTGGCCGGGCTGGCCTTCGTCGGCTTCACCGGGGGAGCGCTGGTCAGCATTCCCGACTTCACCGCCTACACCGGCGATCCGGTGCTGCGGATCCTGGCCGCCGACATCCGCACCGGCACTTATCTGACCGTCGGCATCGCCTTCCTGGTGGCGGCCACTTCGACCCTGCTGAATCAGGCGTCCGCCGTCCTCGACCGGCGCCGCGAGCTGCGCCAGCTGGCGAACCTGGGAGTGCCGCGCACCCTGCACGACCGCACCCGGCTGGTCGAGGTGGTCGCCCCCGCCGCGCTCAGCGCCCTGGGCTCCGGTGGCCTGGCGATGCTGTTCTTCGCGCAGCTGCCGTCGATGGCGTCCGCGCCGATCGGGCCGGTGCTGTTCGCGGCGTCCCTGCTGGCCGGGGTGACCCTGGTCTGGGCGGCCGGTGAGGCCTGCCGTCCGGTGATGCGGTCCGCACTGGCCGGGGTCGGGGTGCGCGCCGACTAGCGATTCGCCTCCCGGGGACGGTTCTCGTCGGTTGGGGACGGTTCTCGCTGGTTGGGGACGGTTCTCGTCGGTTGGGGACGGTTCTCGGTGGTTGATTTTCGTTCCTGAGGGACGGTTCTGGGCTCCGGACCGGGTGGAGAACCGTCCCTATCGGTCGAAAATCGTCCCTCGAGAACCGTCCCCGGTGGTTGAGAACCGTCCCCGGTGGTTGAGAACCGTCCCCGGTGGTTGAGAACCGTCC
>NZ_JASGDE010000162.1:0-17314 GCF_047607385.1 Micropruina sp.
GCCGGCGCCGGCCCGCCCACCGACGGCCGAAGACGACGGCGTCGAAGCCGAAGGGAGAACCGATGCGCAGCGAGCGGGGCATGGTCAGCGTCGAGGTGGCGTTCGGGGTGCTGCTCTCCGCGGTCGTCACGCTGGGCCTGTGCTATCTGATCGCGATCGTGATCCAGCTCGGTCAGCTGCAGGCCGTGGCCGGGGAAGTGGCCCGGCAGGAGGCGCGTGGCGACACCGCCGCGGCCCGACGGGCCGAGCACGACGCGCCCGACGGCACCCGGGTCCGGGTCAGCGGCAGCGGCGCCGACGTGGTCGTCGAGGCAGAACTGCAGTCCCGGCCCTGGGGTGGCGTCATCCCGCCGGTCGGGCTGAGCGCCCGGGCCGTGGTGGCCCGAGAGGAGGGCTGAGATGGACGAGGTGGCGCCGGGCCGGCGGCTCCGCGGGGAAGGCGGGGCGACCGCGCCGATGGTGGTGCTCGCCGTGATGGCGCTGGTGACGCTGGCCGCTGTCGGCGTGCTGGCCCTGGCCTACTCGGCGGCCGCCCGGGCGGTGCGAGCGGCGGCCGACCTGGTCGCCGTCTCCGGTGCGCAGACCCACTCCAGCGGCGGCGACGCCTGCGACGAGGCGCGGCGGATCGCCGGCCGCAACGACGTCCGGCTGGCCGGCTGTGAAGTGACCGGCGACCTGATCGACTTCGTGGTCGAGGTGCGGGTCACCCGCGGCGTCGGCTGGCGCTTGCCCGGCATGCCGGAGCAGGTCGCGGCCGTGGCCTACGCGGGCAATGTGACGGGACTGCCGTGACCGACCAGCACATCGAGCACGGCCAGAGCGGACCGGCGATCCAGCGGATGATTGCCGGAGCCGCAGCGAGCCGACACCACACACCGCGGGCAGCCCTGCTCACAGCCGCAGGCCGCCAGCAGGTCGACGGTGGCTGCCAGCCACCGCTCGGCGAGCTGATAGGCCTGATCGGCGAAGCCGGATCCGCCCGGCAGGCCGTCGTGGACGAACACGGTCGGAGCGCCGGTGTCGGCGTGATGGGTGATCGACAGTCCGCCGACATCGCCGGCGTCGCACGGGGTGAAGCCGCCGAGCAGCCCGATCGCGGCATGCTCGGCGGCGTGCAGGCCCCCGGCCAGCTCCCGCTCCGGCAGCGCGATCGAATCGGGCAGCGTCCACCACAGTGCCCGGGTGCGGAAGGTGCGTGCCGGCAGGTCGAGCGGGGTGCTGTCCCAGACGGTCCCACTGACCGCGTCGCGACGCAGATACCCGGTGACCTGCGTGGTCAGCTCCACCGTCCCGGCGAACAGCCGGCCGCCGCCCAACGCGCGCTCCCGGTCGGTGCCGACGATTCGCACGCTCACCTGGGAGGACGGCTGGGTGAACCACTCGGCCCGGAGTTGGCAGCACAGCGCGACCCCGGCGTCCAGGTCGTAGTCCTCCACCAGCCACTGCTCGCCCTGGTGCAGGTAGACCGCGCCGGTGTGCACGGTGCGATCGGCGGCGGCGGTGTCCACCTGGCCGATCACCCGTCCGGTGTCGGCGGCGATGATCTCCACCCCGGTGCCGGCGATCGAACGCAGGTCGATCTGGTCGACGGCGCGGCTGGGCGCCGTCCAATACCAGGAGGTGCCGCGCCGGCGCAGCACGCCGCGGGCGGTCAACTGCTCCAGCAGGGCGGTCATCGTGGCGCCGAAGTACTCCTCGTCGCGACCCGAGACCGGCAGTTCCTGGGCGGCGGCGGCCAGATGGGCGGCGAGCGCCGTGGGTTGCCCGGGATGCAGCACGGTGGCCTCCACCCCGGCACCGAACAGAGCCTCCGGATGGTCGCACAGCCAGCTGTCCAGCGGGTCGGGTTTGGCCAGCAGCACCGCGAAGGCGTCCCGCCCGTCCCGGCCGGCGCGTCCGGCCTGCTGCCACAGCGCGGCCAGCGAACCGGGGAAGCCCACGGTCAGCACGGCGTCCATGCCGGTGATGTCCACACCGAGCTCCAGGGCATTGGTGCAGGCCACGCCACGCAGCCGTCCGGACGACAGTGCGGTCTCCAGCTCCCGGCGGTCGGAGGCCAGGTAGCCGGCCCGGTAGGAGGCGATCTCGTCCGGGGTGATGCAGTGCCGGCGGGCCTGTTCGGCGACCAGTTCGGCCTGGATCCGCGAGGTCGTGAACGCCAGCGCCTGGGCGCCGGAATCGACCAGTCGGGCCAGCATGCCGGCGGCCTCCCGGTGTGGATCCTGATCGCCCTGCCAGACCACGAAGTCCAGTGCCGGCCGGCTGCTGGTGTCGGTGTCGACGGCCAGCACGTCGCCGACCCCGGCCAGCCGCTCCAGATGCCGTGCCGGGTCGGCGATGGTTCCGGACGCCGACACGAACACCGGGTCGGAACCGTAGTGCCGGCACAGCCGCCGGAGCCGGCGCAGCACGTTCGCGACATGGGCGCCGAACAGGCCCCGGTAGCGGTGCGCTTCGTCGATCACCACGTAGCGCAGCGTCCGGAGCAGCGGCTGCCAGCGTTCGTGGGAGGGCAACACGCTGCGATGCAGCATGTCGGGATTGGTCAGCACGAAGGTGGCGAACTCACGGGCGAACCGGCGCTCGGCCTGGTCGGAGTCGCCGTCCAGTGTGGAGATTCGCCAGCCGGGGCCGCCGAGGGCGGCGGCCCGTCGGGCCTGGTCGTGGGCCAGCGCCTTGGTGGGCGCCAGGTACAGCGCGGTGTGCGCCCGATCAGGTCGCGCCCACCGGTGCCGCTCCGCCCCGGTCCCGACGCGGCCCTCCGCGGTGGCGGCGATGATCGGCAGCAGATAGGCCAGCGACTTGCCCGAGCCGGTGGAGGTGCTGATCGCCACATGGCGGCCGTCGAAAGCGGCCTGGGCGGCGAGGTTCTGGTGCTGCCACAGGGTGCGGACGCCGTGGCCGCCCAAGGTGTCGCGGACATCGGGCGACACCCAGTCGGGGAAGGGAGCGGTGAGACCCGGGCGGGCCGGACGCCGGTGGATGTGGCGCACCTGCTCCTGCGCTGCGATCCACTCCGGCACGGCCATTGCCTCAGGGTGTCACGAGGCGCGGACAGAATCGGGAACCCGACACGTGCGTCGCCGTTCCGGCGCAGATCGTCACGAGCACCTGCATCTGCCGCAGCGTGTAGGCAGCCTCCCGGGGGCTCGCCGGAGCCAGCGGGTCGGCGTCCAGCAGGACGAGGTCGCCGGGCTCGCCGGGCCGCAGCCGCCGTCCGTCCACCGAGGCCGCGAGCGCCTCCCGCGGGGTGAGCGCCTGTTCGGGGTGCCAGCTGGGCCGCTCGTCGCCGCTGCGGTGCACGGCGCAGGCCATCGCCAGCCACGGGTCGAGCTCGGCGACGGGGGCGTCCGAGCCGAGCGCGAGCCGGACGCCGGCGTCGGCCAGGGTGCGGAGCGGAAACGACCGACCGGCGCGTTCGGCGCCCCAGACCTGGTCGGTGAGGTCGCGGTCGTCGAGCAGGTGCGCGGGCTGGACGCTGGCCCGCAGGCCAAGGGCGGCCATCCGCTCGGCGTCCTCCGGGGTGATCAGCTGGACGTGCTCCACCGAGCCGCGTCCGCCGCCGGCGGCGAAGGCGTCCAGGACGGCGGCGTTGGCGCGGTCGCCGATGGCGTGCAGGGCCACCTCGAGTCCGGCCGCGGTGGCGCGCCGGATCAGGTCGGTGAGCTCGGCCACGGAGTAATTGGCCTGGCCACAGGGGTGCTCCGGGGTGGCTGGACCGTCGGAGTAAGGCTGGTGGGTCCAGGCGGTGCGGGTGCCCAGCGAGCCGTCGGTGATCACCTTCAGCGGCCCCATCGTGGCCAGCCCGCCGGCGCCGGGCAGCGGGTCGCCGGTCCGCAGGCCTGCCGCGATCACCCGATCGAGTTGGTGCGGATAGACGGCGGTGCGCACCCGCACCGGTCCGGCTCCGGCGGCGAGCCGCGGCGGCCAGTCCACGAAGCTGTCGGCGAACTCGAAGTCGACCAGTCCGGTGACGCCCTTGGCGGACAGGCCGTGAACCGCGGTCGCGAAGTCCGCGGGGTCCGGGGCGGCGCCGGGGAGCCCGTCGAGCCGGGGCATCAGGACGAACCACTCGCTCTCGCTGACCGCGTCGGTGCGAGCGGGTTTCCCGAGCATGGCCAGCGCCGCCGAGTTCAGCCAGCCGCTGTGCGCGTCGCCGGAGATCAGCACCACCGGCCTGCTGCCGGTGACCGCGTCCAGCTCGGCGACCGTGGCCCTTCGCGGCCATCCGGCCGACCGGAAGCCGAAGCCGAACAGGGTGCGCGTCGGGTGTCGCTCGGACAACTCGGCGAGCGGGCGAGCCAATCGCTCCAGCACGTTCTCCGGGTCGGGGGCGCCGGCCAGGTCGACCATCCGGGCGGTCCGCACCCATTGGCCGGCGTGCACGTGGGCGTCCCACAGCCCGGGGATCGCCCAGCGTCCGTCACCGTCGATCTCCTGGACGCCGGGCACGGACGCCAGGTCCGGCCCGACGGCGGCGATCACCCCGCCGGAGATCGACACATCGCACAGCTCTCGCCACGCCGAGGACGAGCCGTCCAGGTCGACGACGCGGACGCCCCGCACCAGCACCGATCCGTTCACGCGCAGCAGCGTACGGTGGCAGGCCGGTCAACGGGGTGTGGCAGGCTGCCGGTGTGCTCGATCCCACCATCGCCCACGATCTCGCCGACCGGCTGCGGGACGCCGGCTACAGCTACGACGAGGTCGCCGGACGCCTCGGCGGCCCCGGCCTGGACGGGCTGGCCCGCAACGCCACCGTCCCCGCCGACCGGGCGCTGGCCGGCGCGACCGATCCGCAGGCCACCCTGATCCGGGCGTTCGCGCTGCAGCAGGACGTCCCGGCCGCCGATCTGGCAGCGGTGCTGGGCGACCTGGACCGGCTCGCCCCGATCCTGTCGCCCGCTCCCGGCGACACGAACGCGATCAGGGCCGCCGTCGAGATCCGTCCCTACGCGTTCACCGACGACACCGGCGAGCACTCCGGCTGGCTGGCCTCCGACCTCACCCCGACCCTGGACGGACGCCTCGCCGAGCCGTCCGACGACTTCGTGCTGGGGCTCTCCCCGGCATCGGTGACGCTCGCCCAGCTGACCATGCGCAACCCCCGCACCCGCGCCCTCGACCTCGGGTCAGGCTGCGGCATCCAGTCGCTGCACCTGTCCACCCACAGCACCCAGGTGATCGCCACCGATCTCAACCCCCGAGCCTGCGCGATGACCGCCCTGACCGCGGCACTCAACGGCATCACCGTCGACGTCCGGCAGGGCTCGCTGTACGAACCGGTCGCCGACGAGAAGTTCGACCTGATCGTCACCAACCCGCCCTACGTGATGGCACCGCCGGACGCCTCCCGACTGGTCTACCGCGAGGGCTCCTTCGCCGCCGACGGGCTGGTTCGCGCCGTCGTCACCGGCGCGGCGACACAGCTCAACCCGGGCGGCGCGCTGCAGGTGCTGGGCAACTGGGCGATCACCGCCGACCAGCCCTGGCAGGCCCGGCTCGCCTCCTGGATCGCGCCCACCGGCTGTGACGCCCTGGTGCTGCAGCGGGAACGGCTCGACCCGTTCGAGTACATCGAGATCTGGCTGGCCGACGCCGGCCTGGTCGGCACCTCCGAGTACCGCCCTCGCTACTCCGAATGGGTCGACTACTTCGAGCAGCTCGGCATCGTCGGGGTCGGCCTGGGCTGGCTCACCCTCTACAACGCCGGCGCCGCAGAGCCCGAGCTCCGCTTCGACGAGTGGCCGCACCAGGTGCATGGCGGGCTCGGCGACGCCTTCGCCGAGTTCCCGGACGCCGCCCGCGCCGCGAAGCTCCTCGACGACCAGTTGCTGGCCGCCACCTTCACCCTCGACCCGGCGGTCGCCTCCGAAGCTCTCGGACGCCCCGGCGCCGCCGATCCCGAACACATCGTCTTCCGCCGTGGCACCGGCTTCGGACGGGCCGTCGAGGTGGACACCGGGCTGGCCGCCGTAGCCGGAGCCTGCGACGGCGACCTGCCGCTGGGCGTCCTGATCGACGCCGTCGCCGACCTGCTGGACGCCGACGCCGCCGCTCTGCGCGCCGACCTGCTGCCGCGCCTGCGTCCGCTGATCGCCGACGGCTATCTGCGGTAGCCGACCGGCCCGAGTAGCCGAGTGTCCGCGCTTTGTGGTTACCATTCCCCCCGAGGCCGCTGTCGCGGTCGACCAACCCCCGCATCGAGGAAATCCACGTGGCAACAGCAGGCAAGAACCGACTGGTGATCGTCGAGTCACCCGCCAAGGCGACCAAGATCGCCAGCTTCCTCGGCAACGGCTACATCGTCGAGTCCAGCCGCGGTCACGTCCGCGACCTGCCCACTGGTGCCGCCGAGGTGCCGGCCAAGTACAAGGGTGAGAAGTGGGCCCGCACCGGCGTCAACGTCGAGAAGGACTTCGAGCCGCTCTACGTGGTGGCCGCCGACAAGAAGGGCACCATCCGCGACCTGAAGGCGAAGCTGGCCGGCGCCGACGAACTCCTGCTCGCCACCGATGAGGACCGCGAGGGCGAGGCCATCGCGTGGCACCTGCTGGCCGAACTGAAGCCGAAGGTTCCGGTGCGCCGGATGGTCTTCCACGAGATCACCCCGCAGGCCATCGCCGAGGCGGTGGCGAACCCGCGCGAGCTCGACACCGACCTGGTCGACGCCCAGGAGACCCGCCGCATCCTCGACCGGCTGTACGGCTACGAGGTGTCCCCGGTGCTGTGGAAGAAGGTCATGCCGCGGCTGTCGGCGGGCCGCGTCCAGTCGGTGGCGACCCGGCTGGTGGTCGACCGGGAGCGGCAGCGGATGGCCTTCCGTTCGGCCAGCTACGCCGGTATCGAGGCCCAGCTGAACGCCGGAGCCGAGGCCGAACCGCCGGTCTTCGGAGCCACCCTGCAGCAGATCAGCGACCTGCGGGTCGCCCAGGGCCGTGACTTCGACCCGCAGGGCAAGCTGACCGGCAAGGGCCTGTTCCACCTCTCCACCGAGCAGGCGGAGACCCTGGCCACGGCGCTCGAGCAGGCCGCCTACGCGGTGGCGTCCGTCGAAGCCAAGCCGTACACCCGGCGTCCGTACGCCCCGTTCCGCACCACCACTCTGCAGCAGGACGCCGGGCGCAAGCTCGGCTTCACCGCCGAACGCACCATGCGGGTCGCCCAGGACCTGTACGAGCGCGGCTTCATCACCTATATGCGTACCGACTCGGTGACCCTGTCGGCGACCGCGATCAACGCCGCCCGGGCCCAGGTGAAGCAGCTGTTCGGCGGCCGCTACCTGCCCGAGAAGCCACGGGTCTACACCTCGAAGGTGAAGAACGCCCAGGAGGCGCACGAGGCGATCCGGCCGGCCGGCGAGACCTTCGCCACGCCCACCGAGACCGGGCTGAGCGGCGACGCCCTCCGGCTCTACGAACTGATCTGGAGGCGCACCCTGGCCTCGCAGATGGCGGACGCGGTGGGCGAGACGGTCAGCGTCCGGATCGGCGCCACCCTGCCGCAGCGGATCGCGGTGACCGACGCCACCACCGGCGAGATCACCGAGACCGGACGCTGCACCTTCGGCGCTTCGGGTCGCACCATCACCTTCCCCGGCTTCCTGAAGGCCTACGTGGTGGGTGTCGAGGACGACGAGACCTCCGACGACGCCCAGGCCCGGCTGCCGCAGCTGGCCGCCGGCGCCGCGCTCACCGCCGAGGAGGTGAAGGCACTCAGCCACGACACCCGTCCGCCGGCCCGCTACACCGAGCCGTCGCTGGTGGCGAAGCTGGAGGAGCTGGAGATCGGCCGGCCGTCCACCTATGCCTCGATCATCCGCACCATCACCAGCCGCGACTACGTGTTCAAGAAGGGCTCGGCGCTGGTGCCGACCTGGCTGGCCTTCGCGGTCACCCGGCTGCTGGAGGAGCACTTCCCGCGGCTGGTCGACTACAGCTTCACCGCAGCCCTGGAGGACACCCTGGACGACATCGCCAGCGGTCAGGCGGCCCGGCTGCAGGTGCTCAACGACTTCTACTTCGGTGCCGAGGGAGCCTCGCACGAGGGCCTGCACGCGCTGGTCAACGAGCTCGGCGAGATCGACGCCCGGGAGCTGTCCACCTACCCGTTGGGCGATTCCGGCATCGCGGTGCGGGTCGGCCGCTACGGCACCTACGTGGAGGACGCCGAGGGTCGCCGGGCCAACGTCGACGAGGACCTGCCGCCGGACGAGCTGACCGTCGAGCGGGCCAAGGAGCTGCTCGACCAGCCCGCCGCCGAGGAGCGCGAGCTGGGCGTCGATCCCGGCACCGGACGCACCATCGTCGCCAAATCGGGACGCTACGGGCCCTACGTCACCGAGGTGCTGGAGGAGGGGGCGCCGAAGTCGGCCAAGCCGCGCACCGGTTCGCTGTTCGCCTCGATGAACCTGGAGACCATCGGCCTGGACGACGCGCTGCGGCTGCTCAGCCTGCCGCGGGTGGTCGGCACGTCCGCCGACGGGGTGGAGATCACCGCCCAGAACGGCCGCTACGGTCCCTACCTGAAGAAGGGCACCGATTCGCGCTCGCTGACCTCCGAGGAGCAGATCTTCGACATCACCCTGGAGGAGGCCGAGGAGATCTACGCCCAGCCGAAGACCCGCGGACGGGCCCGTGCCGCCGCCGGCCCGCTGAAGGAGCTGGGTGCCGATCCGGCCACCGGCAAGCCGATGGTGATCAAGGACGGCCGGTTCGGCGCCTACGTCACCGACGGCGAGGTGAACGCCACCCTGCGCAAATCGGACTCGGTGGAGGCGATCACCGCCGAGCGGGCCGCCGAACTGCTGGCCGAGAAGCGGGCCAAGGGCCCGGCGCCGAAGCGCACCACGACGCGCCGCACCACCACCAAGCGGGCCACGACGACCAAGCGGACCACGACCACCAAGCGGGCGACCGCCACGAAGGGGTAGCTCCGGTGACCGGGCTGTTCGTGGTCTTCGAGGGCGGCGACGGGGTCGGCAAGTCCACCCAGTGCCGGCTGCTGGAGCAGTGGGCGCGGCAGCGCGGGCTGCCGGCCCGGTTGACCTTCGAACCGGGCGACACCGCGGCCGGACAGATGATCCGGCGGATCGTGCTCGACCCTGCCACCGGTGACCTCGACCCCCGGGCCGAAGCCCTGCTGTACGCCGCTGACAAGGCCCATCACCTGCACGAGGTGGTGCGCCCGGCGCTGCTGCGCGGCGAGTTGGTGATCTGCGACCGCTACGTCGACTCGATGCTCGCCTACCAGGGCGCCGGACGGGTGCTCGACCTGGCCGAGGTCACCGAGATCGCCCGCTGGGCGACCGACGGGCTGCTGCCCGACCTGACCGTGCTGCTCGACCTGGAACCGGAGCGGGCCGTCGGCACCATCGCCGAACCGGACCGACTGGAGGGAGCCGGGGCCGAGTTCCACGACCGGGCCCGCCGGCTGTTCCTGCAGCTGGCCGCGCGGGACGCCGGACGCTACCTGGTGCTGCCGGCCCGGGAGAGCCCGGAGTGGATCGCCGGACGGGTGCAGCGCCGGGTGAAGGAGCTGATCGCGGAGCGGGCGGAATTGTCGGCGGCGGCTGGCAGGATCCAGCCATGACGGTGTGGGACGACCTGGTCGGGCAGCAGCGGACGGTCGACGTGCTGCGCCGGGCGGTCGCCGGCGACGCCCACGCGATGACCCACGCCTGGCTGATCACCGGCCCGCCGGGGTCCGGCCGGTCCAACGCCGCCCGCGCCTTCGCCGCCGCCCTGCAGTGCGAACAGGGCGGCTGCGGGCTCTGCTCGGCCTGCCGGACGTCGCTGTCCGGCGCCCATCCCGACGTCACCCTGGTGCGCACCGAACAGCTGTCCATCGGTGTCGACGAGGTGCGCGAACTGGTCCGCCGGGCGGCCATGTCGCCGACCCTGCGGCGCTACCAGGTGATCGTCGTGGAGGACGCCGACCGGGTCACCGAACGCGGCGCCGACGCGCTGCTGAAGAGCATCGAGGAACCGGCCGCCAAGACAGTCTGGCTACTCTGCGCCCCGACCCCGGACGACGTGGTGGTGACCATCCGGTCCCGCTGTCGCCGCCTCGAACTGGCCACCCCGAGCACCGCCGCCGTCGCGGCCCTGCTGGTGCGCCGCGACGGTGTCGACCCCGGGCTGGCCGATTTCGCCGCCCGGGCCGCCCAGGGGCACATCGGACGGGCCCGGATGCTGGCCCGCGACGAGGCGGCGCGGACCCGCCGGGCCGACCTGCTCACCCTGCCCGGCCGGCTGGGTTCGCTGGCCGACTGCCTGAACGCCGCCGCCGGGCTGGTCGAGTCGGCCGCGCAGGAGGCGTCCGCCAGCACCGCCGAGTTGGACGTCCGGGAGAAGACGGAGCTGTCCGAGGCGCTCGGCTTCGGCACCAAGGGGGCGCGTCCGCGTCACGCCCAGGCGGCGCTGCGGGAACTGGAAGATCAGCAGAAGGCGCGCGCCAAGCGGCTGCAGCGCGACGCCCTCGACCGGGTGCTCACCGAGCTCACCACCTACTACCGCGACGTGCTGATGGTGCAGACCGGGGTGGGGGCCGAGCTGATCAACACCGAACAGCGGGCGGAGATCGAAGCCACCGCCCGGCGTGACGGCCCGGAGGCCACGCTGCGCAGGATCGACGCCATCCTGGCCTGCCGTGAGGCGCTGGAGGGGAATGTGGCGCCGTTGCTGGCGATGGAGTCGCTGCTGGTCAGCGTGGCCGGCATCGGCTGATCCCGGTTGCGGCCGGCCCGGTGTGTCGGTCCGCGTGGGACCCGCGCGGGAAGGCACGATGAAAGCCACTGGAGTCGAGGAGGAACATGACCCACACGGTTCACGACGAGCAGACTTCCCCGTTCGCACCCGCTCGCCCCGACACCGAAGAGGAGTCGACGGTCCACGAAGCCATCTTCCGTTCGGCATCGGTCGACGCGCCCACCCTGGTCCAGCCGACCCCGGAACTGTCCGCGGAAGAGCGCAAGCTGGCGGCCGAGCGGGCCGCCCGGCGGGAAGCGCGCGAGGCCGCGCTGGCCGCGCCCGACGTCCGTCCCGCCCCGGCCCCCGAGCCGATCGTGATCACCCGGCGCACCACCGACCGTTTCCTGGGCGGGTTCGCCCTGTTCGTGCTCCGCCTGGTGGTGGCGGCGATCATGGCAGTGCGCGGCCTGGCGATCGTCACCGATCCGGCGGCGGCCACGGCGCAGTTCGCCACCACGATCATTCCCGAGCCGGCGATCATGGCGATGGTGACCGGTGTCGCCGCCCTCGCCATCGCGGTGGCGCTGGTCTTCGGCCTGCTCACCCGGCTCGCCGGGCTGGGCGTCACGCTGATCACCGGCGGTGCGCTGGCCTTCGTGATGTGGGGCAACTGGAGCCCGTTCGTCGCGGGTCGTCCCGGCTTCCTCGGTGAACTCGAACTGCTGCTGGCCGCGGTCGGCCTGGTGCTGCTCTGCGTCGGCGGCGGCGGGTTCAGCCTGGACCGCAGCTTCCGCAAGAGCCGGGAGCGGGAGCGGGTCTCCGAGATCGACTAGGCAGAAGCTGCTCTGGGGCCGGCCACTAGATTGTGCTCGTGCGCATTCTCCCTCGCTGGGCCGCCGGCGCCGTCGCGCTGATGGTGCTGACCGGCTGCGTCCCGGACGCCGGCCCCAGCCAGCCCGCGCCCAGCCCGTCGGCCAGTTCGGCAGCACCGGCGGGTGAGGTGATCGGGGTATCGCAGACTCCCGGGTTCCAGATCGACCGGCCCCGGCTGGCCCCCTCGGACGCCAAACCGGACGGTTTCGCCGACGGCCTGTCCGGGGACGGGCTGACCGGCTACCTGAAGCAGTCGATCCAGTGGCGGCGCTGCAGCAACTACGACTGTGCCACCATCCTCGCCCCGCTCGACTACGCCAACCCGTCCGGCCAGGCGATCACCCTGGCGCTGGCCCGGAAGCGGGCCACCCAGTCGCCCAAGCTGGGCACCCTGTTCATCAACCCGGGCGGGCCGGGCGCGTCCGGGCGCAATATGGTCACCTACTTCGCCTCCAAGGGCCTGGAACAGTACGACATCGTGGGCTGGGATCCTCGCGGCACGAACGCGTCCACCCCGGTGACCTGCTACGGCAACGCCGCCACCGACGCCTACGCGCAGCTCGACTCCTCGCCGGACGACGACGCCGAGACCCAGGCGCTGATCGTCGGCAATTACGAGTTCGGCAAGGCCTGCTGGGAGAACAGCGGCGAGCTGCTGAACCACATCTCCACCGTCGACACCGCCCGCGATCTCGACCTGATGCGGGCCTTGGTCGGCGACGAGAAGCTGTCCTTCGTGGGTTATTCCTACGGCACCCAGATCGGTTCGTTCTATGCCGAGCTGTTCCCGCAACGGGTCGGACGCCTGGTGCTGGACGCAGCCGTCGACATCACCGACGACGACTCGGTCATCCAGGCGATGGGCTTCGACCTGGCGCTGGGCAATTTCGCGGCCTGGTGTGCCCGCCAGGGCTGCAGCCTGGGGGCCGGCAAGGACGCGGTGCTGAAGACCATCACCGACTTCCTCGACAAGCTGGACGGCGAACCGCTCACCGTCGGCGACCGGACCCTCACCCAGAGCCTGGCCGCCACCGGCATCGCCGGCTACCTGTACGGCGGCGTCCCGGCCTGGCAGGTGCTGGCCCGCGATCTGCAGGCCGCGCTCGCCGGCGACGGAACCCGGCTGCTGAAGTCGTCCGACGGCCTCAACGACCGCACCGAGGACGGCAGCTACGGCTCGTTGTTCTACTCCTTTCCGGCGATCGGCTGCGCCGACTCCAAGGACGAGGGTGTGGTGGAGGCCGAGCAGCGCTGGGTGGCGGACCAGAAGAAGGCGCCGATCTACGGCAAGTACTTCGGGCCCGGCTACACCTGCGCGCTGTGGCCGGTGCACAGCGGACCGCTGGTCAAGCCCACCGGTTCGGGTGCGGCCCCGATCGTGGTGATCGGCGCCACCGGCGATCCGGCGACGCCCTACCAGAACGCCGTGACGATGGCCGAGCAACTCACCTCGGGTGTGCTGCTGACCTACGAGGGGGAGGGACACGGCACCTTCGGCGGCAAGTCCAGCTGCGTCGACACCCTGGTGATCGACTACCTGACCAAGGGCGAGGTGCCCGCCGACGGCACCCGCTGCCGGTGACCCGGCGACGAATCGCGCCCGGACCGGCCGCTGGCCTATAGTTGGACGTCGCCGGCCGCGTCCGGCATGCCGCCTTAGCTCAGTTGGCAGAGCGATTCACTCGTAATGAATAGGTCTGGGGTTCGACTCCCCAAGGCGGCTCCATGGTGGAGGTGGCAATACTGCCACCTGGCCCGATCACCGGTCCGCTTCGTACCCTGCGCCCGTGACCTCTGCGAAATACCTCGTCGTGCTGATGCTGCTGGCGGCCGGTTGTGCCCCGGTGGCACCGGCGGGCTCACCGACTCCCTCGGCAACCCCGTCCGGGCCGCGGCCGATCACCCGGCTCACCGCCTACTTCGGACCCGCGGACAGCCCACGATCGGGCAAGACCGAGATCACCACCGACGGCGTCCGGAGCCGGACCCGTTACCCGGACAACCCGGGCTCCGAGCTGGAGCTCTTCGACGCCTCGGACGGCACCACCCAGGTGCGCTGCGATTCGAGGGGCTGCCTGCGTTTCGAGGTGCTGCCCGCGCCGGATTCACCGGTGAGCGCGGTCGAGAAGCAGTGCGCCAACGCCGAACAGACCGGGACCGGTGAGTTCATCGGGCGACGCACGACGATCTGGACCTGCACCCCGACCGGTGGCGAACCGACTGAAGCCGTCTTCGACGCCGAGTACCCCGAGACGATGCTGAAGGCGACCCTGACCGCCGGCTACCAGTGGCAGGCGGAGTCCTTCGAGGTCGGCGTCCAGGTGCCCGACGACTTCTTCGCCATCGACCGCCCGGGGCTGAAGTGGCGGAAGCCCACGCCCACCAAGGTGACGCCGCCGAAGCCCGGAAAGACCGGTGCGGTCCTGCCCGCGGTCGGCGGCGGAACCATCCGGATGACCGACTACACCCAGGGCCCGGCCCTGATCGTGATCGGTGGCGAGGACGAGCTGCGCGGAGCCCTCGCGCGGATCGACCGCGTGCACAGCGGAAGCCTGCCGAAGCTCGCCGGAGTGCTGCAGCTGCCGGGCAGCCCGAGAGACTCCCTGCCCGGGCAGCCGTTCGGCGTCCCGGTCGGGCTCTACGACACCGAACAGGACGGTGAGTCCTGGCTCGACATGACCGGCGGCCAGCAGATGCCCACGGCGGTGTTCTGCCGCGGCGTCGGCAAGACCTGCACGGCGATCGCCGTGCCGGAACTTGCCGACGCCGAACTGGCCGCCGAGATCGCCAAGCTCGGCTGACTCAGCCCGTCACGGGTTGACGGTGTTGTCGGACACCTCCACGGGCCCGGCGTCCTTCTCGTCGACCGTGGTGACGATCTGGATGGCCCCGGACCTGGTCAGGGTGTTTCCGGTGATCGTGGTGGATCCCGGGCCGCCCCGCATCACGAAGATGCCCTTGCCGCTGTTGGCGGAGGCGTTGTCGACCAGCAGGGAGTTCGTGATGCGGAACGTGGTGTCGATGCCGGGCATCGAGTCGATTCCGTATCCGTAGCGCATGGTCAGGCCGTTGATCGCGACCGAGGCGCGGCCGTTTCCACCGTTTCCCCTTCCGGCGTCGAACCAGCCGGTGACGTCGATGCCCGCCCAGTCGCCGGCCTTCGGGCTGGTGGCGTTGCCGTCGCCATTGGCGTCGCCGCCGGCCGAGTCGTCGCGAATGCTGGTGAAGACGGCGGGCTTGTCGGCCGTTCCGTTCACCACCAGCGATCCGTCGAGACCGATCTCCAGGAGTCCTCCGATGCCGAATTTGAGGACGGCGCCGGCCGGAACGGTGAGGGTGCCGAGCGTCGAGGTCCGTCCGGTGACCACGAACGGCAGTCCGGTGGTGGGTACCGTCCAGTCTCCGATTCGGCCGCTGATGTAGATGGCGTTCACCTTGTTGTTGCTGCCGGTGTTGCTGGCCAGAGCTGCCGGGCTGAAATCCTGCTCGGAGTAGAAATAGGCCGGCGCGCCGGTGGTGTTTCCGGTGACGTCGTTTCCGGTGACCTGGATCGTTCCCCCGTATCCGCTGAACCGGGGATCCGGAGGGTCGGATTGCACCGCGATGCCGCTGGAGCGGATCAGGGTGTTGTCGGTGATGGTGATCGCACCCGGGTTGAACCAGAGCGCCTGGGTGCGGCTGACGTCGATGCCGGCGCTGTTGTCGCGGAGGGTCGAGTTGCTCAGCTGGAAGCTGTCCGCCCGGGCCGCGGTGATTCCGGCGCCGTAGCGCAGGTCGAGCCGGTTCGCCGTGAGTGTGGCAGCGGCGGTGTAGGCCTCGGTCTCTGCCGGGAAAACCTCGCTGACCACGCTGATACCAGCCCAGTTTCCGGCTCGGGGGCTGGTGGCGTTGCCGTTGCCGTTGGTGTCGCCGCCCACGGTGTCGTCGTGGATGCTGGTGACGATCGCCGGCTTCGCGTCGGTGCCGTTGACGATGAGGGAGCCGTTGGTCACGCTCAGGCTTCCGGCATCGTCGAATTTGAGGATCGCGCCGGCCGGGATGGTGAACGTCACTCGCGGTGTTCGTGGAGACCCGGGGATATCGCTGAGTTTGACGCTGCCCATGATGTAGGGAAGGCCGGTGGTGGGCAGCGTCCAGTTCTCGAAGATGGTGCCGCAGAGCCGGATCGCGTTGACCTTGTTGTTGCTGCCGGTGTTGCCGGTGAGCAGCGACGGTTGCAGGGTTCCGTCGCAGATCGAATAGGCCGGTTGGGTACTGGTCGAGCCGGTCACCGAATTGCTGGAGACCGTGACCGGAACCGCGGGATCGGAGGAGTTGCCGACGTTGTACGCGCCGAGGCTGGAAACGGCGATGGTGCCCGAATCGGTCAGGGTGGTACCGGTGATGGTGATCTCCCGTGCGGGGTCTGCCGTCTCGTTGCTGTGGAAGGCGACGATTCCGGCGGTGTTGTGCGCCAACACCGAGTTGGTCAGCCGGAACACCGACAGATCGGGATCCTTGCCGGCTTCGATGCTGCCGTCGATGCCGCTGCCGTAGCGCAGGGTGAGCGCGTTGGCGCGGAGATTGGCGTCGTCGTTGAACCGGATGCTGCCCCAGTTTCCAGCCCGGGGACTGGTCTGGTTGCCGTTGCCGTTGGTGTCGCCGCCCACGGTGTCATCGTGGATGCCGGTGAAGATCGCCGGGTTGGCGGTGGTGCCCTCGACGATCAGCGAGCCGTCCACCGACAGTGCGGCATTGTCCTCGAACTTCACGATGGTGCCCGCCGCTACGGTGAGAGAGGCGCCCTTGGCGATGGTCACCGTGCCGCTGACTCGATAGACCGTCCCGCAACTTGCCGGCTGCCAGGTGGTGTTGGCGGCGATGCTTCCGCTGACTGCGATCACGGTGGGGGTGCAGACCGATTCGTAGCGGTAGCGGGCGGCGGCATGCGGTTTGCTGGTGCCGTACTTGCCGGTGACCGCGACGTCCACCGTGCTGCCGGACTGGCCTGCCGGTGCCGTCACGGTGAGCTTTCGGTCGTTGATCACCTTCAGGTTCTTGGCCGGGGTGCCGCCGAAGGTGACCCGGGTCGCTTTGTTGAATCCGGAGCCGTGGACGGTGACCATGGTGCCGCCGGTCGCCGGCCCGGTCTTCGGTGAGATCCAGGACACCTGCGGTGGCGCGACGAAGGTGAAACGGGTCTGCCAGGCCGGCTTGGAGCTGCCATAGGTGGTGACCACCCGGACGGTGGTCGTGCCCGCCTTGTGCGACGGGGTGGTCACGGTGAGCCGATGCTCCGACAGCACCCGGACGTCCGTGCCCGGGGAGTTGCCGAACCTGACTGCGGAGACGTCGATGAAGTTGTCGCCGCTGATGGTGACCTTGGTGGGGTTGTCGGTGCCGGCCGAGTCCGGTCGCAGCGTGAAGACGCGCGGTGCGTCGACGTAGCGGTACCTGGTCGGTGCGGAGGCCCGCGACGTGCCGGCCCTGGTGAGGACGCGGACGTCCACGGTGCCTCGTCCAGCCGGCGCCAGCACGGTCAGCCTGGTGTCGGAAAGCACCCGCAGCTGTTGGCCGGTCTTCCAGCCGAACCAGACCTTCAGGGCCTTGCTGAAGCCGGTCCCGGTCACGGTGACCAGCGTCTTCCCGGACGCCGGCCCGCGCGTCGGGGCCACGCCGGTCACCGTCGGTGCGGGGGCCCTGCTGGGCGTCGAGACCGGCGCCGGAGTCGGCGGCGGGGTCGGCTCGGCCCACGCTGTCGCCGAACCACC
>NZ_JASGDE010000163.1:0-24709 GCF_047607385.1 Micropruina sp.
GCTCGCTGAGTTCAGCGAGCGCCAAATAGTTAGGCGCTCGCTGAACTCAGCGAGCCCGAAATAGTTAGGCGAGCGCCAGAGCGGGGAGCGGAGCTGGCTTCTGGCGGGGAACGGCGCTGACCGGACGCCGTGCTGGCACGCTTGGGATATGAGTGCGCAACGTGATGTCGGCCAGTCGATGCTGCAGGTGATCTTCAGCTTCTTCCTCGGCCTGGTGGTGACCGCCTTCATCGGCATCGGCGTCAACACCTTCTACCCGGAGCCGCCCTACTCCTCCGGCGGGGAGAGCGCCTGGAGCACCTACCGGCTGACCACCTCGATCATCCTGCTGGTCTGCGCCACCCTGGTGATGCTGCTCTCCTTGGCGATCGCGAACAGCGGACCGGTGCTGGCCAACGGGGCGTTGCTCGGCGGGCTGTTCACCATGATCTACGCGGTCGGCATGGGCATCTCGGCCGGTGAGCAGTGGCCGCGGTTCGCGGTGCTCACGGTCGCCCTGGTGATCACCGTCGCGGTGGGCTGGTGGAAATTCAGCCGCGGACGCACGGTCCCGGCCGCGGCGTCCGCACCGTCCGGCGCGGTCGGTGCGCTGCCCGTCGAGGTCGAGGCCCGGCTGACGGCGGTCGAGGCCAAGCTGGACGCCCTGGGCCGGGCGCTGCGCGACTAGGCCCTCCCTAATCAGTTCCGCCCTCCCGTCGACGGGAGGGCAGAACTGATTAGGGAGGGCCTAGGACCGGACGATCCGGGCGTGCGGCTCGCACAGCCGGCCGGCGCCCGTTCGGCCTGGTGGGAGATCTCCAGGCTCGTCATACACCGAGATGACCAGGTCGGTCTGCCTGTTCGGCGGCCACCTTGGACCGGGTTCTCTAGGGTGAGGCCATGACCGCAACCACCACCATCGCGGCTCGGCTGCACCCCGAGCTGCGTGCCCTGCGCCGCGAGATCCATGCCGACCCCGAACTGGGCAACCACAACCCGCGCACCCAGGCACGGATCCTCGAGGCGCTGGCCGGCCTCGACCTGGAGATCAGCACCGGAACCTCGCTGACCAGCGTGGTCGCGGTGCTGCGCGGCGGCGGCGAGACCACCGGAACCCGGCCGGCGGTGCTGTTGCGGGCCGACATGGACGGGTTGCCGGTGATCGAGGAGACCGGGCTCGACTTCGCGTCCTCCACCGGCACCATGCACGCCTGCGGTCACGACCTGCACGTGGCCGGGCTGGTCGGGGCGGTCAAGATCCTGCACGAGCTGCGCGACCAGCTGCCCGGCGACGTGGTGTTCATGTTCCAGCCCGGCGAGGAGGGGCCGGGCGGTGCCGCACCGATGATCGCCGAGGGTGTCCTCGATGCTGCCGGACGCCGGGTCGACGCCGCCTACGGGCTGCACGTCTCCGCCGCCCAGGCGCCGTTCGGGGTCTGGTGGGGACGTCCGGGAACGATGATGGCGGCGGCCGACCGGTGCGCGATCACCGTCCGCGGACGGGGTGGGCACGGTTCGCAGCCGCACAACACCGCCGACCCGGTTCCGGTCGCCTGCGAGATCGCCATCGGCCTGCAGACCATGGTGACCCGGCAGTTCCACATCTTCGACCCGGTCGTGGTGACGGTCGGGAAGATCGCGGCCGGCACCAAGGAGAACATCATTCCCGACGACGCCCGGCTGGAGGCGACGGTACGGACCTTCTCCGACGCCACCCACTCGTCCATCCCCGAGCGGATCACCCGGCTGGCCACCGGCATCGCCGAGGCGCACGGGATGACGGTCGATGTCGACTACGAGCGCGGCTACCCGGTGACCGTCAATGACCCGGTCGAGTACGAGCACGTCCGCGACACCGTCACCGAGCTGTTCGGCGCCGACCGCTACACCGACCTGCCCTACCCGCTGGCCGGGGGAGAGGACTTCAGCTTCGTCGGCCGGCACGTGCCGAGCGCCTTCATCTTCATCTCCACCTACCCCGGCGACGACTGGGCCAGCGCCCCGACCAACCACTCGGCACGGGCGATGTTCGACGACGACGTGCTGGCCGACTGCGCCGCGCTGCTGGCGGAGGTGGCGATCCGGCGGCTGCGTCGCGGCTGACCCGCCCGGCGACGCTGGCCGTGCGTCGCGGCTGACCGGGCCGGCTCAGGCCGGCTGCAGATCGCGGCGCCGCAACCCCAGGACGCCGAACCCGCCCAGCCCGACTCCGATCAGCCCGAGCACCAGCAGCGTCTCCGGCAGGCCGCCGGCGAACAGGCCGCCGAAGGTGGCGGCGAACGGGGAGAGGTTGCGGACCAGGTCGGACGGCAGCAGGTTGAACTCCGCGAACAGGTCCAGCAGCAGGATGACGCCGAGCACCGCCCAGCTGGTGGCCACGGCGATCCGCGGCGCCCAGCCGACCAGGGCCAACGCCAGCCCGACGACGGTCAGCGCGGCCGGCAGGTAGGCGATGGTGTCCAGCGGCAGCGCCCAGCGTCCGGAACTCAGCGCGGCACCGACGCCGATGCCGACCAGGATGAACGCCCCGACCCCGGCGGCCACCAGCCACCACACCAGCGACCAGCGGCGCCGGGTCACCGGACGGGCCAGCACCAGCTCGGCCAGCCCGCCCGCCTCGTCCCGCCGCAGGGTGAGCACGGCCGTCAGCGCCGCCGCGGTGGCGATCTGGGCGAGCAGGTAGAGCACGAACTGGAAGAACACCTCGCCGACCGTGCCGCCGTGCCGTTGCGCGAACTCCTCGAAGGTGCCGCCGGCGAGCTGCTGGTCGAGGCCGCTCAGCACCGAGCCCAGCAGCAGCCCCAGGGTGCCCAGCGCCACCGTCCAGCCGATGATCGAGCCGCGCTGCAGCCGCAGCGCCAGGGTCAGCGGGCCGCGGATCCAGGACGCCGCGGACGCCCGCCCCGGCCGCAGACCGATCATCCCGGTGCCGAAGTCGCGGGAGCGGTTGAGCCGCAGCGCGAGCCAGGCCAGCAGCCCGGCCAGGGCCAGCGGGATCAGCGGCACCCAGAACCGGTTGGCGACGAACGCCTGGGCGTGCCGGGCCCAGCCGAACGGGCTGGCCCAGACCAGCGGGCTGCCCATGGCGTCCCCGATCGCGACGATCAGCAGGGTCACCCCCATGGTGATCGTGGCGAGACCGCCGGCGGCGCCGGCGTCGGCCGCGACCTGGGCGCACAGCGCACCCACGGCGGTGAAGAACAGCATCGTCGATGTCAGCACCAGCCCGAGCAGCGCCGAGCCGGCCGGGTCCATCCCGGTGGCGACCAGGCCGAGGAAGGCCACCACCCCGACCAGCACCCCGGCGCCGCCGACCACCAGCAGCGCGGACCGCAACTGGTCGGCGCGGGTGACCCGTCCGGCCAGCTCCAGCTCCAGGCGTCCGGACTGCTCGTCGGAGCGGGTGAGGCGGACGATGAAGATCAGCGCGATCACGCAGCCGACCAGTGAGCCGGACGAGGCGAGCGTCCAGGCCACCAGCCCGCCGGTGGTGGGGGCGAAGACCGGGCCGCGCAGCGCGACCTCGGCGAGGTTGGCCGTCGCCTCGCGGGCGAAGGCGTCCCGGTCGGCCTGGGTCGGGTAGCCGGCCGCCGTGGTGACGGCCATCAGCGCCGGCAACAGGCCGAGCAGCAGCAGCCACGCGGTCAACCCCCAGCGGGACCGGCGCAGCTGCGCCCGCACCAGGGTGCGCATCAGGCACCCGCGGATCGGTAGTGCGCCAGGAAGACGTCCTCCAGCGAGGGCGCGCCGGCCTCGATGCAGTGCACCCCGGCCGCCGCCAGCCGGCGCAGCAGCTCCGGCAGCACGGACGTCGTGACGCTCAGCCGCAGCCGCTCGCCGTCGTCCTCGAGCACCGACACCCCGTCCAGCGCCAGATCGGGTCGGACGTCGACCCGGGCGGTGACCAGGGTCTGCTGGGCGCCGCGTAACTGCGCCAACGGTGCCGAATCGACCAGCTTGCCGTCGGCGATGATGCTGACCCAGTCGCAGAGCCGCTCGACCTCGCCGAGGATGTGGCTGGAGAACAGGACGGTCTTGCCCCGGGCCTGCTCGGAGCGGACGGCCTGGACGAAGGCCTGATCGACCAGCGGATCCAACCCCGAGGTGGGCTCGTCCAGGATCAGCAGCTCGGCGTCCGAGGCGAAAGCGGCCACCAGCGCCACCTTCTGCCGGTTGCCCTTGGAGTAGCTGCGGTTCTTCTTCGTCGGGTCCAGGTCGAACAGGTCCAGCCAGGCCCGGCGATCCCGGACGCCGCCGTGCAGCCGGCCCAGGATGTCGAGAGTCTCGCCGCCGGTCAGCTCGGGCCACAGCGTCACGTCGCCGGGCACGTAGCCGAGCCGGCCGTGGATCGCGGCGACGTCGCGCCAGGGGTCGAGGCCGAACACGCTGACCCGTCCGGAACTGATCCCGAGCAGGCCGAGCACGATCCGCATCGTGGTGGTCTTGCCGGCGCCGTTGGGGCCGAGGAAGCCGTGCACCTGGCCTTCCTGAACCTGCAGGCTGAGTCCGTCCAGCGCGGTCGCCCGTCCGTAGTGCTTGGTGACGGCGTCGAACTCGATGACCGCGGTCATCGCAGTGCCGCCGCTTCGGTGGCGCGCCGGGCGGCCGCCATCACCTCGGGCGAGACCAGGTCGGGGTTGAGCAAGTCGAGCTGGGCCGCGCTGATCCGCGGATTGCCGGCCGGATGGGACGCCTCCAGGCCGAGCGCCCGGTCGACGTGCGGTCGCAACAGCAACAGCACCCCCAGCTTCATCGCGACCAGCACCGCCGCCCGGTCCCGCACCGGCGAGGCGGCGTCGGCGGACAGGTACGGCTCGGTGATCGCCACCAGCGAGTCGAAGATCCACTGCGAGCTCGGGGCGTTCTCCATCAGCAGCCGGTTCAGGTAGCCGATCACCACCGGCGCCGAGCGGTACACCTCGGCGAGGTAGTCCGGATCGGCCATCCCCAACTCGTCCACGCCGGCGGCGACGTGCTCGCGGAAATAGGACAGCACGTACTCGTCGCAGGCGGTGCGGAGCCCGTCCTTGGTGCCGTAGTGATGCTGCAACAGGGCCGGTGACACCCCGGCCCGCTGGGCGATCAGGCGGATGCTGGCGGCGTCGCCCAACTCGGCGAAAGCCGCCAGGGCCGCGTCACGAATCCGGGCACGCCCGGTGAGATCGGCAGGATTGGCCACACCTCGACTGTACGAACGGCCAGAATGCTGTGCAACTGTACAGTTCGCCGCGTGTTGGTCAGCGGGTGGTCACGTCCATGGTGAGAAACACCTTGTCAGCGTCGCGATTGGTGACCTGCGCGGCGAATCCGGCGGACGTCTCGGCGGCGGCGAAGCGGACCGTGGAGGATAGCCGCACCGGCTTGCTGAATCGCACCGACACGTCGAAGGAGTCGGGTAGCCGGGGCTGCAGCGCGGCTAGCGCACGGGCATGGGTCCACATGCCGTGGGCGATGGTGCCGGGCAGTCCGAACGCCTTGGCGGCCAGCGGGTTGAGATGGATCGGGTTCACGTCGCCGGAGACCGCGGCGTAGCGCCGGCCCAGCTCGGACGGCAGCCGCCACAGCCCGGCGGTGGGCAGCTCCGCCGGCTGAGCCTGCCGAGACCCCTCGTCCGTCTCGGGCCGGTGCTCCTCGCCCTCCAGCCGTGCCGCCCGGCTCAGGTAGGTGGAGCGTCCCTCGAAGACCCGCTCGCCGGCCACCAGGGCTTCGCCGACCAGATCGACCACGACGCCGCGGCGGTGCGGCCGCGGCCCCTCGGCACGCACGGTCAACTCCAGCGGCTCGGTGATCAGCACCGGACGATGCAGGGTGATGCTGTTGCTGACGTGCACCATGCCCAGCGGCGCCAGCGGGAAGTCCGGCGCCGTCAGCAGGGTGAGCTGCAGCGGAAAGGTCAGCACGTGCAGCCAGGTGGCCGGCAGCCGATCGGTCAGGGTGAAGCCGCACACCCGGTCGTAGCCGGCGACCTCGGCCACCTCGCAGCGATGGTGCACCAGGTTCACCACCCGGTCGGGCAGGCCGTCGGCGACCGGCGGACGCGAGCGCGGCGAGACCGCCCGAGCGTACAGCCCGGCGGCCACCGGCATCCCGTCCAGGACGATCACCTCGGTCATCAGCGACCCACGATCAGCTGGCCGCACACCCGCAGCACCTGGCCGTTCATCGGGGTGGCCGGATCGGCCAGGAAGACGATCGCCTCGGCCACGTCGACCGGCCGTCCGCCCTGCAGCAGGCTGGACGAGCGCCGGAAGATCTCCCGGTCGATCACCGGGATGGACGCCGTCATGTCGGTCTCGATGAACCCGGGAGCCACCCCGTTGACCACGATGCCGCGATCGGCGAGCCGGGCCGACAGCGCCCGCACCATGCCCATCACGCCGGCCTTGGACGCCGCGTAATTGGTCTGTCCCTTGTTGCCGGCCCACCCGCTGGTGGACGCGATGGCCACGATGCGGCCGCCGTCGGCGATCCCCCCGGGCTGTCCGGGTGCGAGCAGGACGTCGTTGATGCGGAACTGGGCGGCCAGGTTGACCTCCAGCACCGCACCCCAGCGCTGCTCGTCGAGGTTGACCAGCATCTTGTCGCGCAGGATGCCGGCGCAGTGCACCAGGGCGCCGACGCGGGCGTCGGGGCCGTAGCGCTCCACGACGTGCCGGGCGATCCGCTGGCCGGCGTCCGGAGCGGTGATGTCGAGCTGCAGGGCGGTGCCGTGGATCTCGTTGGCCACCTCGGCCAGCGCCTGGCCGGCCACCGGCACGTCGATGACCACCACCCGGTCGCCGTCGGCGGCGAACCGGCGGGCGATCGCCGCGCCGATGCCGCGGGCGGCGCCGGTGACCACCACGATCCGGCCTTCGCGTGGGTCTACGCCCGCGCTGCGTTGTTGGTCGAGCTTGTAGAGACCCTCGCTGGTTTCGACAGGCTCAACCGGCGGTGCCAGCACGAAGGGCTGGCCGTTCACATAGGCGGAACGCCCGGACAAGGCGAAACGCAGCACCGGCGCCAGGTCGGCGGCGGTCGTCGCGTCCGCGACCTGGATCAGATTGCAGGTCGCCCCGTGCCGCAGTTCCTTGCCGACCGAGCGCATGATGCCGTCCAGGGCCTGCCGGACCGCCGCGGTCTCCACCTCGGACGCGGTGGCCGGGTCGCCGGCCACGATCAGCACCCGTCCGGACGGTTCCAGCGCCTTCACCGCGGGACGCAGCACGGCCCGCACCTGCTCCAGGTCGCCGACCCGGGCGGCTGCGGTGGCGTCCAGCACGATCGCCCCGATCCGGCCCGGATAGGCGGGCGGCCGCTGCCGTCCGTCGGCGTCGGTCGTCCGGGCGTCCGGGGTGTCGACCAGGGCCGGCTGGGGATCGATGCCGAGGCTGCCCAGGGCGTCCGGAATCGCCGATCCGGCGGTGTTCACCGTTGCCAGCACGACCGGCCCGGCGGGCATCGCCGCACCGCGGCGCAACTCGGTGGCGGCCGGGAGGCCGGCCTTGGCGGCCACGGTCTTGCCCAGCGGGGAATCCAGCACCCCCGAGACGATCCGGTCGAAGTTCATCAGCAGGCCTCCACGATCGCCACCACGCCCTGCCCGCCGGCGGCGCAGACCGAGATCAGGCCGCGGCTGCCGGAACCCTTGGCCGCCAGCATCTTGGCCAGGCTGCCCAGGATGCGGGCGCCGGTGGCCGCGAACGGGTGCCCGGCGGCCAGCGACGAGCCGTGCACATTGAGCTTGGCGCGGTCGATCGAGCCGAGCGGACCGTCCAGCCCGAGCGTGGTGCGGCAGTAGTCGTCGGACTCCCAGGCGGCCAGGGTGCACAGCACGGTGGACGCGAACGCCTCGTGGATCTCGTAGTAGTCGAAGTCCTGCAGGGCCAGGCCGGTGCGGGTGAGCAGCCGGGCGGCGGCGTGCGCGGGGGCCATCAGCAGTCCCTCGCCGCCCAGCAGGTAGTCGACGGCGGCGGTCTCGGCGTCGACGATCCGGGCCAGCACCGGCAGGTTCCGGGCCCGCGCCCAGCCCTCGTCGGCGAGCAGCACGGTGGCCGCACCGTCCGAGAGCGGGGTGGAGTTGCCGGCGGTCATCGAGGCGTCCGGACCGTCGCCGAACACCGGACGCAGCTTCGCCAGCTTCTCCACCGAGGTGTCCGGACGCAGCGACTGGTCACGGGTCAGGCCCAGATAAGGGGTGACCAGATCGTCGAAGAAGCCGGAATCCCAGGCGGCGGCCAGGTTGTGGTGGCTGGCCGCGGCCAGCTCGTCCTGGGCCTGCCGGGTGATGCCCCACTGGGCGGTGGTCAGCGCCTGGTGCTGACCCATGTTCAGCCCGGTGCGCGGCTCGGCGGCCCGCGGCACCTCGGGCGCCAGGTCGGACGGTCGGACGCTGGCCAGCGTCTTCACCTTGTCCAGCGGCGTCTTGGCGGCGTTCAGCCGGATCAGCGTCTTGCGCAGCCGGTCGCCGACCGCGATCGGGGAATCGGACGCCGAATCGACCCCGCCGGCCACGGCGACGTCGATCTGCCCGACCCGGATCCGGTTGCTCAGCTGGATGGCCGCGGTGAGGCTGGTGGCGCAGGCCTGGCCGACGTCGTAGGCGGGGGTGGCGGCGCTCAGTGCCGACGACAGCACCGCCTCGCGGGTCAGGTTGAAGTCGCGGCTGTGCTTCAGCACGGCGCCGCCGGCCACCTCGCCGAGGCGCTCGCCGGCCAGCCCGAACCGGGCCACCAGGCCGTCGATGGCGGCGGTCAACATGTCGATATTGGTGGCCGCGGCGTAGGCGCCGCCGACCCTTCCGAACGGGACGCGGTTGCTGCCCACGATGACGGCGTTGCGCAGGTCTGCCATGGCGCTCCTTCGACTGCAGATTTTGGCGATCCTCACAGTAGCAGGTACCAAAAGTACCGGGTACTCTGAGTGTCGTGAAAACACAGGAGGACGGCCGCGACACCCGCTGGGCTGAGCATCGCCGGCAGCGCCGTCGCGAGCTGGTGGAGTCCGCGCTGCGGGCGATCCGCCGGCACGGCGCCACCGTCGGCATGGACGAGATCGCGTCCGAGGCCGGCACCTCCAAGCCGGTGATCTACCGGCACTTCGGCGACCGGCCGGGCCTCTACCGCGCGGTGGTGGAGAAGGTGGCCCAGTTCATCCTCGACGACCTGCGCACCTCGGTCGGCTGGGACGACGTCAAGGACCTCGACCAGCTGATCCGCGACCTCACCCACAGCTATCTGGAACTCGTCCAGCGCGACCCGGAGATCTACCGGTTCGTGATGTCCCGGCCGCTGGTCGAGGGCGATCTCAGCGACGACCCGGTGACCGGCCTGACCATGCGGATCGGCGAGCGGATCGCCGAACTGCTGCAGGCCAACGGCATCGACGCCGGCCGGGCCGCCAGCTGGGGTCATGGACTGGTCGGCTGCGTCCGGGCCGCCACCGATCAATGGATCCGGGCCGGCATGAACCGTCCCGCAGCCGACGTCGCCGACGACCTCGCCGACCTGCTCGGCCCCGCCACCCACCCCGCGAATCGCCTGGTCAGCACCTTGGAAGGACACCGATGAGCACTGCAGCCGTCACCGATCATCCCGCCGTCGACACCGCGCTCGGGTCGGCCCTGCTGGCCGCCCTGGACGGCCCGCACCACGAACGCCGAGCGGCCGGACGCGCCGCCCTCCCGGCCGAGGGGATGCTGCGCGACCCGTCCCTGGGGCTGGCCGAGGCCCGGGCCTGGACGCTGCGCCGGCTCGAGGAACTGGTGGCGGCCGGCCTCGGCAAGTCCATCGTCGGCATCGAGGCGGCCACCGTCGACACCCAGCTCCAGTCCCTGATCGACTTCGAGACCATCTCCTACGGCGACCTGTCGGTGGCGATCAAGTCCGGCGTCCAGCACGGCCTGTTCGGCGGCGCGATCGCCGGCCTGGGCAGCCCGGCGCAGCAGGAACGGTTCCTCGACGACGCCATCCATCTGCGGCTGCTGGGCTGCTTCGCGATGACCGAACGCGGGCACGGCAGCGACGTGGCGTCCCTGGAGACCACCATCGGCTACGACCCGGACGCCGGCGAGTTCGTCGTCCATTCGCCGCGGGAGACGTCCGCCAAGACCTACATCGGCAACGCGGCGCAGCACGGCCGGATGGCGGCGGTGTTCGGCCAGCTGGTGGTGGACGGCGTCGGCCGCGGGGTGCACTGCATCCTGGTGCCGATCCGGGACGCCGAGGGCAACCCGCTGCCCGGGGTGACCATCGGCGACAACGGCTACAAGGGCGGACTGCTCGGCGTCGACAACGGCTGGCTCAGCTTCGACCAGGTTCGGGTGCCCCGCGACATGCTGCTCGACCGGTTCGGGTCGGTGGACGCCGAGGGCCACTACGTCTCCAGCATCGAGAACCCCAACCGACGCTTCTTCACCATGCTCGGCGCCCTGGTGCGGGGCCGGATCTGCATCGGCGGCGGGGCCGCCATCGCCGCTCGTCGGGCGCTGTCCATCGCCACCCGGTACGCGACCCGTCGCAGTCAGTTCCGGCACTCCCGCTCCGAGGACGAGTCGCCGCTGCTGGACTACCTGGCGCATCAGCGCAAGCTGCTGCCGGCGATCGCCCGCGCCTACGCGCTGGGCTTCGCGCAGAACGACCTGATCGCCGGCTACGGCAAGCTGAGCAGCGACCCGGGCCACGACCCGCGCGAACAGCGCGCGCTGGAGACCCTGGCCGCCGGCCTGAAGGCGCTGAACACCGAATTCGCCAACAGCACCATCCAGACCTGCCGCGAAGCCTGCGGCGGCGCCGGCTACATGGCCGCCAACGGACTCACCCAGCTGCGCGCCGACACCGACGTGTTCGCCACCTTCGAGGGCGACAACACGGTGCTGCTGCAGTTGGTCACCAAGGGCGTGCTGACCGACTATCGCGAGGTCTGGGGCGGCCTGGACCGGGTCGGCCTGGTGCAGGCGTCCGCACGGATGGTGGGCAGCGCGGTGATCGAACGCACCGGTGCCGGACTGCTGGCCGAACGGCTGGTGGCCGCAGCGCGGCGCAAGGGCGATTCCGCGGCGTTCTACGACCGCGGCTGGCAGGCCTGGATGTTCGAGGAGCGGGAGCGGCACAGCGTCGACTCGCTGGCCCGCCGGATGCGGGCCGCCGACCGGGACTCGTTCGACCAGGTCAACGCCATGCAGGACCATGTGCTGTTCGTCGCCCGGGCGCACATGGAGCGGGTCGTGCTGGACTCCTTCATCGCCGGCATCGAGGCTTGTCGCGACCGGGTCGCGCAGCAGACGCTGGAGGAGCTCTGCACGCTCTTCGCGCTGACCAGTTTGGAGGCCGACACCGGTTGGTTCCTGTCCCACCACCGGATGTCGGACGCCCGCGCCAAGGCGCTGCGCAAGCAGATCAACCAGCTCTGCCACGACCTGCGGCCCCGGGCGACCGCACTGGTGGAGGGCTTCGGCATCCCCGAGCACTGGCTGGGTTCGGAGATGCTGGAAGCCTGAGACCTCGACCCTGATATCCGCGGTCCAGTTCCCGGCCTGAGGAGGGACATGCCGGGCCGCCACACACCAGACCGCGGATATCAGGGTCGAGCTCCGTCCTTGGCCCGTCCCGGTTGACCGCTGCGTTGGCCTGGTCTGGGCGCCATCTTGCCGGACGGCCATGTCCATAGACTCCAGCCCGTAGGTAGTAGCTTGGGTTTCGCTGGTCACGCTTTGTCGTGAGATTCGGGAGGGTCGTCGCCTCGTCCATCGCCGTAAAACACGATTCAGTGGGCTCCGTCGCCACCCTTTTCTTTATGCGAGTAAAGAAAAGGGTGGCGGTGATCATGCTGTTCACCAGTCGGGATGCCCAATCTGGCAGGCCTCCCGCCGAAATCCTGTGCTGCAGTCGACGAATCTGTAACGGGGCTGAGGTCGGCTCTACCGCAGATAGGGCTGGGTGTGTACGGTCCAGCGAGTGCCGTCCCACCACCGCTGGAGCCCCGGATTGTGCTGATCCGGATACCAACCCGGGGGTGGTCCCGGCGGAGGCGGCGGAGGCGCCACGTTGTTCTGGATCATGACAACGGGTTGGGGCGCGGCTTGTTGCACCACGACAACCTGCTGCGAGGCAACCGCGCCGGTATGGAGAGAGAGCTTGTGGCAGCATGTGGAGCAGTTCTTGGTGAAGGCTCGCGCGACTTCGCTGATGCCCACGGTGTAGAGTGCCGCGCTCGCCCGTCCCGCATCCCTACCAAAGTTTGAAACGCTTGAGTTGGTACACCGCTTACAGTCGCGGCAGCCGGACTCCACCCTCACCATAGGAGGAGGGTATCGGAATTCACCCGATTGGAGAAGGCTGCCCCAGGGGTGATTCTTGGGTGGATGGAGCTCGATAGGAGGATTGTGCAAATTGTGGAAGCTGCACCCGCCGTGACTCCGTTTCAACATCACCACCAGTGGTTGTGTGCGTTTGTTCGTTGGCGGTGGGAGCTGGGCTGGTGGGCTGATCCGTGGGTTGCCGGCGCTGGTGAGGTGCTGGAACCAGTTTGTGGTGGTTATTGGACTGGTGTCGGCTCGCTGTCTCTGCTCGAACCACTTTCTGGTGGGTGTGGGTAACCCCCAGGGGGTATCGGTGGCCACCAGAAACCGGTTCGAGTAGTCAGCGGCGCCGGTACCGGTCGCCGTAACCACCAGAAACCGGTTCCACAGTTGGTGGCCTGGTCAGGAGCCGCTCGGCAGCCGCTGCACCAACGCCAACGAACCTACGAACGTGCCCACTAGATGCGAAGCCCGGAACGCGATGCAGCGTCCGGACTTGAGATCCTACCGATCACGGCACCGTGAAGCGATGTCGAGATAGGGATGCCGGAGCTCCGCGGCGGGGTCAAGCGCAACCACAACCGGAGCTGATGGCCTCGGAAGGCCGGCTGATGCTACGTGGTGTGAGAACGGACGTCAGGGCAGCCCGGCCCAGCGTCCGGCGGCGGTCGCGGTGGCACCGACGATCACCACGACGATGTAGGGCCAGTTCAGCTTCAGCGCCACCGCGGCGGCTCCGACGCCGAGCAGTCGGGAGTCGAGCACCAGGGCCTGGCCCTTGGCGATCGTGTTGCTGATCACCAGGGACGACAGCAGGCCGACGGTCAGCGCGGCGGCCACCGACGGCACGAACGGACGGTCCAGCACCGATTTGGGCAGCAGGTAGCCCGACACCTTCAGCGCGTACGCGGCGGCACACGCCAGCAGCACCCAGAGCCAGAGATCCATCAGAGCGCCTTCCGTTGCTGCGCCGCCCAGACCCCGGCGGCCACCACCGCGGCGATGATGATCGGCAATCCGGGCGGGGTGAACGGGGTGAACACGATGGTGACGAAGGCGCAGACCACGGCGATCGCGATCGGGTCGCGGCCGTGCAACCGGGGCCAGAGCAGCCCCAGGAACGCGGCGCAGGCGGCACCGTCCAACCCCCACAGCGCCGGGTCGCCCATCGCGTTGCCGGCGATGGCGCCCAGCAGGGTGAACAGGTTCCAGGCGACGAAAACCCCCAACCCGGCCGTCCAGAAGCCGCGACGCTGCTCGTCGGGGTCGGATTGCGCGGTGGCGTTGGCCATCGACTCGTCGATGGTGAACTGGGCATAGGCGGGCGCCCAGGCTCGTGCCGGACGCAGCAGCGCCTCCAACTGCATGCCGTAGACGCCGTTGCGCAGCCCGAGCAGGGTGGCGGCGACCAGCGCGCTGAGCCCGGTGCCGCCACCGCCGATCACCCCGACGAAGGCGAACTGGGAACCGCCGGTGAACATCAGCAGGCTGAGTGCGCAGGTCTGCGCCACGCTCAGTCCGGACGCCACCCCGAGCGCGCCGAACGAGACCCCGTAGATGCCGACCGCGGCGGCGATGGAGAGCCCGGAGCGGACGGCGGGTGTGAGGCGCGACACCCGCGGCACTCTATTCCCCCGACCCGAGCCCCGCGGCCCGGACCAGTCGTTCGACGGTGCCGAATCCCCGGGTGGTGGCCTTCGATCCGAGCTTGGCCTGGACGGCGGTGGTCGGGTCCCCGCCGGGAGCCACCTGGGTGACGACCCAGCCCGGACCGGACGCCAGCACCGTGGTGCCGAGGGCGTCCAGCAGGGCTCCGGGCGTGGCCCAGCCGATGGCGGCGTCCGGGTCGAAGAAGGTGGTGTAGACGGACCGGTCGATGATGCCCAGCAGTTCGCGGATGTCTCGGGCCAGGGCGGCCACGGCGTTCAGCGGCTGAATCGCGGCCACATCGGTGTAGCCGACGCGCTGCGCCAGCGTCGTCCGCACCCGTTCGACCAGCGCCGCCGGTGAGACGGTCTGCGGGTCGAACAGCACCGTGCCGTTGGTCTGGAACGATCGGACGCTGACCGCCCCGGCGGCGGTGAAGGCGTCCTCCAACACCGGACGGGTCGGGCTGTGACTGCGGGTCTGGCCCAGGTTCATGTTCCGGAAGAAGGCCACCTGCAGCGCCGTCATCGGGCGGACGGGCCCTCGTCGGTGTCGGTCCAGATGCCCGGCTCGTCCACGATCAGCACGGTGCCGCCGGCGGCGTCCCGCAACTCCTTGGGGGCCAGCGCGTGGGCCAGGTGGTAGACCGCGACGGTGACGATGGTGCCCAGCGCGATGCCGCTCAGCACGAAGCCCGGGGCGATCTGCAGGGACACGTCGCCGATGCCGATGATGATGCCGGCGGCGACCGGAACCAGGTTGACCGGGTTGCCGAAGTCGACCCCGTTCTCCTTCCAGATCTTGGCGCCGAGCAGGCCGATCATGCCGTACAGCACGACGGTGATGCCGCCCAGCACCCCACCCGGGGTGGCCGACACGATGGCCCCGAATTTGGGCGAGAAGCCGAACAGGATCGCGACCACCGCGGCCACCACGTAGGCGGCCGTCGAGTAGACCCGGGTGGCGGCCATCACGCCGATGTTCTCGGCGTAGGTAGTGGTCGGCCCGGCGCCGACCGCGGTGGCGATCACCGAGCCGATGCCGTCGGCCGCGATGGCGCGTCCCATGTCGTTGTCCAGGTTGGTGCCGGTCATCTCGGCGACCGCCTTGACGTGGCCGGTGTTCTCCGCGATCAGCGCGATCACCACCGGCAGCGCGATCAGCGCGAAGGCGACGTTGAAGTGGGGCGCGTGCAGCCCGACCACATTGCTCGCCGCGTTGAACTGCCAGTTGGCAAGGTCGGTCAGCGGGGGAAAGCCGACCAGCGGGGCCGCCTGCACCGCGCTCCAGTCCACCCGCAGGTGGGTGGTCGGCTCGCCGGCCGCCGGGCTGAACGAGGTGATCGGGCCGGTCAGGACGTCCGCCAGCCAGCTCACCAGGTAGCCGATCACCAGTGACAGGAAGATCGCGATCCGGCCCAGGAACCCCTTCACCCCGACGCTCAGCACGACCACCACCAGCATCACGAACAGGGCGATCCACTGGTCCTGCGGCCAGTAGGTGCCGGCCACCACGGGGGCCAGGTTGAACCCGATCAGCATCACCACCGCACCGGTCACCACCGGCGGCAGCGCGGCATGGATCACCCGGGAGCCGGCGAAATGGATTATCACGCCGACGATGAACAGCAGCACCCCGACCCACAGCATGGCGCCGCTCAGGTCGGCGGGGTTGCCGCCGGCGCCGTAGATCGCGGTGGCCACGCCGACGAAGGACGCCGACGAGCCCAGATAGCTGGGTACCCGGCCCTGCACCACCAGCAGGAAGATCAGCGTCGCGATGCCGGACATCATCACCGCCAGCTGGGGATTCAGCCCCATCAGCAGCGGGAACACGAAGGTGGCGCCGAACATGGCCACCACGTGCTGGGCGCCCAGTCCGACGGTCTTGCCCCAGGACAGCCGCTCGTGCGGAGCGACCACCTCGCCGGGCCGCAGCTTTCCGTCTCCGTGCAGTGTCCACAGCGGCATGGCGGTCCCTCTCGTCTCTGGCGCGGCGACAGCACCCTACGCCGAGCCGCCGACACGGCCCCGGGGCGGCGGATTGGCTGAGACGTGCCCGCCGGAGGGACCGGCTGTGCTGTGGCACGGATGTGGAAATCCGGAGCGGATCCGCTTGCGCCGCGGCCGGCCGCACTACCGTGGCATCAGCAGCCGAAGTCGATGCCGAGGAGCCCGATGCCCGAGACCTTGATCGAACAGGCGTTGCGCTCCGCCACCGACACCCGGGCGATCGAGATCGGACGCGGCGTGGTCACCCGCACCGGCTCGACCTTCGCCCGGCTCTTTCCCGGACGCACCGCCCTGCTGGTCGCCGACGAGAACCACTGGCGCGTCGCCGGTGCCCAGGTGGCGGCGTCGCTGACCGCGGCCGGGGTGCCGCAGGCCGAGCCGCTGATCCTTCCCGGCACCCCGACCCTGTACGCCAGCTACGCCAACGTCGAACTGTTGCGCGACACCGTGGCGGGACGGGACGCGACCGTGGTCGCGGTGGCGTCCGGCACCCTGAACGACATCGCCAAACGGGCCTGCGGGGAACTCGGCCGTCCGTACCTGTGCGTCGGGACCGCCGCGTCGATGGACGGCTACGCCTCGTTCGGCGCCTCGATCACCACCCCGGACGGCTTCAAGCAGACCCTCACCTGTCCGGCCCCGGCCGGGGTGATCGCCGACCTCGACATCATGGCCGGGGCACCCGAGCGGCTCACCGCCACCGGTTTCGGCGACCTGATCGAGAAGGTGCCGGCCGGTGCCGACTGGATCATCGCCGAGGAACTCGGCATCGAGCCGATCGACCCGGTGGTGTGGGAGCTGGTGCAGGCCCCGCTGCGGGACGCGCTCGCCGACCCGCAGGGATGCCGGGACGGCGATCCCGACGCGCTCACCGGGCTGGCCGAGGGGCTGATCATGTCCGGGTTGGCGATGCAGGTGTACCAGTCGTCGCGTCCGTCGTCGGGCGGAGGGCACCAGTTCAGCCATCTGTGGGAGATGGAGCACTACGGCCGGGACTGGGAGCCGCCGCTGTCCCACGGCTTCAAGGTCGGCCTGGGCACCCTGGCGGTCACCGCGCTGTACGAACGGATGCTGGCCGCGGACATTCCGGCGCTGATCGACATCGACGCGGCCGTCGCGGCCTGGCCGAGCTGGCAGCAGACCGAGGCCCGGCTGCGGGCCGCGCTCAGCCCCGAACTGCACGCCGAGGCGATCGCCCAGACCCGGGCCAAGTACATCGACGCCGCGGCACTGCGGGACCGGCTGGAGCTCACCGTCCGGCGCTGGCCGTCGATCGCCGAACGGGTCCGCGCCCAGCTGCTGCCCACCGCGGTGCTGCAGCAGAAACTGGACGTCGTCGGCGCCGTCACCCACCCGTCCCAGATCGGCATGGGCATGGACCGTTTCCGGGCCAGCTATCAGAACTCGCGGTGGATCCGGACCCGCTACGTGCTGGTCGACCTGCTCACCGAGGCCAATCTGATCGAGCCGCTGGTCGACGAGCTGTTCGCCCCGGGCGGCTACTGGGCCGAGTGCTGAGTCGAGGTCGCCCTGAGTGGATCGTCAGCCCGCGGCCAGCACCCGGCGTTCTTCCTTCGGCATGGCGAGTCCGATGGTGTCTCTGCCTTGCTGTCGTCCACGGTGATCATCGGCCGGTCCGCTCCACGGCACCCGGCCACTCCGAGGCGAGCAGGGCGTAGGTGATGCCGTCCATCCAGCCATGCTCGCGGTGCAGCGACTCGGCCACCGCGTACAGCTCGCGGCGCATACCGAGGCGTTCCATCAACCGCCAGGACGGCTCGTTGACGGCGAAGCAACTGGCCTCGAGGCGGCGGATCCCGAGGCAGTCGAAACACAGGCCGATCAGGGCGCGGACGGCCTCGGTCGCGTAGCCGTAGCTTTGCTCGGACGGGTCCAGCGTCCAGCCGAGTTCGGCCTGTACACCGCGGGCCTGATCGGCGACCTCGGCCTGCGCCCAGGCGTCCGTCACCCGCAGCATCAGGTCGCCGATCGGCGCGCCGTCCCGCTCCACGATCAGCGTGCTGGCCAGCCGGCGCGGCTCGGCGAACGCACTCAGATAGTCGTCCCGGGACGGAGCCGCGCTCAACCACCGGTTCACCTCCGGCAGGCCGCGCCACTCCCATGTCGCCGCCGCATCGGACGCCTCCGCGGGTCGCAGCGTCAGCCGCGCGGTGTGCACCGGCCAGTCGATCCGGGCGAAGGCGCCGTAGTTGTCGTCCATCGGGCTCCCATCGCATCTGAGTTTCAGCGGACTCCTAGATCCAGGAGCGCAACCACATCCGGGCCAGCCACTGCGAGTAGGGCAGCAGTTCGTCGGTCAGCACCGGGTAGATCCAGGCGAAATTGACCGCCACCAGGGCGACCGCGACGCCGACCACGATCGCGCCGCGCCGTCGCCCGGGACTGTCCGCGGGGCCCAGGATCAGCCCCATCACCATCGCCAGCCCGGTCACGGTGAACGGCACCATGATCACCGCGTAGAAGAAGAACTGCGGACGGTCGGTGTAGTTGAACCAGGGCAGGTAGGTGGACAGCGCGGCCAGCACCGGGACGCCGAAGCGCCAGTCGCGGCCGCCGATCCACCACACGATGCAGACCACCAGGGCGATCGCGGCCATCCACCACAACACCGGGGTGCCCATCGCCGAGATCACCCGGATGCAGTTCTCCGGGCCGGTGCAGCCGTCGGTGCCGGGCTTGATGTCGTTGACCGCGTCGAATCCGGTGGGCCGCAGCATGGCCAGCCAGCCGGCCGGGTGGGCGTCGTAGGGATGGGTGGCGTTCTTGATGTAGTCGCCGGTGTGGAACTCGTAAATCTCCTTGTGGTACCACAACAGTGAGGCGAATCGCTCACCGAACGCGGACACCCACGGGTGGTCGGGGTGCTCCTGGCCCCAGTTCCGGTCGTAGCCGCCGGTGGTCAGCAGCCAGCCCGTCCAGGTCGACACGTAGACGACCACCGACACCACGACCAGCCGGACGAAGGCCGGGATCCCGTCGACCAGGATCGCCAGCCAGGATCGCCAGTTGGCGCCGGCCAGCCGCCGGGCACCGACGTCCCACAGCACCCCGAGGACGCCGAAGACGGCCAGCACGAACACCGAGTTCCACTTGCAGCCCAGCGCGGCGCCGAACAGCAGCCCTGCCGCCAGACGCCACGGCCGCAACCAGACCACCGGCCCGAAACCACCGCCGAAATCGTGCCGCCCGGTGCGTTCCAGGATGCCGGCCAGGCGATGCCGGTAATAGTCCCGGTCGGCCACGCAGCAGGCCACCGCGGCGACCAGGAAGACCGCTTGGAAGATGTCCAGCAGCGCCGTCCGGCTCATCACGAAGGCCAGCCCGTCCATGGTGAGCAGGATGCCGGCGATGCCGCCGATCAGGGTCGAGCGGGACAGCCGCCGGGCCAGCCGGATGGTGGCGAAGACCAGCAGTGAGCCGAAGACGCAGGCCATGAACCGCCAGCCGAACGCGTTCATGCCGAACCACTGCTCGCCGACCGCGATCAGCCACTTGCCCAGCGGCGGATGGACGATGAACGCCGGGGTGTCCAGGTAGACGTCGGTCTTCCCGGCGACGATCGAGGCGTCGGCGGTCTTGTCCGGCCAGCTGCGCTCGTAGCCGAAGTGCAGCAGCGTCCAGGCGTCCTTGGCGTAGTAGGTCTCGTCGAAGACCAGGTTCTTCGGGTAGCCCAGGTTGTGCAGCCGGATCAGGAAGGCGAGCAGGGTGATCGACAGGGTGACCACCCAGCCGGCGGCGGCGTCGGTCATGGTGCCGTCGCGCAGCCGCTCGACGGTGCTCAGGTCGTCGCGACCGGCCGGCGGCTGCCACCGCCCGCGCAGCGAGACCATCGGTGCGCGGCCCCGCTGGGGCGGAGCGACCTGCTCGAGGTCCCCGGACGCGGAGGTCCCGGCACCGGGAGTGGGGTGGGTCGCGGTCGCTTCGGTCACCGAGCCATCCTAAGAGGTCCCGCAGACAGTCACGATCGGTCGACCGTCGCCCGACTCGACCGCCCCACCTGCGGAACCGCCCAACGGCGATGTGCAAGGGTAGGACGCATGGCTGAACCGGGAGCTCTGGTGCTGGCCGGCACGCCGATCGGGGACGCCGCCGGCGCCTCGCCGGCCCTGTTGGCCGCGCTCGACGAGGCCGACCTGATCGCCGCCGAGGACACCCGGAAGTTCCGCGACCTGTGCCGCCGGCTGGGCGTCGCGCCGGCCGCCCAACTGGTCTCCTTCTTCGACGGCAACGAGGCGGCCCGGGTGGACGGGCTGATCGCCCGGCTGCTGGAGGGCGCCCGCGTCGTCGTCGTCTCGGACGCCGGCATGCCGGCGGTCTCCGACCCGGGCTACCGGCTGGTCGCGGCCGCCGCCGAGGCGGGGGTCCGGGTCACAGCGGTGCCCGGCCCCTCCGCGGTGCTGACCGCGCTCGCGGTGTCGGGGCTGCCCACCGACCGGTTCTGCTTCGAGGGCTTCCTGCCCCGCAAGGCCGGGGAGCGGCGCGGACGGCTGGCCGGGCTGGCCGCCGAGCAGCGCACCATGGTGTTCTTCGAGGCCCCGCACCGGCTGGCCGCCTTCCTCGACGACGCGTCCGGCGCGTTCGGCGGCGACCGGCGCGCGGTCGTCTGCCGCGAGCTGACCAAGACCCACGAGGAGATCCTGCGCGGCGGCCTCGGCGACCTGGCGGCCTGGGCCCGTGGTGAGGTCCGCGGCGAGATCACCGTGGTGATCGAGGGCGCGGCGAGCGCCGGCGGCAGCCTGCCGGATGCCCTGGCCAGCGTCCGGCTGGCCACCGAGGCGGGCCGCCGGCTCTCCGAGGCGGTCGCCGAGGCCGCCGCCGCACACGGCGTATCGCGCCGCGAACTGTACGACGCCGCACTGAAGGACCGCCGATGAGTCGTGACCTGCCCGCCGCGCCCGAACCGCTGCCGGCGCCCACCACCGACGCCCACACCCACCTGCTCAGCACCAGCGAGTTCTCCGGCCTGACGGTCGCGGACGCCGTCGCCCGGGCCGCCGCGGTCGGCGTCACCCGGCTGGTCGAGGTGGGCTGCGACGTGCCCAGCTCCGCATCCGCGATCGCGATCGCCGAGGCCCATCCGGGGGTGATCGCCTGCGTCGCGCTGCACCCCAACGACGCGGCCCGGGCCGGGGCCGCCCTGGGCGCCGAACTGGACGCCCTGGCCGCGCTGGTCGGCTCCAGCGAGCGCGTCCGGGGGGTCGGCGAGACCGGGCTTGACTACTACCGCACCCGTGATGACGAGGGGAAACGCCGGCAGCGGGAGTCCTTCGCCGCGCACCTGGCCTGGGCTCGAGAGCACGATCTGGCGATCGTGATCCACGACCGGGACGCGCACGCCGACGTCCTCGACGTGCTGGACGTCGAAGGCGTCCCGGAGCGGTTCATGATGCACTGCTTCTCCGGCGACGCCGGCTTCGCCCGGCAGTGCCTGGACCGCGGCGCCTGGCTGTCCTTCCCGGGCACGGTCACCTTCAAGCCCAACCAGGCGCTCCGGGAGGCGTTCGACATCACCCCCGACGACCGGCTGCTGGTGGAGACCGACGCCCCCTATCTGACCCCGGTTCCGCTCCGCGGCAAGCCGAACGCGTCCTATCTGCTGCCGCACACGGTGCGCTTCTTGGCACAGCGCCGCGGCGCCGACCTGGCCGAGTTCTGTGCGCTGCTGGACGCCAACGCGTCCGCGCTGTTCGGAGAGTGGGGACACGATGGCTGACGGCTTGCTCGATCCGCGCCGGATCCGCGAACTGGCCGCCGAACTCGACCTGCGGCCGACCAAGCAGCGCGGGCAGAACTTCGTCCACGACGCCAACACGGTGCGTCGCATCGTGGCCTGCGCCCAACTCGCCCCCGACGAGGTGGTGCTCGAGATCGGGCCCGGCCTGGGCTCGCTCACCCTCGGCCTGCTGGAGGCCGCCGCCTGGGTGCACGCGGTGGAGATCGACGACCGGCTGGCCCGGCGGCTGCCGCAGACCGTCGCGGAACGGCAACCCGGCGACGAGAACCGGCTGACCGTGATCGAGGCGGACGCGCTGCGCGTCGACCGGCTGACCGACCCGCAACCCACCGCCGTGGTGGCGAACCTGCCCTACAACGTCAGCGTGCCGGTGCTGCTGCACGTGCTGGCGAGGTTCCCGACGATCCGGCACGGGCTGGTGATGGTGCAGGCCGAGGTGGCCGACCGGCTGGTCGCCCCACCCGGGTCGAAGGTCTACGGGGTGCCGTCGGTGAAGCTGGCCTGGTACTGCGCCGCCCGCCGGGTCGGGTCGGTGCCGCCGGCGGTGTTCTGGCCGGTGCCGAACGTCGACTCGGGCCTGGTCCGGCTGGAGCGCCGCGACCCGCCGCAGACCACCGCGTCCCGGGCGCAGGTGTTCGCCCTGGTGGACGCCGCGTTCGCGCAGCGCCGCAAGATGCTGCGCTCGGCGCTGGCCGGCCTGTTCGGCTCGTCCGCGGCCGCTTCGGAAGCCCTGCAGGCGGCCGGCATCGACCCGCAGGCCAGGGGAGAGGTGCTCGGGGTGACCGACTTCGCCCGGTTGGCTGTGGTCGCTGATGCCAACGGGCTGCGCATCGGCTAGCTTTGCGGACGTGGCGTCACCCCTAGCCCCTGAGGCCGACTGGGTCCGGGTCCGGGTCTCCGGGAAGGTCAACCTGGCCCTCCGGGTGGGTGCGGTGCGCCCGAACGGCTACCACCCGCTGGCGACCGTCTTCCAGTCGGTGTCGCTGTTCGACGAGGTCGGCGTCCGCTGGGCCGAGCCCGGCCGGTTCACCGTCTCTGTGGTCGGCGAGCAGGCCGGCCTGGTGCCGGCCGACGGACGCAATCTCGCGGTCAAGGCGGCCAAGCTGCTGGCCCAGCAGTACGGGCCGCACCGCTTCGGCGCCGACCTGGTGATCCGCAAGACCATTCCGGTGGCCGGCGGCATGGCCGGCGGTTCGGCGAACGCCGCCGGCGCCCTGCTGGCCTGTTCGGTGTTGTGGGATCTGGACACCCCACCCGACGAACTGCGCAGCTTCGGCGCCCGGCTGGGCGCCGATGTGCCGTTCCAGCTGATGGGCGGCACGGCGCTGGGTACCGGACGCGGCGACGAACTGGTCCCGGTGCTGAGCCGCGGCACCTACCACTGGGTGCTGGCGCTCAGTGACGACGAACTGTCCACCCCGGCGGTGTTCGGCCGGTTCGACGAGCTGAACCCCGACGCCCCCGCCGACCTGCCGATGCCGACCGACGTGATGAACGCCCTGGTGGCCGGGGACGCCGCCGCTCTCGGCGCGGCGCTGGTGAACGACCTGGCGCCGGCCGCGGCGTCCTTGCGTCCCGAGTTGTCGCGGATCCTGGACGCCGGACGGGACCTGGGCGCCCTCGGTGCGATCGTCTCCGGTGCCGGCCCGACCTGCGCCTTCCTGGCCGCCAACGAGGCGGCGGCGGTGGACCTGTCGGTGCAGCTGTCCAGCGAGGGTCTGTGCCGCGCCGTCCGCCGGGTCACCGGTCCGGTCCCCGGAGCCCGGCTGATCACCACCTGAGGCTCAGGCCTCGGCGGTCGCGCCCTTGGTCTCGCGGGGCATCACCGCCGCCAGGAACGGCAGCGCGGCCAGCAGCACCGCCGGCACCAGCATTGTCTGCTGCAGTCCGAACTGGCCGGCCAGGAAGCCGATCACGGCCGGGCCGCTGAGGAAGGTGGCGTAGCCGAAGGTGACCACCACGGCCAGCCCGCGTCCGCCGGCGGCGTGCCCGGCCACCGCGTACACCTGCGGCGCGATCATGCCGACCCCGAACCCGACCAGCGCCCAGCCGATCAGCAGCGCCGGCAGCGGGGTGACCAGAGCGGTGATCAGGTAGCCCAGCGCCGCGCAGCCGCCGCCGAAGCGGACCACGGCGCGCCGGCCGTAGCGCGCCACCAGGGCGTCCCCGAGCAGCCGGATGGCCACCATGAAGCCGGCCACCACGGTGACCGCCACCGAGCCCTGGGCGGCCGGGATCCCGGCCACCTCGGTGACGTGCAGGCCCGACCAGTCCATCGCGGTGCCCTCACCCAGGCCGAAGGCGATCGCCATCAGGCCGAGCAGGTACGCCCAGCGCGGGATCGGCGCTTTCGTCCCGGTGTGGTCGACATGGTTCACCACGGCGGTCTCCGGGGTGATCCGCAGCGCCGCGGCGATGCTGGCCACCCCGACCGCGGTGGCGACCAGCACCGCCGCCTGCACGGGCGCGGACGGCCAGGCCAGCGAGGCCAGCAGCACCAGCGCGGCGCCGCTGAAATTGCCCACCGACCACATGCCGTGGAAGAAGCTCATGATCGGCTTGGGCCGGGTGGCCTCGACCTGGACGCCGATGGCGTTCATCGACACGTCGATGCCGCCGTTGCCGACACCCAGCAGCAGCCCGCCGGCGATCAGCATCGGATAGTTGACCGCGAAGCCGGCCAGCAGCAGCCCGATCAGCAGGGGGAACAGGCAGGCCAGCGCGATCCGCCGGGCGCCGATCCGGTCCGACAGCCGTCCACCCACCTGCATGCCGGTGATCGCGGCCAGCCCGGCCGCGACCAGCAGGACGGCGATCCCGGTGGCGTCCAGTCCCAGGCGTTCCCGCAGCGCCGCCAGCGACGCGGCGTAGACGCCGATCACCAGGCCGTTGTAGGCGAAGAGATTCACCACCGCGGACGCGGATCTGGGGGCGGAGAGGGAGGGTGCGGGCATGCTTCGACCCTATCGGGACGCCGCCCCGGCCACCGCCGACGCGGCCCGGCCGAACAGCGACGAAGCGCGGCTCCACGAGGGAGCC
>NZ_JASGDE010000164.1:0-16367 GCF_047607385.1 Micropruina sp.
AGCCGGCCAGCGTGCCGGCCACCAGCGCCGCCCCGAAGCAGTCGCCGGCGCCGGTCGGGTCGATCGCCCGCACCGGTAGCGCCGGCAACTGCTTCGGGGCGGCGCTGGTGGCCGGCACGCTGGCCGGCTGGCCGTTGGACGTCCGGCTGCGGTTCGCGGCGCTCACCGCCGGCCTGGCGGTGCAGCAGTTCGGCGGTGCGCTGGCCACCCCGGGCTGGGGCGACGTCGCCGACTGGTGGACCGACCAGGTGGCGGCCGCCGCGTCCGGCGATCCGGAGGCCGTCCGGTTGCGTGAGGAGTACGCGTTCCTGCCCGGCATCATCCCGGCCGGGACGCCGGCGCGGGTGCGCCGCGCCGAGGCCACCATCGCCAAATTCTCCCACCTGCCGACCAGCGGCTGACCGGGACCGGATGCCGTCGGTCGAGCTTGTCGAGACCCCTCCGGCAGCGGGTTTCGACAGGCTCTTAGTGCTGCCGCCGCAACCTGCGCGACAGCAGGAGCAGGACGACGCCCGGCACGACGAGCAGCGCGGACAGCGGCACCCAGCCGGGCAGGTCCGAGCCGGTCTGCGGCAGGTCGCCGGCATTGCGCGGGGCCGTGGTGGATGACGCCGTCGCGGTGGGGCTCGGTGTCGGCGTCGGGGACGGGGACGGTCCGAGCACCGGGCCTGCCTCGGCGGAGGTGTCGGACGCGTCGGCGTAGCCGGCCCGGGACGCCACCGCGCGCACGCTGATCAGCGCTCCCGCGTCCTGCGCGGTGAGGGTGTAGGTCGGACCGGTGCCCACCTCGGCGCCGTTGGCCAGCCAGACGAAGGCCACCGCGTCCGGCGCAGGATCGATGGTTCCGGCGTCCGCGGTCAGCGTTTCGCCGACCTCCAGGGTGCCGGTGAAGGCGGCGGACGGCCCGGTGCGGAAGTTGCTGGGCTCGACGGTGACGGTGATCTCGACGGTCACAGCGCCCGCCGGGGTCGGTACCGAGAGGGTGAGGGTGTGGCTGCCGACCACGGTGGAGGACACCGTGACCTGTCCGGTGGTCGGGTCGATGGTGGCGGTCACGGTGCCGCCGGCGTCGGTGATCGACCAGGTGCCCGGGTCGCTGAGGTAGGGGTCGCCGTCGGAGTCGAACACCTCCGGCGTGAACGAGGCGTCGGACGTGGTGCTGATGGTGACCGCGTCGTCGGGCAGCCGGGTCTCGATGACCGGGCCGGACGCCCAGCGGGCGTGGGCGGTGATCGCGACCGGGTCGCCGTCCGTGCTGTCGCCGGGCAGGGTGCTGGTGGCGGTGACCGCCACTCCGGAGCCGTCGGCGGCGGTGTTCCAGCCCTTGAACCGGTCGCCGGTCCGGGTCGGAGCGGTGGCGTACGGGTAGGCGCGGTAGCCCGCGTCGAAGGACGGGGCGAACACCGTCACCGGATCGGCGGGGGCGGCGGGGCTGCCGCCGTGAGTGTCGAAGGACACCGCGTAGTGGTGGCCGAGCACCTCCACCCCGTGCCCGGTGACCAGGTCGTCGGTGAGCGCGATCGCCCCGTCGTTGCGGATCTGTCCGGTGCCGGCCAGCGCGGTGCCCGCGATGGTGGCGCCGGTGGTCGGTTCGGCGACGGTGCCCAGGATGCGTCCGGTGCTGCCCACGGTGATCTCGGGGCCGGCGGCGTTCGAGTCCTGGATGCGGAGGAAGCCGGTCGGGATGCGCAGTGTTCCGTCCACCCGCAGGGAGCCGAACCCGACGGCGGTCGGCTCGGTCTGGACGGTGCTGAGTGCCCCGCTGCCGACCGCGGTGTAGCCGCCGGTGGCGGTGACGTCGGCGCCTTCGCCGATCAGCACGGTGCCGCCGGAGCCGAGGCCGGGGTTGCCCGACCAGTAGGTGCTGCGGAACCCGCCGCCGATGCCCGCGGCGGGGTCGGCTGCTCCCGATCCGGTGGCGGTGACGGTCCCTCCGGTGATGGTGATGGTGCCGCCGGTGCCGGCGCGTCCGCCGCCGATGCCCGCGGCCCCGACCCCGCCCGTCGCGGTGACGGTTCCGCCGGTGATGGTGATCTGGCCGCCGCTGCTCTGCTCGGGGGTGCCGCCGCCGAAGATCGAGTTGTTGCCGCTGCCGATCCCGGCTCCGCCGTTGCTCGTGGTGCCGCTCCCGGTCGCGATCACGGTGCCGCCGTTGACGTTGATCACGCCGCCGCCCTGGCCGAAGCAGCCGCCGATGCCCGCGGCGCCGCGGTTGGTGGTGGTTCCGCCGGTGGCGGTGATCCGTCCGCCGTTGATCGTGACGTTGGAGGAGAGTCCGCCGATCCCGGCACAGGCGATGGTCCCACCCCCGGTCGCGGTGACCTCGCCGCCATTGATCACGACCGTCCCCGCGGCGCTCGACGTCGGGCCGCCGATGCCGGCGGACGCCGGTCCGCCCTGGGCGGTCACCGTCCCGCCGTCGACGATCAGCTTCGCGTCCGTGGTGCGGATGCCCGGTGTGGAGTTGGCCGTCGAGGTCACGGTGAGGCGTCCGCCGGTCGCCGAGTCGTCGACGGTGAGCTGCTGGCCGGCGCTGATCGCGATGTTGCGGACGCGGAGCTCGTGCCCGGCCAGGTCGAACTCTGCGACACAGGGGACGGTGACGGTCGTCGTGGTGGCGGCGATGTCCTGACCCAGGGTGACGACGGTGGGCGCGGCCTCGGTGCCGGTGCAGCCGGCGAGGGCCGTGGTGACGTCGGCGATCGAGGCGACGGTGACCGCGTGCGCGGGCGTGGCGGCGGCCAGCGAACCGGCCGTGGCCAGCAGGGTCGCCGGCAGCAGCAGGACGAACGGGCGACAGCGTCGGCGGATGGGTGCGCTGACAGGGGGCATGGCCGGCTCCAGACGGCGCCGACAGGTGGGGTGGGTCGCGCCGTGCATATCCAAGTGGGCGAGCCGGTGCTGTCGCAAGAGCCCGGTCAAAGCGTGGTCGGGTCTTGTTGCTGTACATACTAGTAGGTACAATCGACGTATGACGACGAGCACGACGGACTCCCGGGAGCGGCTGATCGCGGCGATGTCCGCGCTGCTGTGGGAGAAGGGGTACGCGGCCACCAGTCCACGCGACGTGATGGCGGCCGCCGAGGTCGGCCAGGGCTCCTTCTACCACCACTTCGCCGGCAAGCACGACCTCGCGATGGCGGCACTGAAGCGCAACGTGGCCGACTCGATGGCGGCGTATCCCCGCGAATCGGGGCCGTCGCCGCTGCACACCCTGGCGGCCGACATGCTGCGACCTCGTCCCGGCATGAAGGGCTGTCCGGTGGGACGGATGACGCAGGATCCCCAGGTGATGGCCGACGCCGACCTGCTCGGGGTGGTCGGCGACGCGTTCGCCACCATGCTGCAGCGCCGCTCCGAGCTGATCGGTGCCGCGATCGAGGCCGGTGAACTGCCGTCCACCCTCGACGCGGACGACCTCGCCGCCGCCCTGGCCGCCGTCATCCAGGGCGGCTACGTGCTGTCCCGGGCGCTGGGCTCGTCCGCGTACATGGACGCCGCGACCCGCGGTGCGGTGGCGCTGCTCGAGGCGGTCGCCGTCCGTACCAACCCCGACCCACAGACCGACGAAACAGGAAGGACGTCATCATGACGACCCGCATCGGAATCAACGGCTTCGGCCGCATCGGACGCAGCTACCTCAGGGCCGCACTCGGCAACGCGGCGGACGTCGAGGTGGTGGCGGTCAACGACATCGCCGGCGTCGAGGTGCTGGCCACCCTGCTGGAGTGGGACTCGATCTCCGGGCAGCTGGCCGGAGTGGCCGTCGACGGCGACCGGCTCAGGGTCGGAGAGAAGTCGATGGCCGTGTTCTCCGAGCGCGATCCGTCCCGGATCCCGTGGGGCGGGATCGGCGCCGACATCGTCATCGAGTCGACCGGCTTCTTCACCGACGCCGCGACGGCGCGGGCACACCTGGACGGCGGCGCCCGCAAGGTGATCGTCTCCGCCCCGGCCTCCGGCGACGTCCCGGCGCTGGTGCTCGGGGTCAACACCGACACCCTCGACGTGGCCGGCTCCGACGTGTTCTCCAACGGCTCGTGCACCACCAACTGCCTGGCCCCGATGGCGAAGGTGCTCAACGACGCCTTCGGCATCGAGAGCGGCCTGATGAACACCATCCACGCCTACACCAGCGACCAGCGGCTGCACGACGCCCCGCACAAGGACCTGCGACGGGCCCGGGCGGCCGCGATGTCGACCATCCCGACGAGTTCCGGCGCGGCGCGGACGATCGGCAAGATCATCCCCGAGCTCAACGGCAAGCTGACCGGGTTCGCGCTCCGGGTGCCGGTGCCGGTCGGCTCGATCACCGACTTCACCGCGGTGCTGTCCCGTCCGGTGACCGCCGCCGAGGTGAACGACGCGTTCCGGGCGGCGGCGTCCGGGGAGCTGTCGGGCTACCTGGCCTACTCGGAGGCGCCGATCGTGTCGGCCGACATCGTCGGCAACCCGCACTCGGTGATCTTCGACGCACCGCTCACCGAGGCGATCGGCAACCACGTGAAGGTGCTCGGCTGGTACGACAACGAGTGGGGCTTCTCGAACCGGCTGGTGGAGCTGTCCGAACTCATCGGTCAGCGGCTGTAGCGCAGGGCTGCGTTTCCAGCAGCCCGGTGACCGCGCGGACGACGCCCGCCGGATCCTCCAGCATCGGCAGGTGGCCGGTGGCCAGTTCGTGGACGAGGGTCGCGCCGAGGCGTCCGGCGAACTTCCGCTGCAGGGCCGGCGGAAGCTCCTTGTCGGCGGTGGTGCACAGGTACTCGCGCCGGCCGGGCCAGTCGTCCCGGCCGGTGCGGTCGCGGTAGTAGCCCAACGGTTCGGGGGTGAAGTCGGCGACGATCCGATCGACCGTGGCCTCGTCGATGCCGTGGGCGAGGGTGCCGCGGATGGCGGATTCCGGCGGACGGGTTCCGGCCAGCCGCATCGCGATGCCGAGGATCCAGCGGTTCGGGATCGGCAGGGCGGAGAGGAACGAGCCGCCCGGTGTCGGGACGATCGCGCTGACCGCCAGGACGCCGTCGACGCGTCCGGACGCCAGCCGGGCCACCTCCGCCGCCACGACGCCGCCGGCGGAGTGCGCCACGATGCTGAAGCGGTCGGTGGAGACCGCGTCCAGAGCGGCTTGGGCGTAGTCGCGCAGGCCTGCGCCGTTGCCGGGTCGCGGTGCCACCCGGGTGCGGTGGTCGCTCAGGCGGTAGCGGACGTCGTCCCAGGTCCAGGCGGGAAGCCCGGCTCCGCTGATGAACAGGACCGAGGCGGGTGAGGTAGTCATGCGTCGATCATGACCTCGGTGAATGTCACCTGTATGTCACTATTTATCGGTGAGTCGGACCGATCGGCTGTACGCCCTGCGCGAGGAACTGCGCCGGGCCGGGTCCGCCGGACGGACGGCGGAGCGGCTCGCCGCGCACTTCGAGGTCAGCGTCCGCACCGTCAAGCGCGACATCTCCACGCTGCAGCAGGGCGGCTTCCCGGTCTGGGCCCGGCCCGGTCCGGGCGGCGGTTACGTGGTGGATGCCGCCGCCACGCTGCCGCCGGTGAACTTCACCGACGCCGAGGCGTCCGGGCTTGCCGCGGCGGTGGCCGCGCATCGCGGACAGCCGTTCGACGGCCACGCCCGGGCCGCCCTCACCAAGGTGCTGGGCGTGATGGACGCCGCCGCCCGGCAGCGGGCCGAGGCGCTCGGTGGCCGGATCTGGATCGACCGGGCGAACGAGCCGGCCGGGGTGGGCGTCCGGCGGGCGGTCGAGCACGCGTTCCAGGAGCACCGGGTGCTGTCCGTCCGCTATTCCGACGGTTCCGGCGGCGAGGAGTCGACCCGGGTCGATCCGGTGTTCCTCGGCCACACCCGGGGGCACTGGTGGCTGGTCGGGCACTGCCGCACCCGGGACGCGATCCACTGGTTCAGGCTCGACCGCGTCGTCGCCGCACATGTCCTGTCGGAGATCGCCGCCGCCATCCCGGTCGAGGCCGTCGGGACGCCGCCGGCGACCGCCACGTCCATCGCCGGCGACCGATGAGATTCGCGCTCGACTCGGAACGCCGACCCGCGGGGTCGGCCCCGCCGCGGTGCCAGGAAGACAGAGAATCACACCGGAGGCGGGGTTCGATTCCTATCGATGGGAGCTAACATAGGTTACATGGTCATGAACCGACGGACGACGGTGCTGGGCCCGTTGAAGCGGGCGCACGGGGCGGCGCGCGGCCTCTCCGACGAGGTACTGCGTCCGTACGGGCTGTCGACCGCGCAGTACACGGTGCTGCGCTACGTCGCCGACCACCCCGGCGTCTCCGGTGCCGCCCTGGCTCGCCTGATCGGGGTCACCCCGGCCACCATGACCGCCATGCTGGCCGCCTTGGAAAAGGACGGACGGGTGGAACGCACCCCCGACCCGGCCGGCGGGCGCAGCCTGCAGACCACGATGACCCCGCAGGCGGAGGAACTCCTGGAGCAGGTGTGGCCGGCGCTGCAGTGGCTGGAGGAACAACTGCTGCACGGCATCGACGCCGCCGACCGGGAGGCGTTCCTGCGGGTGCTCGACCGGATCGTCGCCCGGCAGGCCGAACTGCTCGCGCCGCCGCGGCTGGGGCCGTCCCCGCAGGCGGAGAACCTGAACAACCCAGAAAGAACCTGAACAACCCAGAAGAAGAGGGGCCGGTGAGAACACGATGAGTCCCAGTACACGCATCCATTCCGTCCATCCCGAGCGCTACAAGTGGGTTGCGCTCTCGAACACCACGCTGGGCGCGTTGATGGCCTCCATCAACGGCTCGATCGTGATGATCGCCATGCCCGCCATCTTCAACGGGATTCAGCTGAACCCGCTCGATGCCGGCAACGTCAGCTACCTGCTGTGGATGCTGATGGGCTACGTCCTGGTGACCGCCGTCCTGGTGACCACCTTCGGACGGCTCGGCGACCTCTACGGCAGGGTGCGGATCTACAACCTGGGCTTCCTGGTGTTCACCCTGGCCGCGATCGCGCTGTCCTGGGTGCCCTACAGCGGCGGAGCCGGAGCCACCTGGCTGATCGGCTGGCGGCTGGTCCAGGCGGTCGGCGGTTCGATGCTGTTCGCCAACTCGACCGCGATCATCACCGACGCCTTCCCGGCCGGCAAACGCGGCACCGCGATGGGAATCAACCAGGTCGCCAGCATCGCCGGCACCTTCGTCGGGCTGGTCCTCGGCGGCGTGCTGGCCGCGGTCCACTGGCGCTGGGTCTTCCTGGTCTCCGTCCCGGTGGGCATCATCGGCACCGTCTGGGCCTACCTGTCGCTGCGTGAGACCGGCGAACGCGCGCAACCGGCCGACGGCCGCCAGAAGCTGGACGTCGTCGGCAACATCCTGTTCGCGCTCGGCCTGACCGCGCTGCTGGTCGGGATCACCTACGGAATCCAGCCCTACGGCGGCCGGGTGGACGGCTGGTCGAATCCCTGGGTGCTCGGCGGGATCATCGGCGGCATCGCGGTCCTGGTCGCCTTCTTCTTCTACGAGCGCAGCGTCCCCAACCCGATGCTGGACGTGAAGCTGTTCACGATCCGGGTGTTCGCTTTCGGCAACTTCTCCTCCTTCCTGTCCGCGGTCGCCCGTGGCGGGCTGCAGTTCATGCTGATCATCTGGCTGCAGGGCATCTGGTTGCCGCTGCACGGCTACAACTACGAGGACACCCCGCTGTGGGCCGGTATCTACATGCTGCCGCTGACCATCGGGTTCGTCGCCGCGGGGCCGATCTCGGGCATGATCTCCGACCGCCGTGGTTCGCACATCTTCGCCCCGCTCGGCTTGGCGGTGGTCGGGCTCACCTTCATCGCCTTCCTGCTGATCCCGGTGGACTTCCCCTATTGGGCGTTCGCCGTGACCTGCTTCGCCAACGGCGTCGGGTCGGGCATGTTCGCCGCCCCCAACCGCTCCTCGGTGATGAGCAGCGTCCCCGCATCGGAACGCGGCGTGGCCTCGGGGATGTCCAGCACGTTCATGAACGCCGGCAACTCGCTGTCCATCGGGGTGTTCTTCTCGCTGATGATCGTCGGGCTGGCCGGCACCCTGCCGAAGGCGCTCTATTCCGGGCTGACCACGCATGGCGTCCCCAGCCAGATCGCTACGCAGATCGCCGGCCTGCCGCCGACCGGCAGCCTGTTCGCCGCCTTCCTCGGCTACAACCCGATCAAATCGCTGCTGGAGCCGTCCGGGATCCTGGATAAGCTGCCCTCGGTGGACGTGAGCACGCTGACCGGCCAGACGTTCTTCCCGCAGCTGATCTCCGGCCCGTTCCAGTCCGGACTGGTGGTGGTCTTCGTCACCGCTGCGATCATGAGCTTCATCGGTGCCGCGGCCTCGCTGGCCCGTGGCAAGCACGTCCGCACGGTCGGCACCGCCGGCCATGCGCAACCCGCCCGCGAGGCTGTCGGGTCGGTCACGCCCCGACCAGGGCGCTGAGGCAGCGGCCGTCCCGGAGATCCTCGCCCCCCGGCTTCAAGGGGGACGATCGGGGGTAGTCAGGTGGTCCTATGCTCGGGTGTGCCCACTGTCGGAGGGAGCGCCGGTGATATCGGAGACACGCGAGACGTCCCTGTCGCCGGACGCGGTCTGGTCGCGGTTGGTGGACATCGAAAGCTGGCCGTCGTGGAGCGACTCGATGGAGCGGATCGAGCGGCTGGACGACGGCCCGCTTCGGGTGGGCGCCAAAGCCAGAGTCACCCAGCCGGCCGGACGCCCGGCCGTCTGGGAGGTGACCGTGCTGGACGCCGATCGCGAGTTCACCTGGCAGAGCCGCCAGCCGGGCGTCACCGTGATCGCCCGGCACCTCCTGAGCCCGACCGCGGACGGCACGCACATCGTGCTCACGCTGGACGTGGTCGGGCCGCTGGCCTGGCTCGGACAGCTGCTGGCCGGTCGCAGGATCGCCCGGTACGTCCGGATGGAGGCCGACGGCCTCGCTCGCACCGAACCGGAGCGGTGAACCTGCTCGGGTAGTTCCAGGACGACCCGGCCACCACCCTTGGTCTGCATAGGATCGCGGTGTGACTTCGTGCAAAGTCGTGCTTTTCGATCTCGACGACACTCTCACCGACCGGTCGGAGTCCGTCCTGCATTATGCCTCACGGCTGCTCCGAGACTTCTCCGGCCGCATCGGGGCTGTGCAGGTCCCGGAGATCGTGGACGTGATCGCGTCCGTGGACGAACGCGGTTATGCGCCCCGCGAGCAGGTGTTCTCAGCGCTGCTGAGCCGGATTGCATGGAGCGAACGGCCGGAGATCACGGACCTCGCGGAACACTGGGCGTCGTTTTTTCCACTCGACACGGCACCACGCGAGGGTGCTATTCCCGCACTGGAATTGTTGCGCGTGAACGGCTTTGCGCTGGGCATCGTGACCAACGGGCCTGTGACGATGCAGGAAAGGAAAATTGCCTGCCTCGGTGTCGCGAACCTGATGACTGCGATCGTGGTGTCGGGGGCGGTAGGCGTTCACAAGCCGCATCCGCGCATCTTCGAGGTGGCGCGCGGTCACTTCGACTGCGCGAGTGACCGCATCTGGTTCGTCGGTGACCATCCGCGCAACGACATCCTCGGTGCCGCAGCGGCGGGGTTCACACCGGTGTGGCTGCGTGGCACGCATCCGTGGCCGGAAGGGGTGCCGCCGCCGCGACATCAGATCGACTCGCTTGCCGAGGTCCTCCCGACCGTCTGCCCGCAGTAGAACGCGCCCGAAGCCCGCCACCGGGTGGGCGGAGAACTCAGCGGGCGGCCGACGGTCTGGATCAGCCTGGCAGTTGGTAGTCCAGTTCCAACCGGTGGGTGCCGTCCGGGTCGACGATCAGCTCACCGGTACCCGTGATGCCGCTCAATTCGCCGGTTCCGCTGGTCGGCACGACCACGAAGAACGGAGCCAGCCGATCTGTCCCGGTGGTGGTGGCGCTGTGCCCGAAGACGAAGGTGCCGGACTTGCCGTCGATCTGGCCCTGGAAGGACTCCAGAGCCAGATAGGTGCCGGTACCCGTGGTCTGGTCGAAGGCCGCGGTGAAGATCGTCGACGATTGGCCGTCCACCGTGCCGGTGAAGACCTTCCGCATCGTTGCCACTCCGACCGGTGTGCCGGTGACCACCTCGGGAACCGGCACGACGGGGGTCGGCGCCCAGTCGTGCACAGTGAAGGTTGCGCTGGCATGCATGCGGCAATGCTATTCCGCTCGGCCCGCCGTCGCGCGGCCCGGGACGCGGACCACGACGCTTCCGCGCTTGCGTCCGGTGTCGACGTAGCGGTGTGCCTCGACGATCTCGGACAGGTCGACGGTGCGGTCGATGACCGGACGCAGCCGGCCGTTCTCGGCGGCTGCGACGACAGCTGCGATGTGGTCGGCGGTGAAGGGGATGGTGCCGGCGACGATGGTCGTGCCGCTGGCTCGGCCGCGCGATGCGCACGGACGATGTCGCCGAGGGTTGCGACGACCTGCAGCAGCGTGCCGCCCGGGTTGACGATACGTCCGACGCGGGCGAAGGGGGCGGTGATGCGTGGTACTGGGGCGTCGGCCGGACCCACGTCCGCGTCGAGGGCGGGAGCGCTCCGGTGAGCTTCCCGCTCGGGACCGTGGTGATCTTCGCGATCGGGCTGGCCTTCGAGCCCACACTGCCCATCGGGTGGGCGGCGGTGTTCCCGATGCTGTTCCTGGCATGTCGTCTCGGCGCGGCCGTCCCATGGGCCGCACTTGCCGCCGCGTTGCCGACCATCGCGCTCGTTGCTCGAGCAGGCCTGGACTCTCCCTTCCTTCCGGCGTCGCTGCTCCAAGGGCTGGCAGCCGGTGGATCGGCGATCCTGTTCGGCCTGTGGATCGGTCAGATCGCCGCACAGAGCAGCCAGCGGGCACAGCTCATCCAACGACTCGAGGCCAGTCAGAACGAGGCGCGCGCGCTGTCGCGGGCGGCGGGAGTCGCCACCGAACGCGCACGACTCGCCGCTGAGATCCACGACACCCTCGCCCAGGGATTCACGAGCATCGTCACGCTCGTGCAAGCCGCCGAATCCAAGCTGGACTCCGACCCGACCGCAGCACGCCGGCACCTCTGTCTCGCGGCGGAGACGGCGCGCGAGAACCTCGCCGAAGCGCGCGCCATGGTCCACGAGCTGACACCGAGCGCCCTCGCATCCGGGAACCTCGCCGAGGCGATCCGTCGGCGGGCCGAGCAGTTCGGCCGCGAGACGTCGGCGACGGTGACGGTGCGCGCCGACGACATCGATGGGCTGCCGACCGCGGTCGAGGTGGTGCTGCTGCGCGCCGCGCAGGAGGCCCTCGCGAACGCCGGGAAGCACGCGGCCGCCACCGAGGTCTCGGTGGAGCTCATCGACACAGGCGACGCCGTGCGGCTCAGCGTCGCGGACGACGGCGTCGGCTTCGACCCGCACGCCCCACACGAAGGATTCGGGCTGGACGGAATGCGCAAGAGGTCCGAAGCCGTCGGCGGCAGCTTCCGGGTCGACAGCGGTCAGGACGGCACGAGGGTGACCGTGGAGGTGCCGTGGTGAGCCGGCCGATCCGCGTGCTGCTCGCCGACGATCACGCGATCGTCCGCGAGGGGGTCCGCGGGATGCTGGACGCCGAACCGGACATCGAGGTCGTCGCTGACGCCTCGTCGGGCTCCGAGGCGATAGCGGCCGTCGCGGCGCACGACGTCGATGTGGTGCTGATGGATCTGCGGATGCCGCGCACGGACGGCGTCGCCGCGACCGCCGAGATCTGCAGTCGATGGCCCACGACGGCGGTCGTCATCCTGACGACCTACGAGACCGATGCCGACATCCTGCGCGCCGTCGACGCGGGCGCTGCGGGATACCTGCTGAAAGACGTCTCGCGGGCCGACCTCATCGGCGCCGTCCGCGCCGCCGCCGCGGGGGAGGCGGTGCTGACGCCGACCGTTGCCGCGCGCCTGATGAGGCGCGTCCGCGACGCGGGGCCACCGCGGCTGTCCCGGCGCGAGCTCGACGTGCTCGAGCTGGTCGCCATCGGCAACAGCAACGCGGACATCGGCCGCGCCCTGTTCGTCAGCGAGGCGACGGTGAAAACACACCTATTGCGGATCTTCGCCAAGCTCGACGTCTCCGACCGCACCGCCGCCGTCACGACCGCGATGTCGCTCGGGCTGCTTCCCAGGCCGTAGCTCCTCACGGTCGATCCCAAGGAAGACGGGTTTGAGAAGCACCTACTCAGGCCCACAATTTCGGACGCGAGAGCGGGGCTCAGCGAGTCGCAGTGGTCACGTGCGGCGGGACGATCCGCCCTCGCGGGCGCGGCGTCATCAGCGTATGACGGTTGGGCGATGTCATCACGGACGTTGGCTTCGAGCGTCGGATGCCTCCGTCATCGTTACCGGACATGACCCAACGCCTCAGCGTCGCGACACTCGGGCAGAGCACACAGTTGTGATGATGACGAACTGCCCTTCCGACCGCGCGGCAAACGGACGGTCACCTGGGGGTGCTCGGTACGATAGACCAGGGATATCGACTGAACGAACGCAGAGGAGAGTGAGGCATGGCGCGAGGAGATCTGCTCTTGGCTCTCGTTCAGTCCGGTGCCGGAGGCGATGACCTCGCCTTCCGACGTGCGGCCGAGGCTCTCATCGCCGAGGAAGAGAACAAGAAGCACAATGTGCTTGCCTCGCAGTTGACTGACGCGCTGCGCGCACGGCGGTCCACCCCGACTGCCAACGTCACCTCACTCGCGCGGAATGACGCTGTTCGTGGGTTGTTCTACGAGCAGGAACCCGAGCGGCGACTGTCGGAGTTGGTTCTTCCCGTCGAGGCGCGCCAAGCAGTCAGTCAGCTCATCGAAGAGCATCACCGCCGGGATCTTCTGCGCAGTCACGGTGTCGAGCCTCGTCATCGCCTCCTGTTCGTCGGGCCGCCCGGCGGCGGTAAGACCTCGCTGGCTGAGGCCGTCGCGACGGAGTTGGCCGTTCCGCTATTGAGCGTTCGCTACGAAGGTCTCATCGGCAGTTTCCTCGGTGAGACCGCGTCCCGTATGGAGGCGTTGTTCGACGCGGTGAGGGTAAGGCCGTGCGTGCTCTTCTTCGATGAGTTCGACGTTGTCGCCAAAGAACGTGGCGACACTCACGAGACCGGCGAGATCAAGCGGGTCGTGAGTTCATTGCTGCTGCAAGTGGACAGGCTTCCGAGTCACGTCATAGTCATCGCCGCCACCAATCATGCCGAGCTTCTGGATCGAGCGGTCTGGCGGCGCATGCAACTTCGACTCGACCTGCCGAACCCCACACGGGCCGGAAAGGTCGAGTGGCTGCAAGCATGGTCGGCGCGGAGCGGGGTGAGCCTGGGGCTCTCTCCGCGGACGATTGCCGACCGTCTCGGCCGGGTCAGCTTCGCTGAGCTCGAAGAGTTCGCCCTGGACATGCAGCGGCGCTCCATCCTCTCCGGGCCGGAGCCCGATTCGACGGCGGTCGTGCAGCAGCTGCTCAAGCAGTGGTCCAGTCGCGCCCACGTTAGCGAAGAGTAATGCCTCCGGAGGATCGGGCCTCAACCGAGCGGCCCGTCATTCTGGGACGAGTTACCTCACCGCGCACGATCCCAGGGCGGCGTGGCGGCGGTGGACGAGCGCGGTTCACCGATCCGGAGGAGCGCGCGCGGCGGATCGACGCACGTTTCGATGAGGCGATAGCCGCGATCGGCGATCAGGTCCAGATTTCGGATTCGATCCATGCTGCTGATCCTCAACTCGTGCTCGTGTTCGAAGCACTCGATGAGCAGATCGATTTGTCTGCTGTGACCGCCAACCTTGGCATCGAAATCCTCATCGAGGCTGAGAGCACGATCACGCCCACCGATGAGTTCCAATTGATCAAAGAGAACGCAAGACCGTATATCGCCTCATGCCTGCATGCGGTGTGCGCGAACCAGACGGCGTTCGACAATCTGCTTTCACTGTGGCGTATGTGGAGAGCAACGGACGGCCTTCCTTACGGATATTCGAAGCTTCGCGACCTCTTCGCCCACTTGAAAGACCTCCGACCGTGGGGGCCGCAAGATCGGCTGCTGGCCATCGACTGGGACGAGTACTTCGCCGGGCACATTGATGACCGCCCACAGAGTATCGAGATCGAGCTGTGGTACCGCCTGAGTGATCAGAAGCGGCGACAGAGTCAGCAGGAGGTGACCGCCCTGGTCGAACAGGCCGGTGGTCAGGTCACTGCATCCGCGATCATTGACCAGATCGGCTATCACGGGCTCAAGTGCACCGTGCCGAATCAGGTGCTGCGCGATCTGGCGTCCGGGAACCACGATGCGGTTCGTGTCGTCCGTTCCGCGAACGTCATGTATCTGCGCCTGTCGGGGCAAGCCCTGCCTATCGTCGGCCCGCCCACCGAAGCACAAGGACAGATCAATGGCGGCCTGCCCACGGGCGATCCGGTTCTTTGCCTGCTTGATGGAGCCCCTGCGGTGAACCACCCGCTGCTGCGCGGACGCGTGGAAGTTTACGATCCCGACGACCTGCTCGAAAAGGCGACCGTCGATGAACTGCGACACGGCACGTGGATGTCGTCGGTGGCCGTCTGGGGAGACCGCGGCCTCGGCGAGGCGCCCGCGGCGCGACCGGTACTCGTGCGCCCGATCCTGACTCCTGCCGACGATACCGAGAACAGGATCGAGGAGCTTCCTGCCGAGGAACTCGTGCCGGATCTGATGTGGCGTGCGTTCCGGGAACTGTTCGACGGGACAGACGCACAGCCAGCAGCGGGCGAGACGATCGCGATCGTCAACATCTCGGTGGGTGACCCAGCCGCACCATTCGAGACCATCCTGTCGTCGTGGGCACGCATCATCGACTGGCTCAGCTACCAGTACGGCGTGCTCATCATCGTCTCAGCGGGCAATCACCAGAATCTCGTCCTCAGCCCGGCATCCTCCACCGAGATCGCCGGCCTCCAAGGCAATGACCGACGACGTGCGATCCTCGACGCGATCGCCCGTCAGCAGAACAGGCGACGACTCCTTGCCCCCGCCGAATCGGTGAACGCGATCAGCGTCGGCGCGATTCATGGCGACGCATCGACAGTCGATCCCCAGGGATACGCCGTCGATCCCACCGATGGGCTTCAGGCCATCAGCCCCATATCCCCGACCGGCAGTGGATACCGTCGAAGCGTCAAACCAGACCTCGCAGCCAACGGTGGCCGGGTGTTCTTTCGGGACGGCATCACCGCTCAGGACACGATCTCGTTCGTTGGTCTCTCGGCGCTCGGACCAGGCATCCGCGTCGCGACCCCGAGCCAGTTCCGAGAGACACACATCTCCGGCACGAGCCCGGCTGCGGCACTCGTCGCCAGAAGAGCAGCGCGCCTCCACGACGTGGTCTCCGACATCACCGCCGGCGTGCCCATCAGCACACGACAACGAGCGTCCGCGATCAAAGCACTGCTGGCGCACGGAGCAGCATCCCCCGACCATTCGGAACACGCCCCGATCCCTGGCGAGAACGCCTTCGGGAACGGTGCCGCGACGCGCGACTACGCGGACGGCTGCGCCACGAACGAGGCCGTTGTGCTCTTCATCGGGTCGATCGGCGCAAACGAGGAACAAGAACTGCTCTTCCCGCTACCAGACGGTCTCAACGTACGCGAGGCCAAACGCATCGAAGCGACCCTCGCATGGCTCACCCCCGTCAACTGGCGGCATCGGCAGTATCGGAAGGCGGCCCTGTCCTTCGTCAAGCCGGAGGGCGCTATTCCGAAGCTCGGAAAACCGACAGGACTCAGCTCAGACGCCACGACGCGCGGAGCGACAACCCTGCAACGCCAGTCGTGGGAGTTGCAGAGCACGTTCGCATCCGGGCAGGGATCGAACATGAAGGTGCGGGTCAAGTGCTACGAGCAGGCTGGCGGACTACTCGGCGAGCGGGTTGATTTCGCAGTCGCGCTCTCCCTCTGGGTCGCACCGGAACTCAACGTCGATGTGTACAGCCAGGTTCGCGCTCAGGTTCGCGCGCGGGTTCCCATCCAGCCTCAAGGATGAGTTGCTTACCCTCGATCCAGTAACGCCTGGCCCGGGCCCTGATCCACCGGCGCTGAGCGGTATCCTGAGCGTGGCGTAGAGACGAAGTGCCCTTCTGAGCGGGGAGGATGCCGATTGCGACGTCGTCACCTGCCTTCTCAGGAAGGGCTCCTCGTAAGTGAAACTTTCTATGCGGTCCGGCCTGTCTTCGATGATCCGAATCTGGTGTCGGTAGCGGGTTTGGTCCCTGCGCTGCGGTTGGCCCAGTCGGCCGGGTTCTACGACCTGCTTGACGGGTTGAGTGTTCGGTCGCCCAAACGCTGCCGCGAAGACGCATCGGTTGTCGGTGGGATGCTCGCCGGTGCGGAC
>NZ_JASGDE010000165.1:0-17259 GCF_047607385.1 Micropruina sp.
CTAGGCCCTCCCTAATCAGTTCTGCCCTCCCGTCGACGGGAGGGCAGAACTGATTAGGGAGGGCCTAGTGGGGAGCGGGTTGGGGTCGGCGAGAAGATCGGGACAACCTGTGCCTTCAGCCGATGTCGCGGGCCAGGTCGTCCACCCGCTCGGCACCGGGCAGGCCGAGCAGGCCGGACACCGGAACGAACAGCTTGGAGTGCCGCACGCCCGAGCCGATGCAGACCCAGTCGCGGTCGGCGACCGCACCGTCCACCCAGATCGGCCAGCCGTCCGGCAGCCCGACCGGGTTGATCCCGCCGTACTCCATGCCGGTGGCCTCGACCGCGAAGTCCATCGGCGCGAAGGACGCCTTGCGGGCGTTCAGCCGGCGCCGGACGACGTTGTTCACGTCGACCCGGCGGTGCGCCAGCGTCATGCAGCAGGCGTGCGAGTCGACGCCGGCCCGGGTGCCGCGCACGATCACCGCGTTCGCCGAGGCGTCCATCGGAACCCCGTAGTGGGAGCAGAGATTCTCGGTGTCGGCGTAGGCCGGGTCGATGGCGGCGACCAGGGCGTCCGGGATCAGCCCCATCGCGGCCCGGACGGGCTCGGCCAGCAGATCCGGACGGGAGGCGGCGGGCACCGCGTCGAGGGTGCCGAAGACGTCAGACATGGCGTCCATCCTGCACCAGGCCGGTGGGCAGCCCGTCCAGCGATGCGGCGTTGAACTCCCGCTGGTAGGCGAGCAGTCCGTCGTCGCCCTTCTTGGTCGCCCACGCGTCCATCAGGTCGCGCTGCCCGTCGTAGCTGTACAGCGGGACGCCGAAGCCGCATGAGGTGAGCACCAGGTCGATGTCGAGCAGATACACCTGCCGCGAACCGCGCTGCGGCGGAAACAGGCCGGCCACCTCGTCCCAGCCGTCCTCGCCGGGCTGCACCATGGACGCCGTCCCGAACAGCCGGACGATCCACGGGTTGCCCTCGAACGCGCAGAACATCAGCGTCATCCGCGGCACGTCGAGGATGTGCGCCGCGGTCTCGTTGCCCGAGCCGGTCAGGTTGAGCCAGGCGACCCGGTTCGGCTCCAGGATCCGCAGCGTGTCGAGGCCCTTCGGCGACACGTTGACCCGCCCGGTGCGGGCGGCGGTCGCCACGAAGAACATGTGCTGCGCCTCGATGAACCGCTGGATGCGATCGGTGATGTGGTCGTAGCGCTGAGCCATGCTCCATTCTGTGCCCGGCAACCGGTAGCGTCGGAGCATCCCAGACCCCGGAGGCCGCCATGCCCGACACCCCGCAGTCGACTCGACCGAAGCGTCAGCGCGAGGGTTTCTCGCTGACCAGGTTCGTCGTCCTGGTGCCGGCACTGGGCATGCTGCTCGGTGCGGTGACGCTGACCGTGGTCGGGGCGATCGAGGTGTACCAGACCATCGCCAGCGCTTTCGACGCACATGCCGAAACGCAGGCCTTCGTGATCGCGTTCGTCGAGATCGCTGACGTGTTCCTGCTTGCCGTGGTGCTGTTCATCATCGCCATCGGCCTCTACGAGTTGTTCATCGGCGACTTGCCCGGACTACCCGAATGGTTGGTCTTCCACTCCCTCGACGACCTGAAGAGCCAGCTGATCGGCGTGGTCGTGGTGGTGTTGGGAGTCTTCTTCCTCGGACGCGCCTTGCACGGTGAATCTCCGATCAACCTGCTCTATCTCGGCGGCGGCATTGCCGCGGTGACCGGGGCGCTCTCGCTGTTCCTGCGCGCCAAGCACTGACGCTCAAGGCCATTTATCCTCTTGGAGCACCCTCAGAGTCTTGCCTTCCCGTAGAACATGGTGCTACTGTCTGCGAACCAGGAGAAAAGGCCAAAGTTGGTCCAGAAGGGTGGCCGTATGCGTACTATATTAACTCCTGCCATTGCGATGGCGATCGCGCTGACATCCCAGTTCCTTTCCGCACCCACGTCGCACGCGGCCCAAAACCCTTGTGGCGCGTCCGGAAATTATCACGACGGCTACGTCAGCACACCCTCCACGTTCAACTACGGCGCCCTCGCTCGAATCGAGTACAACAACCCCGACTTGTGCGGAGCTGACGACACTAGCGCTTCGGTCAGCATGGCATGGGTCATGATCGACGCCGAATCTGCAATCCACCCGGGAGACGGCAACGCATACAACTGGGCGCAAGTTGGCTACTATCAGGCCGGTTCCAGCAGTGCGTGGAGTTCGGGCGCCGGAATTGGCACTTTTGCACAATGGACCAAGAAGTGCAAGGCCAGCCTCACATGCGGCTCGGCAGTCCCATGGGTTACGGTTTTTGACGGGAAGAACCCGACGGGCTCGTGGGAATACAAGGTATATCGCTCGAACAGCAACGGCCACATCTACATGAAGGCCGACACCAAGAATATCGACGTAAGCACCTTCGATCCATTCGGCGACTGGTCGTCTGGTTGGCGCGTTGAGTACGCAGCCGAAACATTTCACAAGCAGAGCGACGTACCTGGCACCACATCCGATCCTACTTCTGTCGACAACATCAAGAAGGCCGACATAAACTCAACCTGGAGTTTCACTTCCAAGAGTTCCCTCAACATCGGGATTACGCCCGGCACGAGGTACCACGCGTCGACCTTCTCGCCTAGCGGTGGCGGCTTCGGCTTCCGCGTGTGGACTAGCCCGCTCTCATGATTGGTGCCTTAATATGATGCGACGGAACGCACTTGCGCTGGCCGTTTCCCTGACTGTCACGGCCGCAGGCGTTGGCGGATTCGCCTACTCGGCAATCACCGCGCGCGCGGAACAGCCGGCCCCTCAGCAGACTGCCTCAAGCACTAGGGCCTTGTCCGAGAAAGACGCTGCCGCACTCAAGGAAGCCGGCATCGTCGTCGAATCCATGAATCCACTTGGGGAGGAGCAGCTGGCCACCGCAGCACGCTCGGCAGCGCGAGGGATTCCGTTTCTGAGTTCAAGGACTCCCACGGCCGCGATGCAAGCGACTGTCACCGTCCCCGGGCATGGAATCACCCGCGACCCCGATTCACTCGAACCCGGAACTCAAGATGTATACACCGGCGACATCGTACATCGACCCGTCTGGCTGATGATCTACACAGATATCAAGGTTCCGGTATCGGCACCGATCGGCATCAAACTGGACACCCCTTACTACCAGACGGAAGTCGCCGCTTTGGTCGACCCTGAAACCGGGCAGTTCCTGTACGGGCGCACAACCAGTTAGGGAAGTGCTGATCAACCGTTGGTTGAGCTTGTCGAGACCCCGCCGTCAGCGGATTTCGACAAGTTCAGCCAACGAAACGCCGCATTGATCTGCGCGTCCTCACAGTAGTCGCGGGAGAGTTGATCCGATGCCAGTGCCGACGCCCGCCCGCGACGTGGGTGTCGTTGTCTGTCGGGTCGGAGTCGATCAGGTCTAGGGTGCGGCTATGACCGCTGACGTGGCCCACCGGCCTGTCCTACGACAGCGGGGAATCGGTCCCGGCTGGCGGGGCAGCATGAACCGACTGGTTGCCGGGACGCTCATGGTTGCGGTGACCAGCGGCTGCTCCTTCGGAGTCGGGCAGGTGAGCGTGTCATCGGACGGATTCGATCCGGCCGGGCCGACCTCCGCCTACTCGGGCACGGTGGAGGCCAGGGACAATGGCTGCGTCTTCCTGAGCGTGAACGGCACTCCGATATGGATGGTCTGGCCGCCGGGCGCCGCCTACGAATCGACCGGCGAGAGTCAGTCGAACATCCGGCTCGCCGACGGCACAAGGATCTTCCACGGAGACCGGATCGACGTCATGGGGGAACTCATCACCCGCAGCAGGCTGCCGCAGGGCGACAACATCGACTCCCAATGGGGCTCCAGACCGTGTTCTGCCTCGGCTACGTCAAACACGACCGAGAAATCCTGCGTGCGGTCACTGTCGCTCGCACCTGAACACCTGCGGCTCGGGAATACCCCGATCGCCCATCAGCCGCGGAACCTCTAGTGTGCGGCTATGACCGCCGAACACCGAACCCTCGCCGAGGCGTATCCCGTGCTCGGGCTGCGGATCGTTGCCGGCCCGATCGAGCTGTCCGGCATGGACGACGACACGTTGATCGCGCTTGCGAATCTGGCCGTCGGCGGCATCCACGGCGAGGACGAGATGCCGTTCGCAGCGCCCTGGACGCGGACCCCGCCGGAGCGATTCCAGCTGCAATACCTGCAGCACCATTGGGGCGTCCGGTCCCGGTTCGCGCCGGCAGCCTGGGACCTCGATCTGGCCGTCCGCTACGAGGGCGAGTTGGTCGGCAGCCAAGGCGTGATGACGCGGGACTTCCTGGCCACCCGGACCGGTGAGACCGGCTCGTGGTTGGGTCGTCGTTTTCAGGGCCGCGGCATCGGCACCTTGATGCGCCAGACGTTCTGCGCCTTCCTGTTCGATCATCTCGGCTTCGACGAGATCACCTCGTCGGCGTTCGCCGACAATCCGGCGTCCAATCAGGTCAGCCGCAAGGTCGGTTACCGTCCCAACGGCGTGGGTCGCAAGGCCCGCGACGACACCTGGGTGACCTCGAACGAATACCTGCTGACCCCGGACGCCCTGGTCCGCGGACCGGGGCTCAGCGTGACCGGCGTGGAGCCCGTCCGCCGACTGATCGGGTTGGAGTAGTCCCCGCGACACCCGGCAGCCCGGCGCACGACCCACCCGCCAGCGGCGATGTCGAGATCGCCCCCCGATGGCCGGAAACCGGCTCGATTTCGGGTCGTGACGCGAAATCGGTCGGCTAGACCTCCACCGGCTGACGATGTCGAGATCGCCACACCCGACGAACCCACCCCAGTGGGACGAAAGGAACCGTCCCCAACGTCCCACGAGACGCTTCAGCCCGCGGCCACCTCGGCGTCCAGCACCGCGAGCTCGCGCTCGAACCGGGCTCGCAGCTCCGACTTCTCGGACGCGGGAAGCCAGCAGGCGTCCACCCCGGCGAGGGCCATCTGGCGCAGCCGCGGGTAGGGCACGCCCAGGTCGCCGGCGAGGATGCCGTATTCGGCGGCCAGGGTGGTGGGGAACATCCCGGGGTCGTCGGACGCCGCGATGACGTTGAGTCCGGCGTCCAGCATCGCGGCGATGGACGCCCGCCGCCAGGGCCGCCAGGAGCGCCGTGAGGTGGTCGAGATCACCGTCATCGGGGTCTGCTCGTCCCGCAGCCGTTCGACCACCGCGTCGTCCTGCAGCACGAAGTAGCCGTGGTCGATCCGGTCGCAGCCGAGCAGGTCGAGGCAGGTGATGGTGTTCGCCGCCCCCGGGACGTGCTCCGAGGAGTGCGCGGTCCGGCCCAGCCCGGCCTCCCCGGCCAGCCGGTAGGCGTCCGCGAACCGCTCCGGCGGTCCGACGGTCTCCAGGTTGTCCAGCCCGATCCCGGCCAGGTACTCGTGCGGATGGTCCACCACGGTGCGCACCCAGGCCAGCGCCTGCTCGCCGCTGCGGCTGCGGTCGATCGCGGCGATCAGCCGTCCGGACATCCCGAAATCCCGCTCGGCGAGCCGGATGCCCTCGGCGTAGGCCTCGACCAGCGTCGGGTAGCCGAGCCGGGCCAGCCGTCCGCGCGGCTCGTCGATGGACACCTCCAGGTGCCGGGTCGCGCTCTGGGTGTGGGCGTCGCAGAACGCCTCGTAGACGATCCGGGTCAGGTCATCGGTGTCCCGCAACGCCTCGGTGACCCAGCCGGAGAGCTGGAACAGCGAATAGGAGACCTCGGGCTCGTCGGCCGAACGCCCTTGCGGCACCGGGATCCGGGTGTCCCGGTACAACGCCGGGTCGGGCGGCAGCGAGTTGCAGTCGGCATAGACCCGTTCCGGGCTGTCGGGCAGCGTCAGCCCCTCGCGGCGGGCGAGCTCGGCGAAGGTGGACGCCCGCACGGTGCCGATCAGATGGCAGTGCAGGTCGACCTTGGGCAGCCTGGCGACGATGCCGGCGTCGAGGGTCATGGACGCTCCTCTCCAGGAAGTGCTGATCGTTGGGGTGCTCGTCCGTCGAATGCCGAGATCCGGACGCGGACCGCTCGGGCGAACAGGGGCGGGGCCGCGCCGGTTGGCTCCGGTGCGGCCCCGCATCGGGGGTGGATGCGATCAGCTGCCGGTGACCTCGCGGGCGAAGCGGTCCGCCAGGGTGCTGAACTCGGACGCCGCCTTGACCGCGTCGATGGTGGCGTAGCCGGCCTTGGTCGGATCGGGCACCGCGCCGCCGAGCATCTTCGCGAACGAATCGGGGACGGCGACCTTGGTGTTCACCGGCAGGTCGTTGTAGCCCTTGAGCGCGGCGGTCTGGGCGTCGGCGCTGAGCAGGTAGTCGATGAACTGGTAGGCGCCGTCGACGTTCTTGGCGCCGACCGGGATCATCGCCCGGTTGGTGGCCAGGTAGGCGCCCTTCTCCGGAACCGCGAAGGCGAAATTGGAGTCCTTGCCGATCAGGTCGGCGGCGAAGCCGCTGATCGAGGCCGCCGCGACGATCTCACCCTGGGTCATCAGGTTCGACACCTCGGTGGTGGAGGCGTAGAACTTCAGCACGCCGGGCTTCCACTTGGCCAGCTTGCCCAGCGCCGTGTCGTAGTCGAACGGGCCGCTGCCGTAGGTGGTGCCCAGGCCCGAGACGGTGAGCTGACCGGAGGTCGCGCTGATGTCGGGCAGGGCGAGCTTGCCGGCCACCGCGGACTCGCCGAACAGGTCCCATGACTTGGCCTGCTTGGCCGACACCTTGCGGGTGTCGTAGACGATGCCGTTCAGCTGGTAGGTGGTGGCCGGGCCGTTCAGGTCGTCACCCTTGGCGAAGTCGGCCACGTCGGCCAGCGACGCCAGCAAGCTGTTGTCGATCTTGTCGAACAGCTTGTCGGTCTGGCCCTGGGCGGCGAAGTTGTCGGTGATCAGCATCACGTCCACGCCGGCGCTGTTCTCGGTCGCCTTCAGTTCGTTGAGCCGCTCGGCGTTCTTGCCGGTGACCACCTCGACCTTGATGCCGGTCTTGGCCTCGAACGGCTTCACCACCGCTTCGGTGAAGCCCTCGACGCCGAAGCTGAAGGTGCTCACCTTGAGGGTCTTGGCGGCCTGCGAGGAGTCACCGCCGGGAGCGGCGCTGCTGCAGCCGGTGAAGGCCAGCGCTGCGGCGGCCAGCGTGGCGGCGATCATGAGCATGGGCTTCGAGCGAGCCATCTCTGTCCTTTCGGGTTACGGAGTCGTGCGTGACTGGGGCTCGACGTTCAGGCGGCGAGCAGAATCAGGTGGTCGGGCGCGACGGCGAGCGCCACCGGCTGTCCGGGGGCGTAGGCGTCCGCGCCGGCGCCGCGGATGTCGGCGACCAGCCGGACGCGCTGGCCGGCCGGGTCGGTGACCTCGCTGGTGACCAGCAGATCGACGCCGCGGTAGGCGACGTCGGTGACCAGGCCGTCCAGCCGCAGCACCCCCGCGGACGTGGCGTCGCCGGGCGAGCCGAGCGCAAGCCGTTCCGGACGGACGGCGGCGCGCTGCCCGTCGGCGAGGGTGAGGAAGTTCTCGTAGCCGAGGAATTCCGCGACGAATCGGCTGGTCGGAGCGCTGAACACCTGCTGCGGCGTGCCGGCCTGCTCGATCTTCCCGGCCCGCATCACCACCATCTGGTCGGACAGCTCCAGCGCCTCGTCCTGGTCGTGGGTGACCAGCACGACGCACAGCCCGGTCTCGGCCTGGATGCGGCGCAGCTCGGCGCGCATCTCGACCCGCAGCCGGGCGTCCAGCGCCGACAGCGGCTCGTCGAGCAGCAGCAGCCGGGGCCGGATCGCGATCGCCCGGGCCAGCGCGACCCGCTGCTGCTGACCGCCGGACATCTGCCGCGGTCGCTTGTCGGCCTGCGAGGTCAGCCCGACCAGCTCCAGCGCCTCGTCCACCCGTTGCCGGAGTTCGGACGCCGGAACCTTGCGCAGCTTGAGGCCGTAGCCGACGTTGTCGCGCACCGTCATGTGCGGGAACAGCGCGTACTGCTGGAAGACCATGCCGAGGCCGCGCTTCTCCGGTGGCAGCCGGGTGCATTCCTCGCCCTCGATGAAGATCTGCCCCGCGGTGGGCCTGCTGAAACCGGCCAGCATCCGCAGCGAGGTGGTCTTGCCGCAGCCGCTCGGTCCGAGCAGCGTGGTCAGCTTGCCCTGCTCGATGTCGAGGCTGATGTCGTCGACGGCGACCACGTCGCCGAAGGTCTGGGTGACGTGCACGAACTGAGCCGCTGGGACGGTCATTTGTTGATCCCTCCGAAGATCTGGGCGAAGCCGACGGTCCGCTCGGCGATGAAGGCGATCACCACGGTGCCGGCCAGGACGAGGGTGGACATCGCGGCGATCATCGGGTCGATGCCCTGGGAGACGTAGTCGAGCATCTCGATCGGCAGCGTGGTGCTGCCCTTGGTGAGCAGCAGCGACAGCGGCACGTTGTTGAACGAGGTGATGAACGACAGCAGCGCCGCGGAGAAGATGCCGGGCCGCAGCATCGGCAGGGTGACGTCGAAGAAGGCCCGCACCGGGGACGCCCCGAGCATCCGGGCGGCCTCCTCCGCCTGGCCGTCCATATTGGCCAGCGACGCCCCGGTGACCCGGACGGCGTAGGGCAGCATCAGGATGGTGTGGCCCAGGATCAGCACCGGCAGGTAGTTCTGCAGCCGCAGCGGGATGGCCAGCTGCTGGTAGAGCGCGGCGCCCAGCACCAGTTCGGGAATGATCAGCGGGGAGAAGAACACGTTCTGGATCGCGGACTTGCCGCGGAAACTGCTGCGCGCCAGCGCCAGCGCCGCAGGAACCCCCAGGAGCAGGCCGAAGAAGGTGGCGACGATCGCCACGATCAGGCTGGTCACCAGGGCGTTGGTGAATCGCTCGTGGGCCAGTGCGGCACCGAACCAGCGCAGCGAGACGGCGTCCGGCGGGAAGGTGAGGGTGTCGCCGGCGTTGAACGAGATCGCGATCACGAAGAAGATCGGCACGATCATGATCGTGTAGCCGATCACGGCCAGGACCAGGGCGAACGGGTGACGGTTCTTCACTGCGTCCTCCCCAACCGGCCGGCCGCGCTGGACAGCGACGCGACGGCGAAGACCAGGATCGTCATGACCAGCGCGACGGCTCCGGCCATCGTCCAGTCGACATTGGTGTCGGTGTAGTAGAAGAGCTGGGTGGAGAGCATCTTGTCGCTCGACCCGCCCAGTAGGAACGGGGTGGTGTAAGCCGTCACCGCACCGGCGAAGACCAGGGTCGCGGCGACGATCACACCGGGCAGCGAGAGCGGCACGACCACGCTCCAGAAGGTGCGGATCGGTCCGGCGCCCAGGCTGCGGGCGGCCTCGTCGAGGGTGGCGTCCACCTGCGCGATCGCGGAATAGCTGGAGATGATCGCCAGCGGCAGGAAGAGCTGGATCAGGCCGAGCACGATGGCGAACTCGCTGGCCAGCAGCTGCGGCGGCTTCTCGACCAGGTGCAGCGCCATCAGCAGCCGGCCCAGGACCCCCTGCGAGCCGAGCACCACCAGCCAGCCGAAGGTCCGCACCACGTTGCTGAGCAGCAGCGGGAAGATCGCCAGCGCCAGCCACATGCCCACCCAGCGGGAGCCGCTGCGGGCCAGCATGTAGGCGATCGGGAAGCCGATGGCGACGCACAGCCCGGTGACCACCAGGCCGATCCACACCGTCCGCCACAGGATGCTGAGCATGAACGGGTCGGTGAAGAAGCCGCCGAACGCGGCCAGCACCTCGGCCGGGCCGGAGCGGCGCGGGAAGAACAGCATGCTGATCGCCGGGACGATCAGGCCGACCACGAGCACGATCAGGCCGGGTACGAGAAGCAGGCCGGCACGGGTTCTCATCACGCTCCTTCGGGGTCGTCGCCGAGCACACGGCGGGCCTGCAATCGCTTGCACAAACGTTTGCAGGAAAGCTATCCGGCCCGACCGCACGCAAAGTACCTCCCCGTGTTACAAACGGGTAACAACTGCCCGGGTTGGCCGGCAACACCGGTCGAAGGCAACAAGCTCGACCGTGCGGGAGTTCCCGCGGACACGACTGAAGGAGGGCCGTGGCCACGCTGTCGGACGTCGCCGCCCACGTCGGCGTCTCCACCTCGACCGCCTCCCGCGCGCTCAGTCGTCCGGAACTGGTGGCGCCGGCGACCGCCGAACGGGTCCGCGCGGCCGCCCGCGAGCTGAATTTCGTGATGAACCGGGCGGCCAGCGGACTGGCCAAGGGCCGCACCGGCATCGTCGCGATCGTCGTCCCCACCCTCGACAACCACTTCTTCACCCCGATCATCGTCGGCGCCCAGCAGCGCGCCGAGGCGCAGCAACGCCAGCTGACCATCGCGGCCAACCCGCTGCAGACCGACGCCCAGCTGCGCGACCTGGAGCGGCTGGCCCGGCAGGTCGACGGCGTGATCGTGGCCGCGCCGACCGGCCCGGACGAGCGGGTCCGGGAGGCCTGCCGGATCCGTCCCTCGGTGCTGGTCGACCGCGAGATCGCCGGCGTCCGGTCGGTGGTCGCGGACGCCGCCGGCGCCTTCGGCGAGCTGGCCGGCCATCTGGTCGCGGCCGGCCACCGCTCGATCGCCTACCTGGGCGGGCCGCAGGGCTCCTGGCAGGACGCCCAGCGCAGCCGGGCGATCGCGGAGCGGACCTCCGGACGGGCCGAGCTCACCGTCTTCGGCCCGCTGCCGCCCACCTTCGCGGCCGGCGCCCAGACCGCCGCCGAGGTGCTGGCCTGCGGAGCCAGCGTCGCGATCCCCTACGCCACCCAGATCGGGCTGGGTCTGGTCTTCGCACTGCGGGCCCGCGGGGTCAACGCGCCGCAGGACCTGCTGGTCACCACCGAGAGCCTGGTCAACGCTGCTGTCCAGGACGAGTGGACGCCCGCCATCGACGTGGACGGCAGCGCGCTCGGCGCGGCCGCCATGGAGCTGCTGTCGGAGGAACTGGACGGGCAGTCGCCGGCACCGGCGAGCACGCTCCGGCTACCGGTGAAGGTCACCCTGCCGCACTGACCGAGATTCACGTCGGATCGGCCAGGCTCTCCACCGCGATCAGGTCCGAGAACCGGGCGAAGTGCCGGGTGTTGTCGGTGACGATCACGTCGGCGTTGTGAGCGATCGCCACGGCGACGAGGTTCGCGTCGTGTACCTGCTTGCCCGAGGCCAGGCCGCGGCCGATCAGCTCCATCAACCTCGCCGTGGTGGCGGCGTCCTCAGCGAGGATCTGCAGGTCGTCGATGAACTGGGTGAGGTTGCTCAGGGCGTCCGCGGACGACAGGCCGAGGCCGTTGGCCTCGACCGAGCGCGTCGCCACCGCAAGGTACTCGCGCACGATCTGAGGGGTCAGCGCCAGGCGCCGGCCGTCTTCGTTGAGGAATCGCAGGGCGGCCGGATGGGCCGCTCGGGCCCGGTCCGTCGCGGCGAGCAGGACGTTGGTGTCGACCAGTACCAGCGCCGCCGGATCAGCGCTCGTCGTCGCCATAGAAGTCGGCGCGATCGAACGCCTCGGTGCGACCGGTGTCCACGGTTCGAAGGTTCAAGGGCCTCGGACGCCTTCCGGGCGCCGGCTCGGCAGCGGCCTTGTCGAGCGCCTCCCGCAGTTCCTGCTGCATGGAGTGACCCCGCCGCGCGGCCCGTCGCCGCAACGCGGCAACCGTCTCCTCAGAGACGTCACGGACGTGGAGCGCGGGCATGCCTTGATGCTACCACCGCTGCTAGCAGTCCCCGCTTCAGAAGTAGTACGGGAACCGCGACCAGTCCGGACGCCGCTTCTCCAGGAAGGAGTCCCGGCCCTCCACCGCCTCGTCGGTCATATAGGCCAGCCGGGTGGTCTCGCCGGCGAACACCTGCTGGCCGATCAGGCCGTCGTCGATCGCGTTGAAGGCGAACTTCAGCATCCGCTGCGCGGTCGGCGACTTGCCACAGACCAGCTCGGCCCAGGCCAGCCCCTCGTCCTCCAGGTCGGCGTGCGGCACGACCTTGTTCACCGTCCCCATCTCGTAGCCGCGCTGGGCGTCGTAGGTCTGGCCCAGGAAGAAGATCTCCCGGGCGATCTTCTGGCCCACCTGGCGGGCCAGGTAGGCCGACCCGAAACCGGCGTCGAAGGACCCGACGTCGGCGTCGGTCTGCTTGAACCGGGCGTGCTCGGCCGAGGCCAGGGTGAGGTCGCAGACCACGTGCAGCGAATGCCCACCGCCGGCCGCCCAGCCGTTGACCAGGGCGATCACCACTTTCGGCATGAACCGGATCAGCCGCTGCACCTCGAGGATGTGCAGCCGGCCACCCTCGGCCTGGACCCGCCGGGCGTCCACGGTGTCGGACGTCTCACCCTCGGCGTACTGGTAGCCGGAGCGGCCCCGGATCCGCTGGTCGCCGCCGGAGCAGAACGCCCAGCCGCCGTCCTTGGCCGAGGGGCCGTTGCCGGTCAGCAGCACACAGCCGACGTCCGCGGACTGCCGGGCGTGGTCCAGCGCGGTGTACAGCTCGTCCACGGTCTGCGGGCGGAACGCGTTGCGCACCTCGGGGCGGTCGAAGGCGATCCGGACGGCGGGCACCGCCTTCGCCCGGTGGTAGGTGATGTCGGTGAAGTCGAAGCCGGGAACCTCGTCCCAGAGTTCCGGTCGCCACGGGCTGCTCATGCCGTTCAGGCTCTCAGGTACGTCCCTGCCGTCGCTACCAGTTGGGCCCCGGCTTCACCACATCGGTGAAGATGCCGTCCACCCCGAGCCGGGCACAGCGCTGACGTTGCGCCGACTTGTTCACCGTCCAGACCCGCACCTTGAAGCCGGCCCGATGCGCCCGGGTGACGAATCCCGGCACCATCAGCACGTGCCGGGGCGGGTGGACGGCCTGCACGTCCAGTTCCCGGAAGTACCGCCAGGGCTCGCGCAGCATGCCGTCGTGCACCGCGGCAAGTTCGCCGGTCCAGCCGCGCTCCCGGAGCCGCTGCAGCGAGTAGTGGTTGAACGACGACAGCACCACCCGGTCGGCGAGCTTGCGCTCGCCGATCAGCGCCAGCACCTTCGTCTCCAGGCCCTTGTACGGTTTGACGCTGTTCTTCAGCTCGATGTTGATCTGTTGCCGGCCGGGGGCGATCAGGTCGAGCACCTCGGCCAGCGTCGGGATCCGGGTGATCGCCGGATCGCCCTTGGGCTTGACCAGGGAACGCAGCTTCTGCAGCTGGGCGCAGCTGAAGCTGGAGACCCAGCCGGTGCCGTCGTGGGTGCGATCCACCTTCTCGTCGTGGATCACCACCGGCACCCCGTCGGAGGTCAACTGCACGTCGAGTTCGACGCCGTCGGCGCCGGCGTCCATTGCGGCGGCGAAGGCGGCGATCGTGTTCTCCGGTTGCCGTGCGCTGGCTCCTCGATGCGCCCAGATCTCCATTGTCACGCCCTTTCGATCGCCTGCATCAACCTCGTTCGAACCAGGTCGGTCGTGGTCTCGACATAGTCCCTGGTCAGGTGATGCTGGTCCATCCACACTCTCACATTCCCGATCGTGGGCACGCAGAGCCGCTCGGGGCAAGCCAACTCCGACATGTCCAGGGTGTTCAACCCCTTCACCCGTTTGACCAGCGGAATCAGTGGATTGGGCGTCTCAAGGATCGGATGCCCCGACTCACAGGGTGGATCACCCTCGACCCGGGCGGCGTCGCACTGGGTCAGTCCGACCTCGAAGCGGGGGGTGTCGCGCATCGCGATCACCGTCCGTCCGGGCTTCACGTGTTCGGCGAGCAGGTCCATGCCCGCCTTCAGCACGGTCTCACCGTCGTCCTCGGATTTCGTGCCGACGGTGATCACCAGGCCCGGATCGAGCGGCTCGATCGCGTCGAAGACGTCCGGCCAGAAGGTCGCGCACTTCTCCACCTCGTTGATCGGGTCACCGGACGGCGCCAGATAGCAGTTCTGCTCATAGATCAGCAGCACCTGCCAGCCGCGCTGGCGTCCGATCTCGCGGATCGCGGTGGACCAGTGCTGGACGTGGGAGTTGCCGACCAGCAGCACCCGGGTCACCCCCGGATCGACCTGCAGCGGCAGCTGGGACGCCGACGTCGCGCCGCCCGCGCCGGCGTCGTCCAGGCTGGGATCGGTCAGCACCTGGCACTGCTGCTGCGCCTTGCCGGGCAGCTTCCAGCCGGCCGGGCAGGCCGGCCCGGCCAGCGCCCACTGGTAGGGGATGTCGGCGATCGTCGGGATCGGCGGCTCGGTGGGCTGCGCCTGGGACTTGAAGGCGGCGTCCAGCACCCGGGCCCCGGGATGCTCGGCCAGCACCCGCTGCCGTTCCTGCTCGACCTGGGCCTGCTGCTCCAGCCGGGCCTGTTCGGCCTGCGCGCTGATCAGCTGCCGCCAGCCGGCCACCCCGCCCAGCACCAGGGCGATGCACAACGCCACCAGCAGGGCGTCGCGCCAGGGCCGCCAGTGCGACGTCCGGTTCCGCAGCGGCAGTTCGACGAAGCGGTGCAGCAGGATCGCCAGCCCGAGCGAGACGACGATGATCACCCCGCCGGCGAGCAGGTCGGGCTGGTCACTCTCGATGGAGACCACGTAACCGATCAGGATCGGCCAGTGCACCAGGTACAGCGCGTAGGACGCGTTGCCCAGCCCGGCGATCCAGCGGTGGCCGAGCAGCCGTCCGACGCTCCACGGTCCGGGGTCGTCGCCGACCAGCACGATCGAGGCCGCCGCGGCCAGCGGCAGCAGCGCGATCCAGCCCGGGAAGGCGTCCCGGACGTTGACCACCACGCCGACCAGCAGGATCGTCGCCAGCCCGGCCCAGCCCAGCACGGTGCGCCACCGCGCCCCGGGGACGCCGATGCTGCCGCGACGGCTGGCGACCAGGGCCAGCAGCGAGCCGAAGGCGAACTCCCACAGCCGGGCCCGGGTGTCGAAGTAGGCGAACGCCTGATCGGTGGCGGTGATCCACACCGACCAGGCCAGCGAGGCGACGAAGATGGCACCGAACGCGCCGGCCAGCAGCCGGCGGGCGGACAGCCGCGGCCAGCGCCGGACGAGCAACGCGACGGCACCGATCACCAACGGCCAGGTCAGGAAGATCGTCCCCTGAATCGACAACGACCAGAAATGTTGCAGCGGAATCGGCGACCCGCCGTAGTAGTTGACGTCGTTGGCGGCCAGCCACCAGTTCTGCACGTACAGCGCGCTGGCGATGGCCTGCTGCTGCACGTCGGGCCAGACCGCGATCGGCATCAGCCACTGCGCGGTCACCACCACCGCCAGGATGGTCAGCGTCGCCAGTGGCACGATCCGGGCGAAGGTGCGCGTCCAGTACCCGACCAGGCCGAGCGGACGCCCGTCGTCCAGCTTGCGGGCGAACGACGACGTCAGGAAGTACGCGGACAGGACGAGGAAGATGTCCACGCCGCCGGACACCCGGTCGAGCCACACGTGATAGACGACGACCAGCAGCACGGCGACGAATCGCAGCCCCTGGATGTCCTGCCGCAACGGTGCACGTGAGGCGAGTTTCGTCATCAAACGGAGCAGTGTAGACGCGGCGGCTGTGGGCGTCCGAACCCCGGGAGTAGGGTCGCACGAGTGAGTACTCGTGAACCCAGCGACGTGGACGCCCTCGCCGACGCCTACACCCTCGCCGTCGCCGACCTCGACCCGGTGTTCGCCACCGCGATCGGGCTCGCCGGCTACGACCACCGGATGAGCGAGGCCGGGCCCGACTTCCACGATGCCCGCGACGCCCTGGCCCGCGACACGCTGGCCGCCCTGGACGCGGTGACCCCGCACGACGAGATCGACCGGGTCACCGTGGCGGCGATGCGGGAGCGGCTCGGGCTGGAGCGTGAATTGCATGCGGCCGGGGAGCACTTCCGCGACCTGAACAACATCGCCTCGCCGCTGCAGAACTTCCGCGACGTGTTCGACGTGATGCCCACCGACACCGACGAACACTGGTCCAACATCGCCTCCCGGCTGGCCGGCATCCCGCAGGCCGTCGACGGCTATCTGGCCTGCCTGCGCGAAGGCGTCCGGCGTGGGGACGTGGCGCCGCTGCTGCAGGTGCAGGAGGGCATCAAGCAGGCCGCCGAGCTGGCCGACCCGGCCACCTCGTTCTTCGCCACCTTCCACCGCGAGGCCGAGCAGCCCGCGTCGCTGAGCGGCGAGCTGGAGCGGACCGGCGCCGCCGCCGCGGAGGCGTACGGGACGCTGGAGCAGTTCCTGCGCGAGCTGGAGCCGCAGGCGCCGGCGGCCGACGCCGCCGGGCGGGAGCGCTACCAGCTCTGGTCGCGGGTGTTCCTGGGCGCGGAGGTCGACCTGGACGAGACCTACGAGTGGGGCCTGGACGAGCTGGCCCGGGTCTCCGCCGAGCAGGACGCGGTGGTCGAGGCGATCGCCGGCGCGGGCGCCGGCATCGATGACGCGGTCGCGAGGCTGGACCGCGATCCGGCGCGCACGCTGGCCGGCACGGCGGCGCTGCAGGCCTGGATGCAGGCCACCGCCGACGAAGCGATCCAGCAGCTCAACGGGGTGCACTTCGACATCCCCCGCGAGGTGCAGCGGATCGAGTGCATGATCGCGCCGACGCAGAACGGCGGCATCTACTACACCGGACCCTCCGACGACTTCTCCCGGGCCGGACGGATGTGGTGGTCGGTGCCGCCTGGCGTGGAGGAGTTCAACACCTGGCGGGAGAAGACCACCGTCTACCACGAGGGCGTCCCCGGTCATCACCTGCAGATCGGTCAGGCGGTGCACAACCGCGACCAGCTCAACCTGTGGCGCCGACTGGTCTGCTGGGTCTCCGGCCACGGCGAGGGCTGGGCCCTGTACGCCGAGCGGCTGATGGAAGAGTTCGGCTACATGGACGACCTGGGCGACAAGCTGGGGCTGCTGGACGGGCAACGGATGCGGGCCACCCGGGTGGTGCTCGACATCGGCGTCCATCTCGGCAAGCCGGCACCCAAGCAGTGGGGCGGCGGCACCTGGGACGCCGAGAAGGCCTGGGATCTGCTGCGCGCCAACGTGAACATGGACCCCCAGTTCCTGCGCTTCGAACTGAACCGCTACCTGGGCTGGCCGGGTCAGGCGCCGTCGTACAAGATCGGGCAGCGGCTCTGGGAGCAGCTGCGGGCCGAGGCCCAGCAACAAGCCGGCGACGCCTTCTCGCTCAAGGACTTCCACACCAAGGCGCTGAACCTCGGCTCGCTCCCGCTGAGCGTGCTGCGGGACGCCGTGCTGGCCGGCTGAGTTCCCCCGGCACCGCACCTCCGCGCGCCGCGCACCGGCCCC
>NZ_JASGDE010000166.1:0-4354 GCF_047607385.1 Micropruina sp.
CCACAATTTCCCCACCATTGAATCTCAGCGCCAGTGCCACACCAGGCGGTCCGCGACACCTCTGCCCGCGGCTGGCGGGGTCACGTCGATCCGGTCGACGACGGCTTTCACGACGTCGTGGCGGGCCGTGACCGGGGCGTCCGCCCACCACTCGACGACCTGAGCATCCGAGAGGTCGGCGAGGCTGCCGGCGGCGTCGAGGAATGCGAGCCCGTGGTCCGCTTCGGCGATCACGCCGCGCGCCGCAGCGAGCCCCGCATCAAGAGCCGCCCGCTCGGTGCCGCCGGCGCCGAACGCTTCGGCGAGGGCCTGCATCCGGTCGGCGGCCGTGTCCCGCATCCACAGGTAGTGGTCGCGGCCGCGGTCGACGGCACGCCGCAGCTCGGCCAGCCACGCCTCGGAAGTGATACGCGTCAGGACGCGCTCAGAGATCTCCACCTCCACCGGGTCGACCCGCACATGCGGGCGCGCCGGACAGTCCCGGTTGTCGCACGCCCAGTCCCGGCCGGCGCGGAACATCGTGGACGCGCACACCGAGCATCGGAGGATGCCGGCGGCGACGGATGGTCGTGGTGTGTCTTTGGACACGAACCGCTGCCGGGCGGGGTCGGTGAGGACGGCCATGACCTTGTCCCAGAGGGGGCGGTCGAGGATTGGGGCGTAGTGGTCGTCGCCGATCATGCGGGGGCGTCGCAGGGTGCGGGTGATGCTGGCGCGTGACCAGGTGCCGCCGGTCGCGGTGGGCACGTGGTCGGTGTTGAGGTCGCGGATGAGGGCGGCGATGGTGCCCCCGTCGGCGATCCACTGGGCTATGCGGCGAATCTGGGCGGCTTCGGCGTCAATGACGGTGCCGTCGGCCCGCCATCCGTAGTGGCGGCTCACTCTGACACTTCGGGGGTACGAGTCATATCCGGCACTGTACCCTCGCCTACGGGTCAAGTGTCAGGGCTTGCGGACCGTCAGATCAGGTCCCGGAGCTTGTCCGGAGGATCGGGAATCGGATGGTCAGGGTCAATGCGGCGGATCGCGTCGACCAGGACGCGCACATAGCCGATCGCCGCCCACAGCCTCGAGTTGGCGACGGTCAGCGAGTCCCGCAGCGCGGCGACCTCAGCGCGGACCTCGTCCATTTCGGCGCGGTGGTCAGCGCGGTCGCGTTCAGCGTCAGCGGCGAGCTGATCGTACCGGCGGGCCAGGCGCGCGATCTCGGCGTCGTCGATCTGCGCGCTGGGGGGGTTCGTCAGCGCCTCCAGCCGCTCCACGCGACGTCGCTGACGCCAGCGCGCCGCAGCACCGAACACACCTGGCAGAGCCGCCGCGGCTTCGGACAGGATGCCGGCCACACCGGCCGGACCGCCGACGAACGCGAGCAGCATCCACAGCACCCACGGCATCCCGAAGGGCGGGTTGTCGAGGTCCATCAACTCTCCTCATCGGCCGGAGGCTCGACCTGCATCCAGTAGCCGAACGCGGCACACCACGACGCGGCACCGAGCAGTACGTAGAGTCCGGCCCACCGGAAACCGCCGGTCCAGGACATTGTTTCGACGCCGATTCCGACGCCGAGGGTGAGCATGAGTGCGCCGCCGAGGTGCAGGCCGCCGATCGCGATGTGTCGCCAATGGCCGACGAACCCTCCGATCGTCATCAAGCCGGCGAGCACGAGCGCCGCCCCCCACATCGGGAGCGGTGCGGCGCGTTCGATCTGTGCGAGCGCGGCCGTGTCGGACGACAGCATGTAGTCCGTGCCGATCATCAACATCGACACGGGGATGATGCTGACGACCGCGGTGCGCCACCGTTCGGGGATCAGCGGTTCCCACCGGCCCCGGTGGATTCGCATCAGTCGTCCTTGCGGTGACGTCCGGACGGCGTGTGCACGGCGGCGACCGCGAATCCTCCGGTCCCGAGGATCGCCGCGCCCAGTGCCAGCCACATCGACACGTCGGTGTCGGCGAGCACCCCGTAGGCGACGAGGATCGGGAGTGCCGCGGTCAGGATGAGGTAGCAGCGTTGCCGGACCTGCGGCGACGGCCCGCTCACTTGGAGGCCTTCGGGTCGACGAAGCCGGGGATACCCAACTGGGCGCCGATCGCGGCGACGGCGTCGACGAGGGTGCGGTCGCCGAGCTGCTTCCAGCCCGGGTACTTGCCGGCCTCGGGCGAGCCCGTGAGCTGCGCCTTGATGTCCTGCTCAGGGGTCAGGGCCATGGTGTCTCCTTGGGTGGCCGCGACGATTTCTTTCGCGCGGGAGATGACGAGGTCCAGCGGGAAGCCGGACCCGGGATCGGTGTGGTCGGACTCGCCGAACGCGGCGCTGATGTCGGCGTGCGTGCAGATGCCGCGGCGGCCGGCGCGCAGGTCCGCCGGGCCGATGCGGATCAGCGGGATGCCGTAGCGGCGGTGCCAGTCGGCGAGGTCGTGGGCGAGGCCTTCGAGGCCGTCGCGGCCCTTGGCCAGCCATTCGGCGCGGGTCCAGCGGGCGTAGCCCTCGAGGCAGGCGTGCAGGGCGATGCGGTTGCCTGTGGTCATGGCCGACCACGCCTGCTTGGTCTCCGGGACGAGTTGCGCGCCCTGGCCGAGGAGGGCGCGGAGGCGGTGGTAGGAGCCGTTCTTCTGGGCCTCCATCCAGCCGATCGCGCCTTCGTATCCGCCTTCGGTGTCGTGGACGCAGGCCGCCTGGATGGTGGTGAGGTCCTTGTTCCACAGGCCGACGCCGGTGCGCTGGACGGGTGCGCCGCGGTAGACGCCGAGCGCGCCCATCAGCGAGCTCCGAGCTTGTCGAGGACGGCGGCGATCGCGTCGGTGAGGGTTCGGCCGCCGAGCTGCGGCCACCCGCGGTAGTCGACGCTCGATCCGCAGAGCTGCGCGCGGACGTCCTGCATGAGGGATGGTGCTGTGGGCGCCGGGCTGGGAGCGGCCGGTGCGTTGACGTTGGCGTAGCAGTAGCCCTTCGGCGGGATCAGCGTTGCGAGCTGGTCGAAGCTGACCCAGTAGCCGAACGGCCGGAACCCGCTGTCGGCGACCCACACCGCGCGGGCGGTGTCGTCGTAGCCCATGAGCGGGATGTAGTGGAAGACGGTGCCGCCGCCGTATGCCGGGGACTGCGATCCCTTGACGCCGCGCGGATAGTTGGACGGCGGCGCGACGATGTTGGCGACGACACCCCATCCGGCGTCGATCGAGCGCCGCAGGTCTGCCCACAGGCGGGTTTTCTGCGCCGAGGTGGGCGGGTCGTTCGGCATGTACACGCTGGTGTACTGGGCTGCGGGCACCCGCCGGTCGAGGACCTTCTCGATGAGTCCGATGTAGTCAGTGCCGTTGACGGTGGTGCCGATCTCGCGGGCGAGGTCTGATTCGGCGACGCGGATGCCGCGGGAGTTGAGGACGACCTGCGTGGATGCGGGGCCGCACCAGTAGCCGGTCTCCTGCGGGACGACCGATCGGTCGTAAGGGAGGATCTTCTCTGCCACCGGGTGCCTCCGGGTCGACGTGCGTCGCCCGGCCCAACCGCCAGCAGCTCCGTCTAGGGTAGCGCGCTGGCGTTCGTGGTTCGGGTGTCGACGCCTGGGCGGGGCCATTTCCGCCACGCCGCTTGACGCCCCCTATTTTAGGGGGTAGATTGTAGTTATCGGGTCAAGGGGAACAGCCCCAGACCCACCCAGAAGGGACCACGACATGAGCGCCGAAGCCGCCACCGCCAAGCAGATCGACTACATCCGCAGCCTCCAGGCTGACTACGCCTACCTCGCCGACGCTGCGAAGCCCGACTTCGCCGCCAGCTTCGGCGTCAAGGAAATGGCCGAGACGTACGCCCTCGAAGACCTCGAAGCTACCGGCCTGTCCATCTCCGATCGCATCGCCCGCGGTGAGGACGTCAGCATCGAGGACCGCAAGGCCGTCAAGGCCGCCCGCCGCGCAGCCACCGCCGAGTGGGTGTCGAAGATCGCCGACAACGAGAGCATCCGTTGGGATGCTCGCCTCGCCGCGCTGACCGCGTCCACCGACGACCTGACCAAGGCTCAGGCGTCGGACCTCATCGCCGCGCTGAGCTTGGACGTCGAGGCCCTCCGGTGAGCGGCCGCACGGTCCGCGTGCAGACCCGAGACGCCGCCTGGCAGTCCCCGATCCCGACGCGCACCGGCGTCGTGTGGGAGCCGACGCATTGGGATGTCGAAGTCTCTGACGAGCCCCGTCCTGCACGACCCGGCCACAGCCGTGTGGTCGCGGTCGGCGGCGGCCGACCGGAGACGTGGGACGGCCGCCACCTCGACGAGTGGCTGGTGCTGGTGGACGCGGGCACCGACTCGGGGATGCGGGCGCACCCGATCGCCGGGGTGGACCGAATGTCCGCC
>NZ_JASGDE010000167.1:0-10830 GCF_047607385.1 Micropruina sp.
GGAGCTCCCGCTCGACCTACTGCGCACCGAGGTGGCGCTGGTCACCCAGGAGCACCACGTCTTCGTCGGCACGGTGCGGGACAACATCGTGCTGGCCCGTGACCAGCAGCTGACCCCCGAGCAGGGCGACGCCGCGGTGGTGGACGCGTTGCAGGCGGTGGACGCGCTGGGCTGGGTGGAGAAGCTGCCGAACGGGTTGGACACCGTGCTCGGGCACGGCCGGACCGAACTCACCCCGGCGCAGGCGCAGCAGGTGGCGCTGGCCCGACTGGTGGTCGCCGACCCGCACACCCTGGTGCTGGACGAGGCGACGTCCCTGATCGACCCGCGCACCGCCCGTCATCTGGAGGGGTCGATGGCGGCCCTGCTGGAGGGCCGGACGGTGGTCGCCATCGCGCACCGGCTGCACACCGCCCACGACGCCGACCGGATCGCCGTGGTGATCGACGGACGGATCGCCGAGCTCGGCTCGCACCACGAGCTGCTGGAACTCGGCGGCGAATACGCCCGGCTCTGGCACACCTGGCGTTCCTGAACCGTCGGGGACGGTTCTCGAGGTGCGATTTTCGACGGTTGGGGACGGTTCTCGAGGTGCGAATTTCGACCGCCGAGAACCGTCCCCGGCGGGCGGTCCCCGGTCAGCGCCAGGTCAGGATCAGCTTGCCGACTGCGTCGCCGGAGGCCAGGTGGCGGTGGGCCGCGGCGGCGTCCTCGGCGGGGAAGCGGGTCTCGGTCGCCGGCTTGATCCGGCCCGATTCGACCAGCGGCCAGACGGTGCGGGCCACCTCGGCGCAGATCGCCGCCTTCTGCGCGGCGGGACGCCCGCGCAGCCCGGTCGCGGTTACCGATGCCCGCTTGGCGAGGAGTTTCCCCAGGTCGAGGGTGCCGGTGCGGCCACCCTGCAGGCCGATCACCACCAGGCGTCCGTCGGCGGCCAGGGCGTCCACATTGGGCGGCAGATATTTGGCGCCCATCACGTCCAGGATGACGTCGGCACCGTGCCGGTCGGTAGCCCGGCGCAGCGCGGCCACCCAGTCGTGGTGGTAGTCGAAGGCGTCCGTGGCGCCGAGTTCGCGACACAGTGCCCGCTTGTGCCGGCTGCCGGCGGTGGCGAACACCCGGGCACCCGACGCGACCGCGTACTGGATCGCGAACGTGCCGATACCGCCGGTGCCGCCGTGCGCCAGGAAGGTCTCGCCCGCGGACAGCCCGACCAGGCTGAGGTTCGAGGTGACGGTGGCCGCCACCTCGATCAGTCCGGACGCCGTGACCAGGTCGACCCCGGCCGGCGGACGGATCACCTGGCCGGCCGGCACCGCGACGTATTCGGCGTAGCCGCCGCCGGTGAGCAGAGCCACGCACGCGTCGCCGGGCTGCCAGTCGGCGACCTCTTCACCCACCGTGTCGATCACGCCGGAGACCTCCAGTCCGAGGATCTCGCTGGCCCCGCGCGGCGGCGGGTAGCGTCCCTCGCGTTGCAGCAGGTCGGCCCGGTTCACCCCGGACGCCGCCACCCGGACCAGTACCTCACCGGGCCGGAGCGGGGGGACGGGTACCTGGGCGAGATGCAGAACCTCCGGACCGCCGAACGACTCGGCCACCACTGCGCGCATACTCCCAGCCTGGCACTCCGGGGCCGGCGGTGCTCCGATTCCGGCAGCTCGCACCAACCGCTCGCCTAACTATTTGCCGCTCGCCGAACTCGGCGAGCGGCAAATAGTTAGGCGAGCGCGGGGAGGGGGCCACTAGGATGTTGGCCCCGGGCGAGGTCGCATAGTGGACTAGTGCAGCCGCCTTGAAAGCGGCCGAGCGGAAACGCTCCGTGGGTTCGAATCCCACCCTCGCCGCGTGTCCTCCCGTACCCATGTGCTCACTCCGCCGTTGCCGCTGCGCGCCGTGGCGGTCGCGGCCGGTCTGGCCGTGGTCGGTGCCGTCCTGATCGTGCTGCCCACGGCGCTGCAGTCTCCGGCCGCGGTCGGGGTGATCGGCTGGGTGCTGCTGGCGGCCGCCGTCGTCCTGCTGGTCGCGGCCGCGGTGAGTTGGCGGCGGATGCGGGTGGTCGTCGAGTTCACCGACGACGGCTACCTGATCACCGGACCCGGTTCGCGCGAGGAGGGACGCTGGGCCGACGTCACCAAGGTGACCCAGGCGCCGACGTCCCTGACCATTCACCACGGTGCGGAGCGCCGGGTCCGGCTGGTCAGCCAGCGTGGGGTGACCGCCGAACTGGTGCATCTGACCGGTGACCTGACCCGGCGACTGGACGCCAGTCGCGGCTACCACGGCCAGCTGTAAGTCGGGCCGGCCCCCGTCCGCTACTTCTGCGGGTGGTAGGCGCAGGAGTCGTTGAGGTTCTCCGACTTGCTCGAGGACGACTTGGTCGGCTTGGCGGTCGCGGACTGACTCGGCGAGTTGGTCGGCGCGCTCGGGCTGCCGGTCTTGCCGCTCTCGGCCTTGTCGGCCTCCTTCAGCGCCTGCTGGACGCGGCGTTGCACCGCCGGCCAGGGTGGGTTCGAGCTGACCCAGCCGGCCACCCCGGGCTGGAAGACCACGCTGTGCAGGTTGGTGTTCTTCACCTTCAGCGCCAGGTCGATCATCTGCGGCAGCATCCGCCGCGGAATGTCGGTCTGGATCGTCTTGGAGCCGGCCGAGGCGATCTTCTCGAAGTTGGTCAGCACCGCCTGCGGGGTCGCCTGCTGCACCACCGCGTTGATCACGCAGCGCTGCCGCTCCATCCGGCTGTAGTCGCCGGTGGTCAGGCCGTAGCGTCCACGCGCGTACCAGAGCGCCAGCCGACCGTCGAGGTGCTTATTCGGACCCGGATCGATATAGCCCGTCGGGGGAACGCCCTCGGTGGTCTTGCCGCCGATCGGGATCCGGTAATTCACGTTCAGCGTGACCCCGCCGAGGGCGTTGATGAACTGCTTGAAGCCGTCCATGTTGATGATCACGTAGTAGTCGAGCTTGCCCAGCCCGAGCGCCTCGCCGACGCCCACCTTCATCACCTCGGCGCCCAGGTTCTTCACCTTGTCGCCGAGCAGGTTCCGGGGAATCCGAGGCGGGATGTTGTTGTACATCGCGTTCAGGAAGTAGTCGCTGTTCGCACCGTTGGACCCGTCGTAGAAGCCGTTGGGGTAGTACTTGTGCAGCGGCGAGTCCTTCGGGAACGGGATCCGCGCGGTCTGCCGGGGCAGTGAGAACAGCGTGCTGACCCCGGTGCGGACGTCGATCGAGGCCACCATCACGGTGTCGGCGCGCAGGCCCAGGGCCGGGTCGCGGTGGGTGCCGGAGTCGCCGCCCAGCACCAGGACGTTGATCCGTTCCTTGTCGCCCCAGGGGTTGGTCGGCCCGGGAGCACCCGAGGTGGTCGGGTCGGCGGACGGCTCGTCGTCGGAGAAGACCGTGCCCAGGAACTCGGCGGTGGAACGCGAGAACTCGGCACTCACCGCCAGCGGTGCGGCGACGGCCAGCGACAGCACCCCGACCAGGATGCCGCCGGCCACGCGCTGCGACGCCGACGGATTCGCCGGCCGCAACGCCAGATGGCTGGTGGCGATGATCGTCACCCACACCACGGCCAGCACCAGCAGGCCGACCGCAACACCGTTCAGGACGTCCACGTTGGTGGCCAGGGTGGTGATCCGGTCCCGTCCGGCCGTGCCCAGGTAGACCAGTCCCAGCAGCATCGCGGCGAACACGCTCATCACCACGGCGCCGGCGACCCGGCGTCCGGCATGCCACAGCCCCAGACCCGGAATCAGGGTGCCGAGCGCCGTCCAGGCCAGCGACCAACGGAACCGTCCGGCGTCCGCGGCACGCCGAGGCGGCGCGGCTTCCGAGTCCGTTCCGTCCTCCAGCGGTTCGGGCAAGCCGCGTTGGGGTTCAGTCATTCGATCCTCTGTTCCGGTCTTGAGACACGCCGATTGTAGTTGTTGACTTCGTTCGCCAACCAACGCCGGGTTGAGGGTTGACGCCCGGCCGGATCGGAATCTACTCGCCCGCTGTTCAGGCGACGGACGGGCGCCGGTCGGGAGCCGTTCATCGGGGACGGCTTCACTGGCCGTTCGGTGTCCACGGCCAGGTGGTTGACGCATGCATGCAGGGTTCGGGCGGGGTCGCGCCGTGACCTGGCCGGTCATCGCGGCGGCGCTGGGGACGATCGCGTCGCTGGGTTATCTGGTGAACGGCAACATCCGTTACGAGGTGGGGGTGGTCCGGGTCTCCGGCTATTCCGCGGCGGAGACTTTCACCCACCGTCCGATCGTGTTCCGGTTGCTCTCCGCCGCCCAGTCCTGGCTGCCGGAGCTGGCCAGTTCGCAGGCCGGGCCGGCGGGGTCCTGGACGCGGGTGTGGGTCTTCGAGGCGGGGTTCCGACTGGTGGCTGCCGGGTTGGCGGCGGCAGCGGCGTCCCTGCTGTGGCTCGGGCTGCGTCGACGTACCGGCTCGATGGCCTGGGCGTATGCGCTGGCGGTCTATGCGGCGCTGGTGTTCACCGCACCCGCGACCGGTGAGCCGGACTGGATGGCGGCGCTGCTGGCGGTGGCCGCGGTCGGTGCCGGGCTCACCATGCGGCCCGGATTCGGCGGGGCCATCGCCGGGGTGCTGCTGGCGCTGGCGGCGTTGGTCAAGATCAGCACCGCGCCGATGGCTGCGGCGGCGCTGCTGATCCTGTGGGCGATCGACCACCGCCGGGGATGGATCGCCACCCTGGCGACCGCCACGGCGGGACTGCTCGGCGTCGGCCTGATCGGGTGGCTGGCACCGTTCGAGATCGGTTGGCTGCTCGACATCCGCGCGCTGCAACCCGACCCGTGGACCTGGGAGAACGCCACGGCGGCGGGCCACTACCTGATGAACCTGGCCGCGCGCTGGCCGGTGGTGACCCTGCTGCCCGCCTACTTCGTCGGCGTCCGGCGCGGCGAGGGCCGGACGGCGTGCGCCGGGCTCGTCCTCACCGCGTTGGGCGTCGTCTATCAGGGCCAGTACTTCATCTACCACGGGATCGGTGTGGCGGTGCTCAGCGCGGTGCTGGCAGTGCGCACCGTGGCACGATCCCGGGCCGGGTTGCGTTGGCCGTTGCTGGTGCTGTCGGTGTGGACCCTGGTGCTGTTCGTGCTGCCGGCGGCATGGCGGGTCGAGCACTGGATCGCCCTCTACCTGGTCACCGGGTGCTGGGCGTTCGGCCTTGCGGCCGGGCAGTGGCTCGCGCTGCGGCGTCCCGCTACCCGGTCGGAGGCGGCGTCGACGGTGTGGGCGGCGGGGTTGGTGCTGGTGTCGATGCTGGCTACCCAGACCCCGGTCTCGGCGGAGTCGCTCACCCTCAAGGCCGCCGGCCGGACGTCGTGGGCGGAAGGCGTCGCGCTGCGCGGTGAACTGGAGCACGCCGAACAGATCCACCGGCTGGTCGGCGCCGACACCCGGGTCGCCTACCTCGCCTTCGGGGACACCAGCTACCTGCTCGGCAACCCGACCCGGTGCCGTTACCCGTCCGCGCTGTTCCTGCAGCGAGACGGTGCCGACCGGCTGGTCTCGGCAGCGACCCGCGCCGAGAGCCTCGGCTGCCTGACCGACCCCGAGGCGCGCTGGCTGGTCTGGGACCGGAACTGGCTGCACCGCAAGGGCGCGCCGGACGACCTGCTCGCCACCATCGACGAGAACTGGGCCTGCGAGTCGGCCGCCGTCGTCGGCGGCTACACGCTCTGCCCGAGGCGGACCGGATGAGGTGCTTCGGGACGCGGCTTTGGCGTAGCCCTCCCGGCTGGAGTACGCTCAGACCTCGGCTGAGGAGGCGTCGCCTAGTCCGGTCTATGGCGCCCGCCTGCTAAGCGGGTTTGGGTTTATCGCCCATCGCGGGTTCAAATCCCGCCGCCTCCGCCACTGATTGAGAACGGCGCCCTCGCGATAGCGGGGGCGCCGTTTCGCGTCCCTTCATGGTCGTCAGCCGGCGACCGATTCCGGACGCCGTTGAGGCGACCGAGGCGGGACGACCCTGAAATCGGTCGCTGATCGACGGCGGCGGCGGGTCGTCACGCGACCAGAGATCCCATGCGTGGCTGGTGGTCGGCCGACCGGGCTCCACCTTCCGACGGCCCGGCGAACCCCTTCGGCAAAGGTGCTACCATTTCGGCATGTTCGCCGGACGAGTCGTACCCGCTGGGGTCCTTGTCGACGGCCGAATGTGTTGTCGCTGTCGTTGAGCGACCCGACCGCACCCTCCCCGCTGGCGGCCTGACCGGCGTCCGACGAATCTCCCCGGCAGCTGCCGGTGATCCAGCCGCGACCCGAGTCTGGACGCCGGGCGTCCGGCCCGAAGGGTTCCCTCCCGCTCCCTCCCGATCAACCGGACGCCGGCCCGCTCCCGCACCCGTCGACCACCGACACCATCGACCACCGCAACCATGAGAGGAAAGAACCGATGGCCTACTTCAAGAACGCGACCGAACTGATCGGCCGCACCCCACTGGTCCAGATCAACCGGCTCTACGGCGACAGCCAGGCGATCGTGCTGGCCAAGCTCGAGTACTACAACCCCGCGAACTCGGTGAAGGACCGGATCGGTGTCTCGATCATCGATGCCGCCGAGGCGGACGGCTCGCTGCAGCCCGGCGGAACCATCGTCGAGGGCACCTCGGGGAACACCGGCATCGCGCTGGCCTGGGTCGGCGCCAGCCGTGGCTACCGGGTGATCATCACCCTGCCCGAGACCTTCTCCAAGGAGCGCCGGGCGGTGCTGCGGGCGCTGGGCGCCGAACTGGTGCTCACCCCGGCCGCGGACGGCGTCCCGGGTGCCAATGCGCGCGCCCAGGAGATCGCGTCGAGCATTCCCGGTGCGATCCTGGCGCGTCAGTTCGAGAACGCCGCCAACGTCGAGGTCCATCGCCGCACCACGGCCGAGGAGATCTGGGCCGATTCCGAGGGGGCGGTGGACATCGTGGTGTCCGGGGTGGGCACCGGCGGCACCATCACCGGCGTCGGCCAGGTGCTGAAGGAGCGCAAGCCGAGCGTCCAGATCTATGCCGTCGAGGCCGCCGAGTCGGCGGTGTTGTCGGGCGAGCCGAAGGGGCCGCACAAGATCCAGGGCATCAGCGCCGGCTTCGTGCCGCCGATCCTGGACCGCGGCGTGATCGACGGCATCATCAGGGTCACCTCCGACGACGCCATCGAATGGGCCCGGCGGGTGGCCAAGGAGGAGGGCCTGCTACTGGGCATCTCCTCCGGCGCGGCGCTGCGGGCCGCCGCCGACCTGGCCGCCGATCCGGCCAACGCCGGCAAGACCATCGTGGTGGTCACCCCGGACTGGGGCGAGCGCTACCTGAGCACGCCGCTGTACGCGGACCTGCTCGACTGAATCCGGGCGGCACCGGAGCTCGATAGTTGGTTGCCTTTAGTTCAACCAAGTGTGATGCTTGAACCAGAGGCAACCAACTGCGAGGTGCGCTATGACCGACAACGGCATTCCCGATCCGGCCGAGGCCCGGGCGAGCCTCGACCAGGTGGCGCAGAGCCGTCGGGCCGCGGTGCGGGTCACCCGGCGTCCGTTCTGGTTGGACGCCGCACTCGCGCTGGTGGTCGGCATCGGTGTGACGCTCGGCTTCGGCGGTCAGGTGATCGCGGCGCTCGTCGTCCTGGTGGCCGGCTGCGCGGGCGTCCTGGTTGCCGAACGAAAGGTGGTCCGGCGGCAGGGTCAGGTCTTCGACCGGCGAGCGCTGGGTGCCCGGATGTGGCGGTTCGCCGTGCTGTACGTCGCGCTCGCCCTGCTTCGAATGGTGGAGGTTCCCGCAGCCTGGCAGCTCTGGTTCGCGATCGCCGGCGGCCTCTTCGGAGCGGTCGGGATCCTTGCCTGGCTGCGCTGGGAGGACCGCTATCAGGGACGCCGGCTCGCCGCCGGCGACTACGACAGGTACGACCTGCTGTGAACTGGGAGCCGATCACGCCGCGGTTCGACGAGCTGATCCATTTCCCGACCCGGCTACGGATGATCGCGGCGCTGGCGACGGCGAGCGAACTGGAGTTCAGCGCGTTGGAGGACTCCCTGGGCATCTCCACCTCGCTGCTGTCCAAGCAGTTGAAGGTGCTGGCGGACGCCGGCTACGTGGCGCTGGAGAAGCGTCCCCAGCCCTTCGGCCGGCCGCGCACCTGGCTGCGGCTGACCGCGTCCGGCAAGCTCGCCTATCTGCAGCATGTCGCGGCGCTGCGCGCATTGGTGGGGGACGTCGACCAGGGCTGAGAGTGACCGGGGCTGGGAGCGACCGGCACTAGGGTGGTCAGCCATGGCCGCCCGGCCGTCCTGACCACCCGGGAGCGACGATGGTTTCGACAGGCTCAACCCACGCGACAAGCTCGGCTTCGGCAAGCTCGACTGGGGGAGGACATCTCGCCGACAGCCACGATCTGATCCGGGTGCACGGCGCCCGCGAGAACAACCTCGGCGACATCAGCGTCGAGATCCCGAAGCGTCGGCTGACCGTGTTCACCGGGGTCTCCGGCTCGGGCAAGAGCTCGCTGGTGTTCGGCACCATCGCCGCCGAGAGCCAGCGGCTGATCAACGAGACCTACAGCGCCTTCGTGCAGGGCTTCATGCCCACCCTGGCCAGGCCGGACGTCGACCTGCTGGACGGGCTGACCACCGCGATCATCGTCGACCAGGAGCGGATCGGCGCCAACCCGCGCTCCACCGTCGGCACCGTCACCGACGCCAACGCGCTGCTGCGGATCCTGTTCAGCCGGCTCGGGCAACCCCACATCGGGCCACCCAACGCGTTCTCGTTCAACGTGCCGTCGGCGTCCGGCGGCGGTTCGGTCACCGTCAAGCGCGGCGAGAAGACCATCGCCGAGAAAGCGTCGTTCAGCATCTTGGGCGGCATGTGCCCGCGCTGCGAGGGACGCGGCAACGTCACCGAATTCGACCGCACCGCCCTCTACGACGAGGACAAGACGCTCAACGAGGGTGCGTTGCTGGTGCCCGGCTACTCGATGGAGGGCTGGTACGGGCGGATCTACCGCAGCTGCGGCTTCTTCGACCCGGACAAGCCGATCAGGCGCTTCACCAAGCGGGAACTGCACGACCTGCTCTACAAGGAGGCCACCCGGATCAAGGTCGAGGGCATCAACGTCACCTACGAGGGGCTGATCCCGAAGATCCAGAAGTCGATGCTGGCCAAGGACGTGGACGCCATGCAGCCACACATCCGGGCCTTCGTGGAGCGGGCGGTCACCTTCACCGACTGCCCGGACTGCGAGGGCACCCGGCTGGCGCCGGAGGCGCGCTCGTCCAGGATCGCGGGGATCAACATCGCCGACGCCTGCGCGATGCAGATCACCGACCTGGCCGCGTGGATCCGCGGGCTCGACGAGCCGTCCGTCGCCCCGCTGCTGGAGGGGCTGCGGGACACCCTGGACTCGTTCGTCGAGATCGGGCTGGGCTACCTGTCGCTGAGCCGTCCGTCCGGGACGCTGTCCGGCGGCGAGGCGCAGCGCACCAAGATGATCCGGCATCTGGGTTCGTCGCTGACCGACGTCACCTACGTGTTCGACGAGCCCACCGCCGGGCTGCACCCGCACGACGTGGCGCGGATGAACGACCTGCTGCTGCAGCTGCGCGACAAGGGCAACACGGTGCTGGTGGTGGAGCACGAGCCGGAGACGATCGCGATCGCCGACCACGTCGTCGACCTCGGGCCGGGCGCCGGATCGGCCGGCGGCCAGATCTGCTACGAAGGCACCGTCGAGGGGCTGCGGACCAGTGACACCGTCACCGGACGCCACCTCGGCGACAAGGTGTCGGTCAAGGAGTTTGTGCGGACGCCGTCCGGCGCGCTCAGCATCCGGGGCGCCACCGCCAACAACCTGCAGGACGTGGACGTCGAGATCCCGCTCGGCGTGCTGGTGGTGGTGACCGGGGTGGCCGGGTCGGGCAAGAGCTCACTGGTGCACTCGTCGATCCCGCTCACCGCCGGGGTGGTGTCGGTCGACCAGAGCCCGATCCGCGGGTCGCGGCGCAGCAACCCGGCCACCTACACCGGCCTGCTGGACCCGATCCGCAAGGCGTTCGCGACCGCGAACAAGGTGAAGCCGGCGCTGTTCAGCGCCAACTCCGAGGGGGCCTGCCCGGCCTGCAACGGCGCCGGGGTGATCTTCACCGACCTGTCGGTGATGGCGACGGTGTCGACCACCTGCGAGGCCTGCGAGGGCAAGCGGTTCCAGCCGGCGGTGCTGGAGTACACCTTCGGCGGCCGCACCATCGCCGAGGTGCTGGCCATGCCGGTGGCCGAGGCGGCCGCGTTCTTCGGCTCCGGCGACTCGAAGGTGCCGGCGGCGTCCGCCATCCTCGGACGCCTGGCGGACGTCGGGCTCGGCTACCTGAGCCTCGGCCAGCCGCTCACCACCTTGTCCGGCGGCGAACGGCAGCGACTCAAGCTGGCCACCCACATGTCCACCAAGGGCGGCACCTACGTGCTGGACGAACCCACCACCGGGCTGCACCTAGCCGACGTGGAGAACCTGCTCGGGCTGCTCGACCGGCTGGTCGACGCGGGCAAATCGGTGATCGTGGTGGAGCACAACCAGGCGGTGATGGCGCACGCCGACTGGATCATCGACCTCGGCCCGGGCGCCGGCCACGACGGCGGCCGGATCGTCTTCCAGGGCACCCCGGCCGACCTGGTCGCGGCGCCGTCCACGCTCACCGGTAAGCATCTGGCCGCCTACGTGAACGGCTGATCCACACCCCGCTGGTCGAGCGTGTCGAGACCTCTCGCGCCCGAACCGCATCTGACCCGCACCCCGCTGGTCGAGCCTGTCGAGACCTCTCGCGTCCGACCCGGTCTCGAC
>NZ_JASGDE010000168.1:0-8122 GCF_047607385.1 Micropruina sp.
TGCTGTTCCGAGCGAGGACGTGCCCGGCGGGATGAGCTGCGGCCGCCAGATCTTGTGGGCGTACTGGACGTACGGCGCAAGAGCTGGGGGCCGCAGATCGCCCGCCGGGACGCCGCAGCCGGGACATGATTGATCAGCGCTTCCTTAAGTAGGCCGACGCCGTAGGCTGAGCCGGTGCGGATCGACCTGGAGTCCCTGGCTGATTTCGACGCGCGGGTGAGCTCCGGCGGTTCGCTGGCCGGGGTGTTCGTGCAGTCGGTCGACCTGACCGGACGCTCGGCTGCGCTGCGGTCCTCCGACGTCACCGGGGCGGTGTTCCTCGGCTGCGCGCTGCGTCCGGCGGACGCCTCGCACCTGTCCCGGCACGGTGCGCTGGTCTTCCCGCGTCCGCCGGACCTGCCGTTCGACCCGTACCGGCCCGAGCTGTACACCGCCGACGAGCTGTACCGGGGTCTGGAGCACGGCTACCCCGCCACGGTGGACGCCGCGATCTTCGGCTGGCAGTCGGCGCAGCTGCGACCCGGCGGGCTGGAGGCCGACCTGGCCGCGGCGCTGCACGACCATTCGATCACCGAGGCGCTGCAGCAGGAGCTGGCCGGCACCGACGTCCGCCGCGTCGTCGGGATCATGGGCGGCCACGCCCAGCACCGCGGCTCGGGCCCCTACCGGGCCAGCGCCGAGTTGGCCCACCGGCTGGCCGGCGACGGCTATGTGGTGATCTCCGGCGGCGGCCCGGGCGCGATGGAGGCGGCCAACCTGGGCGCCGCCTTCGAGGGATCGGACGCCGACCTGCGGGCCGCGATCGACGAACTGGCCGCCGCGGCGTCCTGGTCGGTGGACGTCACCGCCTGGGCCCGTTCGGCACAGCAGATCGTCCGGCGCTACGGCTGCGGCCGGCTGTCGCTCGGCGTCCCGACCTGGTTCTACGGCCACGAGCCGCCCAACCTGTTCGCCACCCGGATCGCCAAATTCTTCACCAACGCACTGCGCGAGGACGTGCTGCTGCGGGTCTGCCGCGGCGGGCTGATCTACCTGCCCGGCGCCGCCGGCACCGTGCAGGAGGTGTTCCAGGCCGTCACGCCCAACTTCTACGCCGCCGACGGCGAGCCGATCACCCCGCTGGTGCTGGTCGGCTCCGAGTACTGGACAGACGTCGTGCCGGTCTGGCCGCTGCTGCACGCCCTGGCCGCCGGACGCCGGATGGCCGGCGCGATCAGCCTGGTGGATTCCACCGCGGAGGCCCTGGCCGCGATCAGCGCAGCCGGGAGCGCCGGGCCGCCGTCAACGACCGGCTGAACCAGTCGGCGAACCGGCGCTGCCGTTCGGCTCCGCGGACGCCGAGCACACCGGCCCGCTGCTCGGCGACGCTCTGCGCGACGGTGTACTTGAGCAGCCCGTCGGTGCCGTGCCGGCCGCCGGTGCCGGACAGCCCCCGCGCCCCCATGGTGGCGCCGACCGCGCCCCAGGACGCCAGATGGGTCTCGTTGATGCTGACCGTGCCGGTGCGCAGCCGCGGCGCGATCAGGCGGGCCGCGGCCCGGTCGGCGCTGATCACGGTGGCGTGCAACCCGTAGTCGGAGTCGTTGATCAGACGGATCGCGGCATCGTCGTCGTCCACCCGGTAGACGCTGACCACCGGGCCGAAGGTCTCGGCGTCACGCACCTCCATCGCCGCGGTGACCCCGTCCAGCACGGTGGGCTCGTAGACCCACGGGCCGATGTCGGGACGGTGCCGTCCACCGGCCAGCACCCGGGCGCCGTGCCGGCGGGCGTCCTCGACGTGTTCGGTGACCCGGTGCAACTGCTCGGGACCGTGCAGCGAGCCCATGTCGGGGCCGTAGTCCAGGCCCACCCCGAGCCGCAGGTCGGCCACCGCGGCCAGGAATTTCTCCAGGAAGGCGTCCGCGATGTCGCGGTGCAGCAGCAGCCGTTCGGAGTGCACGCAGACCTGCCCGGCGCCGGCGAAGGCGCCGCGCACGGCGAGCTGCACCGCCAGGTCGAGCGGGGCGTCGTGGCGGACGTAGCAGGCGTTCTTGCCGCCCAGTTCCAGGTGGCAGCCGACCATCCGCTGCGCGGCCAGGGCCGCCACGGTGCGTCCCACCCGGGTGGAGCCGGTGAAGCTGAGGTAGTCGGCCTGCCGCAGCACCGCGTCGCCGACGGTGCCGTCGCCGGTGACCACCTGCAGCACGGCGGCCGGCAGCCCGGCGGCCTGCAGCCGGCGCAGCCCCCACAGCGTGGACAGCGCGGTGCGCGGATCGGGCCGCAGCAGCACGGCGTTGCCGGCCAGCAGCGCCGCGATCGACTCCCCCAGCGACAGCCCGAACGGGTAGTTCCACGGGGTGACGATGCCGACCACGCCACGCGGCAACCGGGTCTGGGTGGCGGCGCCGAGCACCGGCAGCACCCCACGGCGGCGCCGCGGGGCGAGCAGCTCGGCGGCGCTGCGAGCGTAGTAGCGGGCCACGTTGGCCACCTCGGCGAGCTCCTCGAAGGCATTCGCCCTGGTCTTGCCGGTCTCCAGCTGGATCAGGTCGAGCAACTCCTCGCGTCCGGCCAGCATCCGGTCGTGGAACTCGAGCACGATGGCGGCCCGGCGCTGCGGCTTCAGCGAACTCCACACCCGCTGCGCGGCCCGGGCCCGCTGCACGGCACAGACCACGTCGGACGGCGTGGAGAGCGGGATCTCCGCCAACGGCCGGCCGGACAGCGGCGTCCGGACCAGCAGCCGCTCGGCGGAGGCGTCGGCGAGGATGCCGGTGGTCAGGTCGTCGAGCAGGGAAGGTGCAAGCACGAAGCCTGGATCCTCGGCGGTCGTGCGCATTGGCACAGGGTACTGCCGGCGGGCCAACCCGGAAACGGTCCGGAGCCGACCCGCACATCGGTGCAGCGGCCCGGTGCTTCTTGACCGGGTATTGCCACCGTGGTTGTCTGGGCAGGCATCGCCGCCCACCGCACGACAGCCCTTGTGCAAGGAGATTCCATGCCGTTCTCACCGGACGCCGGCCCGGTCGTCGCCACCTCGTCCGGCTCTGTCCGCGGCATCCAGCGGCCTGGTTCGGCGGCCTTTCTGGGCATCCCGTTCGCCGAACCACCGGTCGGCGCGCTGCGGTTCGCCGCGCCCCGGCCGCGGGCCCGCTGGGACGGGGTGCGGGACGCCACCCGTCCCGGCGCCACCCCGCAGCTGCGCCAATTCGGCCCGGTGACCACCATCCCGGAGCCGTCCTTCCCGGGCGACGACACCCTCAACGTCAACGTGTTCACCCCGGTGCCGGGCGACCGTCAGGCCCGGCTCCCGGTGCTGGTCTGGATCCACGGCGGCGGCTTCTTCGCCGGCTCGCCGTCCAGCCCCTGGTACGACGGGGGGCCGTTCAACCGCGACGGGGTGGTCACCGTCAGCATCTCCTACCGGCTCGGTTTCGACGGCTTCGGCTGGATCGACGGCGCACCGGTGAACCGCGGCCTCCTGGACCAGCTCGCCGCGCTGCGCTGGGTGCGGGACAACATCGCCGGGTTCGGCGGCGACCCCGACCGGGTGACCATCGGCGGGCAGTCCGCCGGTGCCGCCAGCGTGCTGGCGCTGCTCGCCGCACCGGGTGCCGACGGCCTGTTCCGCGGCGCGATCGCCGCCTCCCCGGTGGTCATCGACCTGACCCCGGAGGAGTCCCGGGCGGCGGCGTCCCGGGTCGCCGGACGCCTGGGGCTGGCCGGCCTGACCCTGGACGATTGGCGCGGGGTCGATGCCGACCGGCTGCTGGACGCCGAACGGGAGGAGATCGGTGCGGCACTGGCCGAGCCGACCGCACCGCTGGCCGACTATGTGCGCTCGCTCGGGGCGTCCGAGGCCCGGCTGTCCGGGCTCGCCCTGGCGCCGGTCGTGGACGGCGACACCTTGCTGCCACTGGGTCAGCGACTGCGCGCCGGGGTGCACCGGGACAGCGCGCTGCTGATCGGCTCGGCGGCCAACGAGTTCCCGGGATCCGCCCCGGACGACGTCGACCGGGCCGGGATCGACGCCGCTTTCGCCGCGCTGGGCGCGTCCGAGGCCGGTCTGGCGCCGTTCTGGGCCGAACTGGAGCTGATCGGCACCGACAGCACCCGGGCGCAGATCACCGCGCTGCGGATGTTCCGGCTATCGGTGGCGAAGGTGGTGCGGGCCCGGGCGGACGGCGGCGCCGCGGCGAACACCTGGAGCTACGACTTCCGCTACCACGCGCCGTCGCTGCACCGGGCCACGCACTGCTTCGACCTGCCCTACGCCTGGGACCTGGGTTCCGGGGACGGCGTCCTGGAGGCCCTCGGCGAGGCCGCCGACCCCGTCCTCTCCGCCGCCGTCCACCGCTCCTGGCTGGCGGTGATCACCGGTGATGGCCCGGACTGGCCGGCGGCGGACGCCGCGGTGGCCGGCGGCTGCGTCTTCGACCGGGACACCGGCTACCGCCCGGACGCCTACCGGCTGGAGCAGGAGATCGCCACCGAGCTGCCGTGACCCGCCGCTGGTTGAGATTGTCGAAACCCGTGGCGCCGGCACAGCAGGGTCTCGACAAGCTCGACCAGCGGTGCTGCTACTCGGCAGCGACGCTGGCGGCCAGCTGGCCGCAGGCGCCGTCGATCTCGCGTCCCCGGGTGTCCCGGACGGTGACCGCGACCCCGCGGCGTTCCAGGGCGGCGACGAAGGCGGCCTCGTCGCGGCGCCGGGACGCCGTCCACTTCGACCCCGGGGTGGGGTTGAGCGGGATCAGGTTGACGTGCACCCAGCCGTGCCCGCCGTCCCGGCGCAGCACGTCGGCGAGCAGTTCGGCCCGCTCCACGGAGTCGTTGACGTCGCGAATCAGGGCGTACTCGATGGACACCCGGCGCTTGGTCAGCCGGAAGTAGCGGTGCGCGGCGTCCACCAGTTCGGCCACGTTCCAGCGGGTGTTGATCGGGCACAGCTCGTCGCGCAGCTCGTCGTCCGGGGCGTGCAGGCTGACCGCCAGGGTCACCGGGATGCCCACCTCGGCGAGCTGGTTGATCCGGGGCACCAGGCCGACGGTGGAGACGGTGATGCCGCGGGCGCTGATCCCCAGCCCGTGCGGTGCCGGCGCGGTCAGCGTCCGGATCGTCGCCATGATCGCCTTGAAGTTGGCCATCGGCTCGCCCATGCCCATGAAGACGATGTTGTTCACCCGTCCGGGGCCGCCGGGGATCTCGCCGTCGCGCAGAGCGCGGGCGCCGGCCACCACCTGGGCCAGGATCTCGGCGGCGCTCAGGTTGCGCTGCAGCCCGCCCTGCCCAGTGGCGCAGAACGGGCAGGCCATGCCGCAGCCGGCCTGGGACGAGATGCACAGGGTGGCCCGGTTGCGCCCCGACCCGGACGAGCGGATGCCGGGCACGCCGTAGCGCATCAGCACCGACTCGATCAGGGAGCCGTCGAACAGCCGCCACAAGGTCTTCAGCGTCGTCCCACCGTCACAGGACAGCGGTCGCACCGAGGTGAGCAGGGACGGCAGGAACGCCTCCGCCACCCGGCCACGGTCGGCCGCGGGGAGATCGGTCCAGCCGGACGGGTCGAGGTCGAGGTGCTCGAAGACATGCCGGGAGATCTGGTCGGCCCGGAAGGCCGGCAGGCCCAACTCGCGCACGGCGTCCCGGCGCTCGTCGCGGCCCAGGTCGAGCCAATGCCGCGGCGGCTTGCCGCGCCGCGGCGCGGCCATCGTCAACGGCACCGTCGCTCCGGCGCGCACCCGGTCCTCCAGCGCCGAATAGGCGCTGATCTCGTCGGGCCGCAGGCCGTCGCCGGACGGGGTCGGTTGGTCGGTCATCGGATGTTCGCCCTCGTCAGTTCGGGACCAGCAGGTACAGGATCAGCCAGGCAACGGGTGCGGCGACCAGGATGGAATCCAGCCGGTCCATGGCGCCGCCGTGGCCGGGCAGGAACGACGACATGTCCTTGATGCCGACGTCGCGTTTCACCAGCGACTCGATCAGGTCGCCACAGGTGCCGGCCGCGACGATGGTGAGCGCCAGCAGCAGCCCCACCCACCACGACGAACCCAGCCACCACACGGTGAGCGGGATGGAGACCGCGGTGGCCAGCATGACCGAGCCGGCCATCCCCTCCCAGGTCTTCTTCGGGCTGATCAGCGGCGCCATCGGATGCTTGCCGAAGCGGGCGCCGACCGCGTAGCCGCCGGTGTCGGTGCCCATCACCACCAGCAGGATGGTGGCCATCTTGGCCGCACCGTTCGGCGAGGCCAGGATCAGGCTGGTGAACGAGCCCAGCAGCGGGATGTAGCCGATGGTGAACAGGCTGGCCGCGGCGTCCTTGACGTAGCCGGCGGCACCCCCCGGCATCCGCCAGATCAGCGCCGCCAAGGTGGTGGCGCCGAGGAAGCCGAGCAGCACCGAATGCCAGGGCAGGGCGCCGGGCCCCTGTTGGGTGGCGGCGGCGTAGGAGCCGCAGATCACCGCGACGGTGCCGGCCAGGATCGGGATCACCGCCGAGTTCATCCCGATCCGCTTCAGCGCATCGTGCAACTCGACGGTGCCCAGGGTGAGCATCGCGGTCACCAGCAGCACGAAGCCCCAGTGCCAGTAGAGCAGGGTGAGCACCACGGTGGCCGCCAGGGCCAGGCCGACCCCGATCGCGGCCGGAAGATCGCGACCGGCGCGCGATCTCCGGACTGCCGGGTCGGCTGCCGAAGCCTCCTGCTCGCCCGCCATCAGACTTCCAGCAATTCCGCTTCCTTGGACTTCAGCAGTTCGTCGATGCCGTCGACGTACTTCTTGGTGATGCCGTCGAGCTGCTTCTCGGCGCCGCGGGCGTCATCCTCGCCGACTTCCTTGTCCTTGACCAGCTTGTGCACCGAATCGTTGGCGTGCCGGCGGATGTTCCGGACCGCCACCCGGCTCTCCTCCGCCTTGGTGCGGGCCACCTTGATGTAGTCGCGGCGGCGCTCCTCGGACAGCTGCGGCATCACCACGCGGATCACGTTGCCGTCGTTGGCGGGGTTGACGCCCAGGTCGGAGTCGCGGATCGCCTTCTCGATGCCGGACATGGACTGCCGGTCGAACGGGCTGATCAGCACGGTGCGGGCCTCCGGCACCTGGAAGGTGGCCAGCTGCTGCAGCGGGGTCGGGGAACCGTAGTAGTCGACCATCAGCTTGTTGAACATGGCCGGGTGCGCGCGTCCGGTGCGGATCGCCGCGAATTCTTCGCGGGCGTGCTCGACCGCGCCCTTCATCTTGGTCTCGGCATCCTTGATGATGTCGGGGATCATCGTGATCCTTTCGTGGTTGTGGCTCGCTCAGGCGTGGACGGTGGTTCCGATCTTCTCACCCTGCACGACCCGCAGGATGTTGCCCTCCACTCCGAGGTCGAAGAAGATCATCGGCAGGTTGTTGTCGCGAGCCAGGCTGATCGCGGTGGCGTCGGCCACCTTGAGGTCGCGGGCCAGGTAGTCGTCGTAGGTGAGCTCGTCGAAGCGCTGGGCGTCCGGGTTCTTCTTCGGGTCGGAGTCGTAGACGCCGTCGGTGCCCTGCTTGCCCATCAGCAGCACGTCGGCACCGATCTCCAGCGCCCGCTGGGCCGCGACGGTGTCGGTGGAGAAGTACGGCATGCCGGAGCCGGCGCCGAAGATGACCACGCGGCCCTTCTCCAGGTGCCGCTCGGCGCGGCGCGGAATGTAGGGCTCGGCGACCTGGCCCATGGTGATCGCGGTCTGCACCCGGGTCTGCACCCCGGCCTTCTCGCAGAAGTCCTGCAGCGCGAGGCAGTTCATCACGGTGCCGAGCATGCCCATGTAGTCGGCCCGGTCACGGTCCATGCCGCGCTCGGAGAGCTCGGCGCCGCGGAAGAAGTTGCCGCCGCCGATCACCACCGCGACCTGGATGCCTGCCTCTACCACCGCCTTGATCTGGCCGGCGAGGCTCGCCACCACATCGGGGTCGACGCCGATGCCGCGGCTGCCGCCGAACATCTCGCCGGACAGTTTGAGCATGATGCGGTGGTAGGTCATTGTTCTCCTCGCTCTGGGGTCTGATAGCGACGTGGGGCCCCCCACCACCCAACAGGGGCGCGCCACCCAAATTAGTTTGTTTTTAAGGTACAGACCGTGGAAGAGCCCCCCGCGCAGCCCACCAA
>NZ_JASGDE010000169.1:0-4384 GCF_047607385.1 Micropruina sp.
CGGCCGCGCCCCGCGCACCGGGGCCGGGCTGCGTCGCGGGCCGGGTCGCCGCGGCATCGTCCGGCGGCTGCTCGTCGCGCTCGGCGAGCAGGGCCAGCAACGCCCGGCGGTCCAGTTTCCCGGCGGCCGAGGTGGGCAGCTTCTCCAGTTGGACGAAGAGCGACGGGAGGTGGCTCTTCATCAGCACCGCGCCGAGCGCCGCCCGCAGCCGGTCGGCCGGGACGGTCCGGGCGGCGGTGAAGAAGGCGACCAGCCGGGCGCCGGCCGGGGTGTCCTGCACCACGGCCGCGGCCTCGACGACCTCGTCCACGCCGTGCAGCGCCTGCTCGACCTCGCCGAGCTCGATCCGGACACCGCCGATCTTCACCTGGCGGTCCATCCTGCGCAGGAACGCGAACCGTCCGTCCTCGCGGAGGAAGCCCCGATCCCCGGTGCGGTACATCCGGCGCTGGTGATCGGCGTCCACCGCCGGCCGGTAGAAGGGGTTGTCCACGAAGTGCCGGGCGTTCAGTTCGTCGCGGTTGAGGTAGCCGACGGCAACCCCGGCGCCGGCGACGCAGATCTCGCCGGGCAGGTCCGGGCCGAGCAGCACGTCGCCGGCGCCGAGCACGTAGACCCGGTAGTCGTTGAGCGGGCGTCCGATGGGTGCGATGGCCGTCTCGTCCTGCGCCGTCACCGTCCCGCAGGTCGCCCACATGGACGCCTCGGTGGGCCCGTAGACGTTCTCCAGCGAGCAGCCCAGGTCCAGCGCGAAGAACTGTTCCACGATGTCGCGGGTCACCGCCTCGCCGCCGCAGAAGATGTGCCGCAGCCCGGCGAGAGCGGTGCGGCGCGATCCGGTCCGGACGGCGTCCAGCAGCACCCGCAGCATGGTCGGCGCGAAGTTGACGTGGGTGATCCCCCAGTTCTCGATCGCCTCCAGCACGGCCAGGACGTCGCCCTGCTTCACGGCCGGCAGGATCGCCAGCGTGCCGGCCCCGAAGAGCCAGCCGTAGATCTCGGTGCCGAAGATGTCGAAGGTGAAGGACGTCTTCAGCAGGAACACGTCGCCGGCGCGCAGCGGGAAGCGGCGCTCCAGGTCCAGCGCGGTGTTCTGGATGTTGCGATGCAGGATGACGACGCCCTTCGGCACCCCTGTCGAGCCGGAGGTGTATTCGACGTAGAGGACGTCGTCGGCGCTGAGCCGGCCGGCGTCCGCGGGATGCTCCCGGATCGCCACCCGATCGTCGTCGCGGAGTGCCGCGAACTCGTCCCACCGGTCCAGGTCGAGCCTGCGCACGCCGCGGGGAAGCACGACCTCGGAATCGGAGGTGGTCAGGAAGACCTCGGCGCCCACGTCGGCCAGGATCTGTTCCAGGCGTCGGGCCGGGATGCCCTCGGGGATCGGGACGTAGGCGCGGCCGGCGATGACGGTGCCGAACACGGCGGCCAGCAGCCCGGCCGTCCGGGGCAGTTGGACGGCCACCGGAGTGCGCCGCTCGGTGGCGTTGATGATCCGCCGCTGCACCAGCACCGCGGCGTCGTGGGCCCAGGCGTTGCTGTACTCGCGGCGCTCGTCACACCAGGCCGGGCCGGCCGGTTCCGCCGACGTCTTGTCCAGGAACAGCGTGCCCAGGTGTGCCGGATCCCAGTCCGCGTGATGGGTGTCGGCGAGTTCGGCGCGCAGCTGACGCGTCTCCGCTTCGGGCATCGCCGACAGCTCCGCGACGGTGCGGTCGAGCGATTCCGGCAGCCGGCTCAACAGGTCGAGATATCGCTGCGCGAACCGCCGGACCTGAACCTCGGTGAGCGCGCTGGGCTTGTACTGGAAGACCAATTCGGCCCGGTCCCCCAGGTGTTCCATCAGCACGCTGAATCGGCCGGCGAACGGCACTCGGGCCTGGTGGTGCACGCCGCGCACGCCGGCGGGCAGCGCGGGATAGGAATCCTGAATGAAGGTGATGTCGTAGACGCCCTGCAGCGCCGGATAGTCGTGCAGCATTGCGTAGACCGGGTGGTCGAGATACTTCCAGCTCTGCAGGATCGATCGGGCCGTCCGGCCAAGGACGTCGCGAACGCTCCGGTCGGGCTGGGCGTCGATGCGCACCGGCAGGGCGTGCAGGAAGCAGCCGACGGACTCCTCCTGCTCCAGCCCGGGACGATCCGCGAACGGGACCACGACACAGACCTGTTCGGCGTCCGCATAGCGGGCGAGCAGGAGCCCGAATCCGGACAGGTACATCGCGTATTCCGACACCTCGGCGGCCTGCGCGGTTGCCCGGATCAGGTCGCGGAGGTGCTGCGGAACCGGCAGTCGAAGCTCCTCGCCGAGCTCCCGCAGGTCGACCGGATCCGATCGCGCCGGCCGCATCCAGTGCGCGAGGTCCGGCGCCTCCTGCCCTGCGAGGCTCGCCTCCCAGTGCGCCCGCCGCCGCGCCGCCCTGCGCTCGGACGGCGGCGTCGTCCGCCGTCGCTGGTAGTCGAGGAATCCCGGGTCGACCGGCGTAACCGGGTCGACCGGGGTAGCTGCGACAGGCTGCTCGGCTTGATCGGCCGGCTCGTCTGTGGACTGCTCCTCGGCGGCCAGCGCGACCAGTCGGCCGGCCAGCAGGCTGAGCGACTGTCCGTCCGCGATCAGGTGGTGGCAGGCCAGGACGAGCCGATCCTCCTCGTCGAGATGGCAGAGCGCGACCCGCCAGAGCGGCCCGGACCGCAGGTCGAACGGTTCGCTGCTGAGGAGTTCCGCGATCCCCTCGACGGCTCCCGGGTTCCCCCGCAGATCCTGGGTCCGTACCGGGATCGCGACGTCGTCGGCGATGCGGTAGTGGCCGCCGTCGTGATCGTGGAACACCATCGCCCGCAACGCGGGCTGCTCACGCACCACCTGCTCCAGGGCCCGGGGCATTCCCGCACCCAGGCCCGGCTCGATCCCCAGATCGAGCACCAGGTGGTAGTCCGGCGAAGGCTGCCGCAGATATTCGAAATAGATTCCCTGCTGCGGCGCGGTCATCGGCACGGTTGCCGGAGTCATCGGACCGGAATTCCCACATTCGGACGCCGCTCGGAAAATGAGGAGTCCGCACACCAGGCAGGAGGTCGACTAAGAATAACTCGCACGTCGCATCCCCATACCTAGACTTTCCGGCGACGGCCCGAAGAAATCTCACCCATGAGACCCCGAGCGGCATAATAATGACAAACCAACGGAAGCCAAAGCCTCCGAAAGACCATCGCCATAACCAAGCTAGCACCGGGTTCTGCGGCATGTGCGGATACTGACAAATAGGAACGCGGACGGAGTGCGACCGACCGGGCTGGACACCTGGCCAACTGGACGCCGACTACGGTGGATGCCACCCGATCGAGGCAGCCAGGAGATCATCGGATCCTCGTGCCCGACGGGGTCCATGCTCGGGCGACCCCGCTATGTCACCGGGTGCGGGCCTCGATCAGGTGCGGGCCGGGGGCGGCGAGGGCGTCCCGGAGCGCGGCGTCGAACGCCGGGCCGTCGGCCACACTGGTCGCGTCGACCCCCATGCTGCCGGCCAGCCGGACCCAGTCGATGACCGGGTCGTGCAGGTCGAGAACGGCGGACGCCGACGGCCCCGCGGTCGCTCCGACGCGGTCGAGCTCGTCGGCCAGCACGGCGTAGGAGTTGTTGGCGACGATGATCGTGGTGACGTCGAGACGTTCCCGGGCCTGGGTCCACAACGCCTGGACGGTGTACATGGCGGAGCCGTCGCCCTCGATCACGATGACCGGCCGGTGCGGGGCGGCGATGGCGGCCCCGGTGGCGACCGGCAGGCCGTCGCCGATCGCGCCGCCGGTGAGCTGCACGACGTCGTGCGGAGCGGCGTCGGCCAGCTGCGGATAGCCGGTGAAGCTGGCGGTGACGCCCTCGTCGCTGACGATGGCGTCCTCCGGAAGCAGGCGGGCGAGCCCCTGGTGGATCCGGACGGCGTCCAGGACGCCGCTCTCCGGCTGCGCTGGTCCGTGCCGGGCCGGCTGCACGACGGCGGCGGACGTCTCGGTGAGCCCGAGTGCCCGGGCCACCGCCTCGAGGGCGGCCGGACCGTCCTCGTGCGGGTGCGCCAGGGTGAGCAGGTCGGTGCCGTCCGGGGTGAGCTCGCTGGGTTGGCCGGGGTAGGCGAAGAACGCGACGGGCGGCTGGGATCCGACCAGGATGAGGGTGCGCACCCCGGCCAGCGCCGCCAGCGCGTCGGCGGCGCGGTAGGGCATCCGCTGCACCGGCACGACGCCGGCGCCCCGACGCAGTCGCGGCGCGAAGGTGTCGCTGTAGAGGGCGGCCCCGGTGGCCGCGGCGATCCGTCCCGCCCAGCGCAACGCGTCGCCGTCGTGCAGCGCGGCGCCGCGGATCAGGATCGCCGCGCGCCCGGCCCGCAGC
>NZ_JASGDE010000170.1:0-50167 GCF_047607385.1 Micropruina sp.
CAGCCCGCCCCGGCAGCCGGCGTCCGCAGCATCGGCGACCCGCCCGACCTCGGCGTGGCCGCCCTGGAAGCGCTCGGCTACCAGGCGCAGTGGGTGATCGACGTTCAAGCCGGGCTGGCCGGCCGGCGTCCCACCGGCCTCAGCCTGAGCGGGCATCCGCTGCACCGGGCCCCGCTGTGGCCGCGGATCCGGGCCACCCTGGCCGGCGTCCCGACCACCCTGACCACCGCGTCCGAACCGGTCGCGGTCGGCGCCGCCCTGCTCGCCGCACACCGGGCCGGGCTCGCCGAGGCCGCCGTCCTGCCCGGCACACCGGTCGAACCCATCGCCGGCCTGGCCGAGCGCTACGCCGCGCGGCTGGCCGGCTTCGTCCGCTGCGCCCTCGGCGAGCCCCCGGCAGGGGCGGAAGTAGCCTTTGGGAGGCATGCCCCCGGCTGACCCGCTGGAGTACTGTGACCGCCTGGCCCCACTCCCAACCTGTGACCGCCTGGCCCGACTCTCCCAACCTGGAGGACCATGTACCCGGCCAACATCACCCGCGACGAGGCGAATGCCCGGTCGCGACTGCTGACCACACACCGCTATCAGGTCACGGTCGATCTGACCGGATCGCCGACCACCTTCACCTCGACCTCCACCATCGCGTTCGACTCGACCGCGGGCAGCAGCTTCGTCGACCTGATCGCCGACTCGATCGTCACCGCCACTCTGGACGACGCACCGCTGGACACCACAAGCTTCAACGGCGAACGACTGTCCTTCGAGGTCGGCGAGGGCGAGCACGTGCTGGCGATCACCGCCGTCTGCCGCTACAGCAACACCGGCGAGGGGCTGCACCGCTTCGTCGACCCGGTCGATTCGCGGGTGTACTGCTACACCCAGCTGGAGGTGGCGGACGCTCGTCGCGTCTACGCCTGCTTCGACCAGCCCGACCTGAAGGCGTCCTTCGCCTTCTCGGTGATCGCGCCGGCGCACTGGACGGTGCTGTCCAACTCGCCCGAGGTGCAGCCGGTGGTGGCCGGCGACCTGGGCCGCTGGGAGTTCGCGCCGACGCCGCCGATCTCGACCTACATCACCGCCCTGATCGCCGGCGAGTACCACACGGTGCGCAGCAGCTATACCGGACGGGAGGCCGAGATCCCGTTCTCGCTGTCCTGCCGGGCCTCGATGGCGCCGCACCTGGACACCGAGCGGCTGTTCGCCACCACCGCGCGCGGCTTCGACGTCTTCGAGGAACACTTCGGCGAGCCCTACCCGTTCACCGACTACGCCCAGGTGTTCGTGCCCGAGTTCAACGCCGGCGCGATGGAGAACGCCGGCTGCGTCACCATCCGCGACGAGTACCTGTACCGGTCGCGGGTGACTTCGGCCGCCTACGAGTCCCGGGACAACACGATCCTGCACGAGCTGGCGCACATGTGGTTCGGCGACCTGGTCACCATGACCTGGTGGGACGACCTGTGGCTCAACGAGTCGTTCGCCGAATGGGCGTCCCACTTCGCCCAGGACGAGATCCGCAAGCGGCACGGCGGCGAGGACCCGTGGGCCACCTTCTGCAACCAGCGCAAGACCTGGGCGTACCGCCAGGACCAGTTGCCGTCCACCCATCCGATCGCCGCCGACATGGTCGATCTGGAGGCGGTCGAGCTCAACTTCGACGGCATCACCTACGCCAAGGGCGCCTCGGCGCTGCGCCAGCTGGTCGCCTTCGTCGGGCTGGAGCCGTTCCTCGCCGGCGTCCGGACGTACTTCGCCCGGCACGCCTGGGGCAACACCCAGCTGACCGACCTGCTGCGGGCGCTGCAGGAGTCGTCCGGACGCGACCTGGCCTTCTTCACCGGGCAGTGGCTGCAGACCGCCGGGGTGAACACCCTGACCAGCGAGTACGAGCTGGACGATCAGGGACGGTTCTCCCGGTTCACCGTCGTCCAGCAGGCGCCCGAGCAGTGGCCGACGCTGCGCCGGCACCGGATCGGGATCGGCTGCTACGACCCGACCGACGACGGCATCGAGCGGGTGCACCGGGTCGAGCTGGACATCGACGGCGCCCGCACCGAGGTGGACGCCCTGGTCGGCGTCCCGGCGCCGGCGGTGGTGCTGCTCAACGACGGCGACCTGTCCTACGCCAAGATCCGGGTCGACCTGGGCCTGGACGTGGTGGTCGCCCGGATGCACGAGTTCCGGGATCCGGTCGCCCGGGCGCTGCTCTGGGGCGCCACCTGGGACATGTGCCGGGACGCCCAGCTGAGCGCCGCCGACTACGTCGACCTGGTCTCCCGCGGGATCGCCGTGGAGACCGACCTGACCGCGGTCACCGCGGTGCTGGCACAGGCCGAGACCGCGGTGCGCTACTACACCCCGCCGGCTGCGCGGCCCGCGCTGGCGACCCGCTGGACGGCCGGTCTGGTCCGGCTGCTCAAGCAGGTGGAGCCGGGCTCCGACCATCAGCTGGCGCTGGTCCGGGCGCTGTCCGGTTCACTGACCACACCGGCCGGCGCGGAGCTGCTGCGGGCCTGGCTGGCCGGCGAGGAGGTGCCGGAGGGGCTGATCGTGGACGCCGACCTGCGCTGGCGGTTCGTCGCCGAACTGGCCCGGCTGGGCGGCCTGGACGAGGCCGGGATCGACGCCGAGCTGGCCCGGGACAACACCGCCACCGGTGCCGAGAAGGCGGCCGGGGCCCGCGCGGCGCGTCCGGACGCGGCTGCCAAGGCCGAGGCCTGGCGGCTGGCCATCGAGGACGTCACGGTGCCCAACGCCACCCACACCCAGATCTGCGCGAATTTCTGGGCGCTGGATCAGGACGCGGTGCTGGCGCCCTACGTGGACGCCTGGTTCGCGGTGATGGCCGACATCTCCGCCCAGCGCAACGGCTGGGGGCAGCGCTCGCTGGCGATCCGGAAGAACGTCGGCGAGCTGCTCTTCCCGCGGCCCTTCGGCGACCGGGCGCTGCTGGCCCGGATCGACGCGTGGGTGGCCAGCACCGACCTCACCGATTCGGTGCGACGGATGGTCAGCGAACGGCGCGACGACGTGGAGCGGGCGCTGCGCTGCCAGGAGGCGGCCGGCTGAGCCGGCGTCCGGAGGCGACACCGTCCTCCGGAGGCGACCGAATGAGCCCGCCGACAGACGGGCTCCGGGTCCAGCGGGACTACTTGGTCTTGCCGCCGCCGAACCAGCTGGGCGCCATGCCGAGCAGCAGCACGACGGCCGCGATGGCGGCGGGAATACCGAGCAGCACGGTCAGCGTCTCGATCGCGGTGGGATCGGGGGCCTCGGGCCAACCCGGGAGGGTCTCGAGCGGGATCAGTCCGAACATGGGTCACAGGGTATTGCACGGCGTGCGCTACGTCACGACCCCGCACTGCCGCAACCCGTCCCGACATTGCCCTCGTTCGGCGTCCTTCACTCGGTTTGAACCCGGTGAAGGACGCCGAAGCAGGGCAATGTGGTGTCGAGGTGCCCTCCGCGCTCTCGATAGAGTGTGCCGCGGGCCGTTTCGACGTCCGAACCGGTCCGCTGCCAACCCTTACAGGAGCAACCGCGTGACCAAGAAACCCGCCCACTTCGCGTGGGACGGCCATCACATCGCGCGCGCCGTGGCCCGGATGGCACACCAGATCGTCGAGGCCAACGCCGGCAGCGACGACCTGCTGCTGCTCGGCATCCCGACCCGCGGCGTGCTGCTGGCCCGTCGGCTGGCCGACGCGATCCGCAGCATCGAGGGCACCGAGGTCGGCGTCGGCGAACTGGACATCACCATGTACCGCGACGACCTGCGCCGGCAGCCCACCCGGGCGGTGGGCCGCACCTCGATCCCGCGCTCGATCGACGACCTGACCGTGGTGCTGGTCGACGACGTGCTGTTCACCGGACGCACCATCGCGGCGTCCCTGGACGCGTTGAAGGACGTCGGACGCCCCCGCATCGTCCAGCTGGCGGTGCTGATCGACCGCGGTCACCGGCAGCTGCCGATCCAGGCCGACCACGTCGGCAAACAGGTGCAGGTGCCACCCGATGCCCGGGTCAACGTCCGGCTCGCCGAGATCGACGAGGCCGACGCCGTCACGATCAGTCTGACGGAGGTCTGATGCGACATCTGCTGAGCGCCGGCGATCTGAGCCTGGCCGAGATCACCTCGATCCTGAACATCGCCGAAGAGATGCACACCATTCAGGGCCGGCCGATCAAGAAGCTGCCGACGTTGCGCGGCCGCACCGTGATCAACATGTTCTTCGAGGACTCCACCCGCACCCGGACCAGCTTCGAGATGGCCGGCAAATGGATGTCCGCCGACACCATCAACGTCACCGGCAAGGGCTCATCGACGTCCAAGGGCGAGTCGCTGCGGGACACCATGCTCACCCTGGACGCGATGGGCACCGACTGCTTCGTGATCCGGCACGGCTCCTCCGGGGCGGTCGCGCAGGCGGCGGGTTGGGTGAAGGCGCACGTGGTGAACGCCGGCGACGGCACCCACGAGCACCCGACCCAGGCGCTGCTGGACGCCTTCGCTATGCGGCGGCACTTCCGCTCCGCGGAGGGTGGGCAGAGCAGGACGATGGAGCCTGGAGACAACGGCTTCGAGGGCAAGACCATCGCCATCGTCGGCGACCTGCTGCACAGCCGGGTGGTGCGCTCGAATGTGCTGCTGCAACGCACCCTGGGCTCGAAGGTGATCCTGGTCGCTCCCCCGACGCTGCTGCCGACCGGTGTCGAGCAGTGGGGTTGCGAGGTGACCAGCGACTTCGACGCGGCGCTGGAGGCGTCCGACATCGTGATGATGCTGCGGGTGCAGCGGGAACGCATGCAGGGCGGATTCTTCCCCACGGCGAGGGAGTACACCGAGCTGTACGGGCTGACGCCGGAGCGGCTGGCCCGGCTACGGCCGGGTGCGGCGATCTGTCACCCGGGCCCGATGAACCGCGGTCTGGAGATCTCGTCCGAGGCCGCCGACGCCGCCAACTCGCTGATCCTCGACCAGGTCACCGCGGGCGTGTCGGTGAGGATGAGCGTGCTGTACCACCTGCTGGGAGGAAGCCCCGAATGAGAGACCTGCTGATCACCGGTGCTGCGCTGACCGACGGCAGCCGCGGCGACCTGGGCGTCCGCGGCGGGGTGTTCGTGCCGGCCGCCGACGTGACCGACGCCGAGCGGATCGACGCCGACGGGCTGCTGGCGCTGCCCGGCCTGGTCGATTCGCACACCCATCTGCGCGAGCCGGGACGCGAGGACGCCGAGACCATCGCGACCGGCACCCTGGCCGCGGCACGCGGTGGCTACACCGCCGTCCACGCCATGGCGAACCTGGATCCGGTGACCGATTCAGCCGAGGCGGCCGAGTACCTGAAGGCGCTGGCCGGGCGCACCGCGAGCGCCGAGGTGATCGTTGTCGGCTCGGTGACCAAGGGCCTGGCCGGCGAGGAAATCTCCGAGATGGGGCTGATGAACCGCTCGGCGGCCGGCGTCCGGATGTTCTCCGACGACGGCAAGTGCGTGATGGACTCACTGGTGATGCGCCGCGCGCTCACCTACGCCAAGACCTTCGACGGGGTGATCGCGCAGCACGCCCAGGACACCCGGCTGGCCGGGACCGGGGCCTGCTGCCACGAATCGGAGATCTCCGGACGCCTGGGCCTGCCGGGCTGGCCGGCGCAGGCCGAATCGGCGATCATCGCCCGCGACGTCGAACTGGCACAGCTCGCCGGCGGACGGCTGCACGTCTGCCACGTCTCCACCGCCGAGGGCGTCGAGGTGATCCGCTGGGCCAAGTCGCGCGGGGTGAACGTGACCGCCGAGGTGACCCCGCACCACCTGTACCTGGCCACCCGCGAGGTGGAGAGCTACGACACCACCTTCAAGGTGAACCCGCCGCTGCGCACCGACGAGCACATCGAGGCGGTCCGCGAGGCGCTGGTCGACGGCACCATCGACATGGTCGGCACCGACCACGCCCCGCACGCCCGGCAGGACAAGGACCATCCCTTCGACATCGCGCTGCCCGGCATGCTCGGCCTGGAGCAGTCGCTGGCGGTGGTGCTCGAAGTGATGATCAACGCCGGACGCCTGGACTGGCCCACCCTGGTGGAGCGGATGTCCTACGCACCGGCCCGGCTCTCCCGGACGTCCACCCAGGGACGTCCGATCGCCGTCGGCGAGCCGGCCAACCTGGTGCTGGTCGACCCCGCCGCCCGTTCGGTCGTCGACCGGGACGCCTCGGCGTCCAAGTCGCGCAACAACCCGTACCACGGCCGCGATCTCCCCGACCCGGTGATCGCAACCCTCTGGGCCGGACGCCCCACCTACCGCCGCTAGGGCACTCGATCAATGGCTGGTGGAACCAACGGGGCACAGCATGTCGAATCCACTCTCCGCGCCCGCCAGTCTGAGCTCACGGTAGCTTTTGTCGTGGACGCCCGCAGGCCAGCCTCGGAACAGGGTCTGTGGCGACGATATGGGAGCCAGAGCCCTCGCGCACTGAGGAAGACCGCGCGGAAACTCGCCCCTGATCCCAGAGCCACTCGTCAACAAGGCAGTCCGTCACCGCCAAACAGTCATCAAGGCCATCCTCGCCGCAGACCGCCGGCGCTTGTTCGGCGTGCGCTCGATAGTCTCGGGCGGCCTGCCTGGATTGGGAAAGCGCTGACGGTCTGTTGACTTGGACCAGGTGAGTCGAGCGACAGCGGCAATTTTCGTTATACACTTTTCCTGTGGTGAGTGAGGAACAGATTCAGAAGTGGGCCGACGAGGCCGAGGCCGGTTATGACGTTGCCGAGTTGAAGCGTCGCGGGCGCGGACGTCCGGGTCGTGGGGCCGAGCCGATGCAAGTCGTCGCGGTGCGGCTCACGGCTGACGAGTTGCAGGCGCTGGACGCCGCGGCCGCCCGCCACCAGTTGAGCCGTTCGGAGGCGATCAGGGCCGCGCTGAGCCACTACGCAGCGTGAAAGTCCATTCCAGCGCACTCAAGCACGGCGTTCCGGCTGACGATGTCGTCCAAGCCGCCGAGTGGCCGCTGTGGGTCGAACCCTTGGATGACGACGAGCCCAGCCGTGAACTACGACTCGGCTTCGACACCCGCGCACGCCTGCTCGAGACGATCGTTCTGGTTTTCAGCGGCGGTGATGAACTGGTCATCCACGCCATGCCAGCTCGCCGGAAGTACTGGGACCTGCTCCCCTAACCCGACCGGATGCCCACCCACCGAGCGTTCGGGTCGGGGGTCAGGAGAACAGGGTGCGCACCTCGTCGTAGCGGGCCAGCAGGGCCGGGATGCCGGCGCGGACGGCGCGGTAGGCGGCCACGTCGGCGGGGTCGGGCACCAACTCGTCCGAACCCGCATCGGGGTCGGCACCCAGCATGATCAACGCGTCCCGCAGGGACGCCGACCGGCCCAGGCCGTACAAGGTCAACGCCGCAGCGCCCAGCGCGGTGCCCTCGGCACCGTCGGTGACCACCAGCGGCCGACCCAGCGCGGCGGCCAGCACGTCGCGCCACAGCGTCGAGCGGAACACTCCCCCGGTGGCCCGGATCTGCCGGATCGGGCTCACCCGGTCCAGCTCGTCGACCACGGTGGAGAGCATCAGGGCCACCCCTTCGACGGCCGCCCTGACGAAGTACTCCCGCGTGTGACTACGCCGGACGCCGAGGAACGCACCCGGAATAGTGGGATTCCACAGCGGTGCCCGCTCAGCCATCAGGAACGGCAGCGCGATCAGCCCGTCGGCCCCGATCGGGACGTCGCGGGCCAGTTCCAGCAGCATCCCGTCTGGGTTGCCGCCCGGTTCGTCGGCGAAGTCGACGCCGAACACGTCACCGCCCCAGCGCACCACGATGCCGCCGTTGCTGATCGCGCCGCCGATCACCCAGGCGTCGTCGGCCAGGTTGTAGCAGAACAGGGTGCCGCGCTCGTCCACGTAGGGCCGGTCGGTGACCATCCGGACCGCGCCCGAGGTGCCCAGCGAGAGCCCGACCACCCCCGGCTCCAGGGCACCGACGCCCAGGTTGCCGAGCGGGCCGTCACCGGCACCCAACACCACCCGAACCTCGCCGGGCAGCCCCAGGTCGGCGGCCAGTTCCGGACGCAGCAGCAGCGCCTCGGTGGTGGGCAGCACCGGCGGCAGCTGCTCGCGCCGGACGCCGGCCACCTCCAGCGCCTCGTCGCTCCAGTCCCGGGCGGCCAGATCGAGCAGCCCGGTCCCGGACGCGTTGGACACCTCGGTGACCAGCCGTCCGGTGAGCTGCAGCAGGACGAAGTCCTTCAGCCCCACCCACCAGCGCACCGCGGACGCCGTCTCCGGATCGTTCTCGGCGAACCAGCGCAGCTTGGTCAGCTGCGACATCGAATGGATCGGGGTGCCCGAGGTCCGGTGCAGCCGGCGTCCGAGCTCGGTGTCCCGCAGCCGCATCGCCTGCTCGGCGGCACGGGAGTCGGCCCAGGTGAGCAGCGGGGTCACCGGGCGCTGGTCGGCGTCCAGGCCGATCAGCCCGTGCATCGCGGTGGAGACGCCGATGCCGATCACCTCGGCCGCGCCGACCTCGGCGGCGATCTCGACCAGGCCCTCGCGCAGGGCCCGCCACATCACCTCGGGCTCCTGCACCTCCCAGCCGGTCTGCGGCTGCTGCAACGGGTACTCGTTGCCCGCGCTGACCCGCCAGCGGCCGCCCAGCGCGAACGCGGACACCTTGGCCGCGGTGGTGCCGACGTCGAGCCCGATCACCACCTGGGCATCGTGGGGTGCCTGTGCCATCTCTCTCAGCCCTCCAGTCTCGCGGCCAGGGCCAGGATGCTGGCCCGGGAATCCCGATCGGCGATCTCCAGGAAGTCGCAGACCTTGCCCACCGACTCCGCCAGGCTGCCCTCGCCGAGGGCCCGGACGGTGTCGGCCCGGGCGTCGTTGAACGGGGCGCCCCGTCCGCGCAGGTGCAGCGTCCAGGCGGCGACCACCCGCTCGGCGCCGAGCGGGCTGTTCCCGGCCTTGCGGTCCGCGACCAGGGCCGGGACGATCCGGACCGGGATCTTCTGCGACCCATCCGCGGCCAACCGGCTCAGCCGGTCGCGCATCCGCGGGTTGCCGAGCCGGTCCAGGAGCGCCGCCCGATAGGGCCGGACGGCGTCGTCGGGCAGCGGCAGCTGGCGTTGCCCGACGTCCCACCATTCGTCCAGCCAGCCCCGGACGATCGGGTCGGCGACGGCTTCGGAGGCTGTCCGGTGGCCCCGGATGGTCGCGGCGTAGGCGAGCAGCGAGCGGGCACCGTTGAGCAGCCAGAGCTTGCGCAGCTCGTAGGGAACCAGATCGTCGACGAACTCGGCGCCGGCGGCCTCCCAGTCCGGACGCGGGCCGGTGAACTCACCGGCCAGCACCCATTCGCTGAACGGCTCGGTGGCCAGCGCGGCCTGGTCGTCGACGCCGCGTTCGTCCCGCACCGCCGTCAGGGTGGCGTCCGTGGCCCGCGGCGTGACCCGGTCGACCAGGGTGGTGATGAACCCCACCTCGCTGCTCAGGTAGCCGACCAGATCGGGGGCGGCGCGTCCGGCCAGGTCGCCCAGCACGCCGGCCAGCATCACGCCGTTGTCGGGCAGCTTGTCGCAGCAGACCAGGCTGATCGGCCCGGCCCCGGCCTGCCGGCGTGCGGCCAGTCCGGCGACCAGCTTGCCGGGCGCGGTGCGGACGGCGTGCAGGTTGCCGGCGGCGATCGCCTCGATGTCGGCTGCGACGTCCGGGTCGTCCAGGTCGAGCCGGCCCTTGTCGTTGCGCCGGTAGCCGGCCTCGGTGACCGTCATGGTCAGCACGCTGACCTGCGGGTCGACCAGGTAGCCGAGCAGGGCGTCCACGTCGCCGCCGCTGTGCACGGCGGCGATCGAGCTGATCACCCGGTACTCGTTGCCCTCGGCGCCCACGGTGACCAGCGTGTACAGGTTCTCCTGCCGGGCCAGCTCCGAGCCGATGCCCACCGAGCGTCCGGAGAAGGCGGCGATGCCCCACTGGTCGGCGTCGCCGGCGCGGTCGGTGTACCAGGCCTGGTGGGCGCGGAAGAAGTTGCCTAGCCCGAGATGGACGATGCGGACGCCGGGCGCGGGACGTCCGTCCCGGGACCGGGTGAGCCGACGGGCCACGATGCCTGCCTTTCTGTTGGCCGGACTGCCGAGCCTAGAGCCTGTTGCCGTCCGGCGGAGTCTCCCGCCGGACGGCGGGAGCGGTTTCATCGCCCCGAACCGCCCGAGGGTAGGGTGAGCGCCGTGTCCGATCCGACCATGCCGGCCGACCCGCAGCATCTGGACGCCGCGTCGGTCCGGGCCACGGTGGTGCGGCTGGACCATCGGATCCGGACCCGCTTCCCGACCCGGAATCTCCGCTTCCTGCCCGGCCAGCTGATCCAGGTGATCGATCATCTGCAGCAGCGCCAGGACGCCTGGCGAATCCGGCGGCGCTGGCTGACGCTGTCCTGCCGGCTGCTGATCGCGGTGGCGGTCGCGGGACTGCTGGCGGCGCTGGCGGTGATCGTCAGCCAGTCCGCACCCGGCGCCGGCCCCAGCGGCTGGGACTGGCTGAGCGTCTTCGAGTCGCTGGTCAACGACGCGATCTTCGCCGGCGTGGCGATCTACTTCCTCTGGGCGCTGCCCGAGCGGCTGCAGCGGCACGGCGACCTGGCCACCCTGCAACGGCTGCGTTCGCTGGCCCACGTGGTCGACATGCACCAGCTCACCAAGGATCCCGAGCGGCTCCGTCCGGACTTCCACACCACCACCGCCACGGTTCCGCTGCGGATGACCTCCATCGAGCTGGCCAACTACCTCGACTACTGCTCGGAGCTGCTGTCGATGGTGGGCAAGACCGCCGCGCTGTTCGGCGAGGACACCGACGACCGCACCACCTTGAGCACCATCGCCGGCATCGAGGATCTGACCAACCAGCTGTCGGTGAAGATCTGGACCAAGATCAGCCTGCTGCCCTCCGCGGTCCGGCGGGCCGGGGCGCCGCCCACCGCGCCCAGCCCGCTCTGACCCCGACGCTCGCCAGGCGTGGTACGAAAAGAACCGTCCCCATCGGTCCACCGGACGCCCGGCCGGCAGCAAGCTGTCCACGACGACACCCGCTCAACCCAGCGCGGGCGGTGGTTCTGGTGAAATGATCGCTAGGTAAGCGGCTTACCAAGGACTCCCGAGCAGTGAGGATGCAGATGAGCGACAAGACGGGCAGCGCGCAGATCGGCGTGGTGGGCATGGCGGTGATGGGGTCGAACCTGGCCCGCAATTTCGCCAGTAAGGGTTTCAAGACGGCGATCTTCAACCGCACCTACGCCAAGACCGAGGCCGTGCTGGCGGCACATCCGGAGGCGAACTTCATCGCGTCCGAGACCGTCGCGGAGTTCGTCGACTCGCTGGAGAAGCCGCGCCGGATCCTGATCATGGTCAAGGCCGGCGCCGCCACCGACGCCACCATCGACTCGCTGCTGCCGCACCTGGACCAGGGCGACATCATCGTGGACGGCGGCAACACCCACTTCCCGGACACCCGGCGCCGGGAGAAGCGGATCTCCGAGTTCGGCTTCAACTTCATCGGCTGCGGCATCTCCGGCGGCGAGACCGGCGCCCTGCTCGGCCCGGCGATGATGCCGGGCGGGCCGAAGGACTCCTACGCCCACATCGGCCCGATCCTGGAGAAGGTGTCGGCCCAGTACGACGGCGAGCCCTGCTGCACCTGGATCGGACCGGACGGCGCCGGCCACTTCGTCAAGATGGTGCACAACGGCATCGAGTACGCCGACATGCAGTTCATCGGCGAGGCCTACGACCTGCTCAAGGGCGCTGGCCTGTCGGCCGCCGAGGCCGCCGACGTGTTCGCCCAGTGGAACACCGGCGACCTGGACTCGTACCTGATCGAGATCACCGCCGAGGTGCTGCGCGCGGTGGACGCCGCCACCGGCAAGCCGCTGATCGACGTGATCGTGGACGCCGCCGGGATGAAGGGCACCGGCACCTGGACGGTGCAGGAGTCGCTCAACCTGGGCGTGCCGGCCGCCGCGATCGCCGAGGCGGTGTTCGCCCGGGCGGCGTCCAGCAGCCCGTCGCTGCGCACCGCCGCGCAGGCCGCGCTGGAGGGCCCGGACGGCAGCATCAAGGTCGACGACCGGGAGGCGTTCATCGCCGACGTCCGGCAGGCGCTGTGGTGCGCCAAGGTGATCGCCTACGCCCAGGGCCTGCACCTGATCAAGGTCGGCGGCGAGGAGTACGGCTGGGACATCGACGTGGCCGCCTGCGCCCGGATCTGGCGCGCCGGCTGCATCATCCGGGCCAAGCTGCTCGACCGGATCTCCAACGAGTACGCGGCCAACAACCTGGAGACGCTGCTGGAGGCGCCCTCGATCCGCGCCGAGCTAGCGGCGTCCAACGACGCCTGGCGCCGGGTGGTGGCCCGCGCCACCGAGGCCGGGGTGCCGATCCCGGGCTTCAGCTCCGCGCTGTCCTACTACGACCTGGTCCGCGCCGAGCGCACCAACGCCGCACTCACCCAGGGCCTGCGCGACTTCTTCGGCTCGCACACCTACCGGCGCATCGACAAGCCGGGCACCTTCCACACCCTGTGGTCGGGCGACCACTCCGAGGTGGAGGCCGAAGACACCCACTGATGTCGATCTGATTGGACGCGGCCGCCGCGTCCGAGGCTTCCGGCTTCGGACTCGGCGGCCGTCCGCTTGTTCCGGGGGCCACCGGGCGGGGAGCCAACCGGCACAACACGTCCTTTTTCTTTGTACAGAAAAGAAAAGAATTAGAGCCTCCCCTTCCGACGCGCCACCAGGCCGGATACGACCTGCCGAACTGTTGACATCGGCTGCGACAGCGATGACGATTGGCCTACCTAATACGAGTTAGGTCTCCAAAGAAGGAGAAAAACATGGTTGATCTGACACGAAGAGCTGTGCTCGGGGCGATCGGTCTGGGCGTCGTCGGCACCGCTCTCTCGTTCCCCCGACTGACCGGTGCCGACATCCCCGGGCGCGGCAAGAGCGCCCTCACCATCGCACTCTTCGGAACCGAGCAGGACGCCCTCCAGCGCCAGGACCTGATCAACGGGTTCCAGCGCAAACACCCCGACATCCCGGTCCGGATCGTGGCGATCCAGGGGCAGGACTGGAGCGAGTACTTCGCGAAAATCCTCACCATGATCGCGGCCGGCACCCCGCCGGACGTGGTCACCGTGGCTACCGAGGGCACCCAGCTGTTCGCCTCCCGGATGGCCCATCCCCTCGACGAGTTCGTGCAACGCGACGCCGCGGAGATGCAGGAGTACTTCGACGACGTCCATCCCTCGCTGATCGAGTCGTTCCTCTACAAGGGCAGCCTCTTCCAGCTGCCGGACAACTTCAACGCCGCGAACGTGTTCTACAACACCTCCGCGTTGCAGCGGGCCGGTCTGGAACGGCCCAACGACAACTGGACGGTCGACGACTTCTTCACCGTCGCCCGGAAGATGAAGGCCAGCGGCCAGGGCAGCTTCCTGCCCTACTTCTGGAACAACCGGTTGTGGGGCGGCGTGGTGCCGTGGCTGTACGTCAACAAGACCAGCTTCCTCACCGAGGAGAAGGCGCCCGGCGGCGACTGGTTCTGGCAGAAGTTCTATCCCAAGGAGACGCCGCGGGGCGGCGGCTACCTGTGGGAGAACGCGGACGCCCTCAACGACGCCACGGTGGAGAGCTTCTCGGTGCTGCAGCGGCTGGTCAGCGAAGGCCTGGCCGCCAACCCGGCCCAGGGCGGCGGCAACGAGCTGGTCGCGCTGTTCTCCACCGGCGCGGTCGGGATGACCCCGGCCGGCGGGTACTGGGTGCAGGGCCTGAAGGAGGCCGGTGTCGCCAACGACGCCTACGACGTCACCTTCTTCCCGGCGATGAACGGCCAGCGCCACCAGTTCGGCGCCGGCGGCTACGCCATCATGGACGTGTCCGAGCGCAAGGACGAGGCCTGGGAATGGCTGAAGTACTGCGTGTCGATCGAGGGCATGTCGATCGCCCACAACAAGCCGGATTCGTCGCTGCCGCGTCGCTCGTTGAACGACAAGCTCTACGGCGCGGGGACCGGCCCGGCGCATTGGAACGTCTTCTACGACACGCTGGTCAAATTCCCGACCACCGGACCGATGCCTGCCCCGCCGCAGCAGGCGGCGGTCGAATCCGCGCTGCTCAAGAACGTGGTCAGCACCATCATGAACGGGCCGAACGGCGTCAAGCCGGGCCTGGAGCTGATGCAGCGTGACCTCGAACTCGCACTGAAGGGACGCTAATGTCCACCACCGCATCGACCAAGAAAGCCGCTCCGGCAGCGACCGGCGGCAATCCGCGCAAGAAGAACCAGGCGCTGATCTGGACCTTCCTGGCACCCACGGTGATCGGGCTGGGCCTGTTCAGCGTGGTGCCGATCATCGGCTCCGTCGTACTGGCGTTCTTCCGCTGGGACATCATCACCCCGCCGCAGTTCGTCGCCTTCGACAACTTCGTCCAGATGGGGGCCAACCCGACGATCCGGGTGTCCTTCCTCAACACCCTGGGCTTCGTCGTCGCCGCGGTGATCGTGCAGTTGGCGATCGCCCTGGGCCTGGCCATCCTGGTGCAGTCCAAGATGCCCACCTGGCTGCGGACGTTCTTCCGCTCGGCACTGTTCTTCCCGCTGATCCTGTCGGCGGCCTCGGTGTCGCTGATCATGGCCTACCTGTTCAACTACGAGTTCGGCCTGGTCAACCAGTTCCTCACCCTGATCGGCGTCGGCAAGGTGGGCTGGCTGACCACCGGCTTCGGCGCCAAGGTGGTCGTCCTGATCGTCTACGTGTGGCAGAACTTCGGCTTCACCTTCCTGATGTTCATCGGCGGCATCGCCGGCATTCCGAAGGAGGTGTACGAGGCGTCCTCCATCGACGGCGTCGTCGGCTGGGCGCAGTTCCGGCACATCACCATTCCGCTGATCAGCCCGACCATGCTGGTGGCCTCGGTGATGGCGATCATCAACGCGCTGCAGATCTTCGACCAGCCCTGGGTGCTGGCCCGTGGCGGCCCCGGCGACGAGACCCGGACGGCCGTGATGGTGATCTACGAGTCGGCGTTCCGGCAGCTCGACTTCGGTGGAGCATCGGCGATCGGCATCGTCCTGACGCTGGTGATCATGCTGGTCACCGCGCTCCAGTTCCAGCTCAGCAAGCGCTACGTCTTCTACGGGTGAGGTTTTCATGAGCAACATCGATGCAGTCACAACCCGTTCACCGCTTGCCGGTCTCGGAGCGTTCGCCAAGTACCTGGTGCTCGCCATCGGCGTCTTCCTGACCATCGGCCCGGTGGTGTGGACCCTGATCACCGCGCTCAACCCGCAGGATCCGGTCACCCACGAGGTCACGCCCGGATTGTCGGCATTCGCCGACGTGTTCACCAAGATCCCGGTCTGGCTCTACCTGTGGAACACCGCCCTGGTCACCCTGCTGGCCGCCGCCGGCCAGATGATCAGCGCGGCGATGGCCGGCTACGTGTTCGCCCGGTTCGAGTTCCGGGGAAAGAACGGCCTGTTCGCGGTCATCCTGGCCACCATGATGGTGCCGATGCAGGTGACGATCGTCCCGGTGTTCATGCTGATCCGTGGCATGGGCCTGGCCGACACGCTGCTGGCGCTGATCATTCCGGCACTGCCGACGGCATTCGGCACCTTCCTGATGCGGCAGTACTTCATGGGCCTGCCGGCCGAGCTCGGCGAGGCCGCCGAGATCGACGGCGCCGGTCCGTGGAAGACGTTCTTCAGCATCTACCTGCCGTTGTCGGCACCCGGTCTGGCGATCGTCGGAATCCTGGCGTTCAACTACCACTGGAATGAGTTCTTCCGGCCATTGATCATGACCATCAGCGAGCAGAACTTCACCCTGCCGCTGGGCCTGGTGTCGCTGCAGGGCAAGCTCGGCAGCGGCTCGGTCGCCACCGTGCTGGCCGGCGTGATCATCTCGATGATCCCGGCACTGCTGGTCTTCATCTTCGGCCAGAAGCCGCTGCGCGAGGGCCTCACCGCAGGCGCCGGCAAGTAGCAGTTCCCGGTCAGCCCGTCGGCGCCGCGCGATCGTCTCGTCTCCACGATCCCGGCGCCGGCGGGCCTACTCCGTTCCCGACCATCTCGTCCCCACCACCGGGTCGGGCGGCCCGCTCCCGATTCGCTAATCTCCCCTTGCGGCAACCGCAGCAGTGTCGCTCCACGCCGAGCGGCGCGGGGCCCCGACGACACCGCCGCACCGCCCCTTCCCCGCCACGACCGCCCGGTCCCGTCCACCGAAGTGAGCACAATGACGCAGCAGCACGACGCCGCACCGCCGTCCGATCAGTCGATCCGGCCGTGGCTGCACATTCATCCCCGGCACGGCTGGCTGAACGACCCCAACGGCCTGTCCCGGATCGACGGCCGCTATCACGTCTTCTACCAGCACAATCCGGACGGCCCGCGGCACACCAACATCCACTGGGCGCACGTCTCCTCCTCCGACCTGATCCGCTGGAGCGAGGAGCCGATCGCGCTGGCGCCGGAGGCCGGCACGATCAACCAGCAGGGCTGCTGGTCGGGTTGCGTGGTCGATGACGCCGGCGTCCCGACCGCGGTCTACACCGCGGTGCACGACGGCCCGGACAACGCCGTGGTCGGGTTGGCCCGCAGCGACCGCACGCTGCGCACCTGGACCGCCGACCCGGTCGGCAAGATCGGCAACCCGGACGACCCCGGGGTGTCCCAGGTGCGCGACCCGTTCGTGTTCACCCTGGACGGCCGGCGCTACGCCGTCCAGGGGGCCGGGCAGCCGACCGGTTCTCCGCAGTTGCTGCTCTACTCCTGTGACGACCTCGACTCCTGGACGTTCCTCGGCCCGCTGCTGACCTACGACGATCCGATCGCCGCCGAGGTGGCGCCAGCCAACATCTGGGAGTGCCCGAACCTGTTCCGGCTGGGCGAACGCTGGGTGATCATCCTGTCGCTGTGGCGCGACGCGTCCGGCTTCCACCAGCTCTGCGGGGTGCGCTACCTGATCGGCGACCTGGTTCCGGCCGGCGACGGCCTGCGCTTCGTCACCCGCGGCGGCGGCAGCGTGGACGACGGCGCCACCTTCTACGCCCCGCAGGTGCTGGTGGAGCCGGGCCGGGTGCTGCTCTGGGGCTGGGCCTGGGAGGGCCTGGACCGCTCCGCGTCCGCGATCGAGGCGGCCGGCTGGGCCGGCACGCTGACCTTCCCACGCGAGCTCGGGCTGGCGGACGACCGGCTGGTCAGCCGTCCCGCCGCCGAACTCGCCGGGCTCCGCACCGGGCGCCTGCTGCCGGGAGCCGACGGCGTGATCGCCGCGAACGCCTTCGAGGTGGTCGCGGACGGCCCGGTCGAACTGGCCCTGGCCGACCCGGAACAGGGCACCCGAGTGGTGGTCGCCCAGACCACCGGCGCCGCTCGGCTGTTCGTCGACGGTTCGATCGTGGAGGTGTTCGGCACCGGCCCGTCGCTGACCTCGCGGCACTACCCCACCGCCACCAGCCACTGGGAGCTCCGCTCCGCCGCGGACTGCCAGGTCTGGGCTCTCGGCTGATCCGCCGAGAGCCGGTCAGCGCGGGGAGCCGGTCAGCGCGGCGGGGCCGGTCAGCGCGGCGGGGCCACCGAGTCCCGGACCACCAGCGGGCACTCCAGCAGGGTGCGCGGCACCCGCTCCGGGTCGCCGTCCGGCCCGGCGGCTGACTCGACCGTCGCCGGCTCTGCGCCGGCCGGCTCCCCGGGACGGCCGGAGCCGCCGCCCTCCGCGACCGCGTGCAGCACCACCCGCATGGCCTCCTCCCCCATCTCGCGGTGCGGCAGCCGCACCGTGGTCAGGGCCGGCACCAGGTAGGGCGCCACGTTGTCATCGTCGTCGTAGCCGACCACCGACAGGTCGCGCGGCACCGACAGCCCCAACGCCCCGGCCGCCAGCATCACGCCGACCGCCGCCCGGTCGTTCGCGCAGACGATCGCGGTGGGCAGCGGGCCGGGCCCGGTGAGCACCTGCATCGCCGCCGCATAGCCCTTGTCGATCTCCCAGCCGGCCAGCATCGGGGCCCGCGGACTCAGCCCGGCAGCGGTCATCGCCTCCCGGAAGCCCTGCTCGCGCAGTTCCGCGGCGACCGCGTCGTGCGAGCCGCTGATCATCGCGATGTCGCGATGGCCGAACTCGATCAGATGGTTGGTCACCGCCCGGCTGCCGCCGATCTCGTCGGGAACGAAGGCCGGCACCCGGTCGTCCGGGTCGTAGCAATTGGCGAGGACGGCCGGCCCGCCGGGCACCAGCGACGGCGGCGCGTAGGGCCGCAGGCTCATCGCGGCGAACAGCAGACCGTCGACCTGCTGGTTCCGCAGCACGTCGTAGGCGCGGACCTCCTGGTCCGGGTCGCGCTGGGTGTCGATCACCAGCAGCAGGTAGCCGGCCGCGACCGCGGCGTCCGAGGCCCCGCGCAGCAGCATGCCGGCGTGCGCGCTGGTGGCGATCTGGTCGGTGATCACGCCGATCATCGAACTGCGCCGGCTCTGCAGGCTGACCGCCACCGCGTGCGGCGCGTAGTTCAGCGTGCGCGCCGCGGCCCTGATCAGGGCCTGCTTCTCCGGCGCGATGTTGCCCTCGCCGTGCCCGTTGAGCACCAGGGAGACCGCGGTCCGCGACACCCCGGCAAGGTCGGCGACATCCTTGGAGGTGGCTTTCCGCTGCATGGCCGGATTGTAGTGAACGCCCTGGTCGGGGGCGGACACAGCGGGCTCAGCCGCGGCCGGCCGGTTCGGCGGGCCAGGTCTCCAGACCGTGCCGCAATTCCTCCGGCACCGGGATCGGACGCCCGGCGCGATCCCCGCAGACCAGCACGGTCCGGGCCCGGGCATGGACGGTGCCAGCCAGCGGGTCGGTGACCTCGGCGACCAGCGTCATCGACGTCCGGCCGATCTCGACGACCGCCACCCGGGTCTGATAAGGCTCCAGCCGGTGGTCCAGCTGGGCCAGATAGTCGACGTCCTGGCGGACCACCATCCACAGGTAACCGGCTTCGACGGCCGCCGACATCCGGTTGCCGGCCGGGTCGGCGTCCCCGGACATCTGCACCCGGGCCTCGGCGACGAAGTCGAAGAAGCGGACGTTGTTGACGTGCCCGTAGGAGTCCAGGTCGGTCCAGCGCACGGTCAGCGGCGCGGTGTAGGCGGCCGGACCGGGACGCCACCGGCCCAGCGGGCGCAGCGGCGCCAGCTCCGAACTGCGCGCGGCGAACCAGCCGCGTTCCTGCGGCGTCATCCGGCGCGGGCGTCCGGTGGCGAAGTCGAAGATGCACAGCACCGTCCGGGCCTGCGCGGCGACCACCTCGCCCTGCACCACCTGGTAGCCGATGGTGAACCGGGACGCGCCGACGTCGCCGACCCAGAGCCGCACCTCGACCGGATCGTTGCGGAACTCCACCGGCGCCCGGTATTCCACCTGGTGACCCACCACCAGGGTGCCGTTGCCGAGCAGCGCGGCGTTCTCGCCCTCCAGCAGGAAGCGGACCCGCGCCTCCTGCAGATAGTCGGCGATCAACGCGTTGTTGACGTGCCCCTGCGCATCGAGATCCACCCAGCGCAGCGGGACCTGGACGACCGCGGCGGGCTTCACTCGTCGTCCGGCTCGCGCTCGTACATCGAGTCGATCTCGTCGGCGAAGTGCCGCACGATGGCCGACCGGCGCACCTTCATGCTCGGCGTCACCTCGCCGTCGTCCACGCTGAACTCCTGCGGCAGGATGACGAATTTCTTCACCGTCTCCCAGCGCTCCAGGCCGGCGTTGGCCCGGTCGACCAGCGGCTGGACGGCCTCGCGGAGCTTCTCGCTGGAGGCGATCTCGGCGTAGTCGGCGTCCGCCATGTCGTTGATCGCGGCCCAGCGCTTGAGGTTGTCGGCGTCCAGCGTGAGCAGCGCCGAGATGTACTTGCGCCCGTCCCCCACCGCGACCGCCTGGCTGGCGAACGGGATGGCGGCCACCAGCGCACCCTCCACCTTCTGCGGCGCCACGTACTTGCCGCCCGAGGTCTTCATCAGGTCCTTCTTGCGGTCGGTCAGGGTCAGGTTGCCGGCGGCGTCGAGTTCGCCCAGGTCGCCGGTGTGGAACCAGCCGTCGACGATCGCCTCTTCGGTGAGCTCGGGGGCGTGGTGGTAGCCGCGCATCACGCCCGGGCCCCGGAGCAGCACCTCACCGTCCTCGGCGATCCGCACCTCGGAGCCGGGCGCCACCTTGCCGACGCTGCCGAAGCGGGGTTCGGCGGGCAGGTTCACGAACGAGAACGCGGTGGTCTCGGTGAGCCCGTAGCCCTCGACGATGAGCAATCCGGCGGAGTAGAACCAGCCCTGCACCTTGGCGTTGAGCTTCGCCGAGCCGGACACCATGAACTTCATCCGGCCACCCAGCCGGTCCCGCAGCTTGCTGAAGACCAGCCGGTCGGCCACCTGGTACTGCAGCGCGAGCAGCAGCGGCAGCCGGCGTCCGGCCAGCCGGTAGGAGCGGCTCTCCCGGCCGACGCCGAACGCCCAGCGCGAGATGCTGCCCTTGAGGCCGATCGCGTTGGACGACAGCACCGTCGCCCGCACCTTCTCGAAGATCCGGGGCGCGCCACACATGAAGGTCGGCTTGGTGATGCCCAGGTTGTGCACGATGCGGTCGACCCGGCCGTCCACCGCCGAACTGAACCCGATCGCCACCTGGATCGCCAGCAGGCATTTGCCGAACACGTGCGACAGCGGCAGCCACAGGTACTGCAGGTCGTCGAAGCTGATGATCTCCAGCCGTTCGACGGCGAAGCCTTCGTAGATCCAGTTGCGGTGGGTCAGTTCCACGCCCTTGGGGCGTCCGGTGGTGCCCGAGGTGTAGATCAGGGTGGCCAGGTTGTCCAGGCCGATCCCGTCCCGGGCCGCCTCCACGCAGTCCGGCCGCTCGCTGAGCAGCTGCTTGCCGCGCGCGATCAGCTGGGCCCAGGACACCGTCCGGTCGCCGTCGCCCTCGCCGTCGATCAGCACGACGACGCGTACCTGGTCGGCGCCGGAGAGCTTGGCGGCCTGATCCGCGTTCTCGGCCACCAGCACCTGGGAGGCGGAGTGTTCGACGATGTACTGGAAGTCGTCGGGGGCGGTGTTCGGGTAGATGGTGGTGGTCGCGGCTCCGATCGCGCTGATCGCCAGATCGGCCAGGATCCACTCCAGCCGGGTGGTGGACGCGATCGCCACCCGCTGCTCCTGGCCCACGTCCAGGGTCAGCAGGCCGGCGGCGAGTTCGCGGACCCGCTGCCGGGTCTGCGACCAGGTCAGCGACTGCCAGGTGTCGTCGCTTTCGGGATAGCGGAAGGCTTCGGAATGCGGAGTCTGTTCGGCTCGCCAGTCCAGCAGCGCGCCGACCGAGGTGGGTTTACCGTGCAGGATGGCTTCGGCCTGGGTGTTCATGTCACTCCTGTCTCAACCACGGCGTCGGTGCCGAATTCCCGCCATTCTACGGGGACGCCGGAGCCCGGCGGCAGCAGGCGGGGCCGCGGCCTCGGGACAACTGCGGTACTCGACAAGCACCGGGGTCTCCCCTAGTCAGTTTCACTGCGATGAGGGTTTTGCGAAGATTCCGTTTACCGTTCAACGAGCGATGTTAGGCTGTGGAACGTGACCGCGACGACCGACACCGTTCGATGGCTGACCGCCGACCAGCAGGTGGTGTGGCGTTCCTACCTCGCCGGGGTGAGTCGGATCAACGATCGGCTGGACGCCGAATTGCGCCCGTTCGGTCTCGATCTGGGCGAGTACGAGATCCTGGTCAACCTGTCCGAGGCTGATCAGCTCGAGATGCGGATGTCCGAACTGGCCGACCGGGTGCGGCAGTCCCGCTCCCGGCTCACCCACACCGTGGCGCGGATGGAGGCCAAGGGCCTGATCCTGCGGAAGAGCTGCCCGGACGATCGCCGCGGCGTGATCGCGGTGCTCACCGCCAACGGCTTGAACCTGCTCAAGACGGCGGCCCCGAACCATGTCGCCTCGGTCCGCGAGGTCCTGGTGGACGTCGTCGATCCGGCCGACTACGAGGCGCTCGGTCGCGCCATGAACGCCGTGCTCGAGGTGGCAGACTGAGCGGGTGGGCCGTCCCGCCTTTGACCGCTCCCCACTGAGCCGCGCGCTCTACACCTCCGACGCCTCGCTCTACCGAGTGGTGCCCGAGGCGGTCTGCGTCCCCGACGACCTGCCGGGCCTGGACCAGGCCGTGGACACCGCGCTGGCGAGCCGGCTGCCGATCACCCTGCGAGGCGCCGGGACGTCATGCGCCGGCAACGCGGTCGGTCCCGGACTGGTGATCGACACCCGCCGGCTGAACCGGATCGAGTCGCTGGACGCGGCGTCCGGGCTGGCCGTGGTGTTGCCCGGGGTGGTGCAGGCCGAGCTGACCGCGGCCGGGCGTCCACACGGGCTGCGGTTCGGGCCCGATCCGTCCACCGCGTCCCGCTGCACGGTGGGCGGCATGATCGGCAACAACGCCTGCGGCCCGCGCGCACTCGGCTATGGCCGGACCAGTGACGTGGTCGAGGGGCTGGACCTGATCACCGGCACCGGTGAGCGGCTGGAGCTGCGTCCGGGCGCCGACCTGCGCACCCATCGGTCGCCGATGCTGAGGGCGCTGCGCGAGCTGGTGGCCGCCAACCTGGGCGTGATCCGGACCGAGTTCGGCCGGTTCGGACGCCAGGTGTCCGGCTATTCGCTGGAGCATCTGCTGCCCGAGAACGGCTTCGACGTGGCCCGGTTCCTGGTCGGCTCCGAGGGCACCCTCGCGGTGGTGCGGCGGGCCTGGGTGCGGCTCGCCGAGGATCCGCCGCACACCGTGCTGGTGGCGTTGGGCTTCGAGTCGCTGGCCGATGCCGCCGACGCGATGCCGGAGGTGCTGCGCCATCGACCGCGGGCCTGCGAGGGGCTGGACGCCCGGATCGTCGCCCCGGTGCTGGAGCGCCGCGATGCAGGGGCGCTGCGGCGACCCGGCGCGGCCGTGCCTGCGCTGCCACCCGGACGGGGCTGGCTGTTCGTCGAACTGGCCGGTGCGGACGCCGCATCGCTGCGTGCCGAGGCGTCCGAGCTCGCGGCGCTGCCGGCTGCCCTCGGGGCCGTGGTCGCCGACGACCCGTCCACGGCCGCCGCGTGGTGGCGGCTGCGGGCCGACGCCGCCGGCTACGCGGGAGTGGCGCTGGACCGTTCGGCGCACGCCGGCTGGGAGGACGCCGCGGTGCCTCCGGAACGGCTGGGCGACTACCTGCGTGCGTTCGAGGCGTTGCTCGCCCGGCACGGACTGCACGGGCTGCCCTACGGGCACTTCGGGGAGGGCTGCGTGCACTGCCGGATCGATTTCCCGCTCGGGACGCCGGGCGGCACCGCCGCCTACCGCCGGTTCATTGAGGAGGCCGCCGATCTGGTCGCGGCGCACGGTGGCTCGATGTCCGGCGAGCACGGCGACGGCCGGGCCCGCTCGGAGCTGCTGCCGCGGATGTACTCGCCGGCGGCGCTGCGCCTGTTCGCGGCCGTCAAGCGGCTGTTCGATCCGGACAATCTGCTCAACCCCGGGGTGCTGGTCGACCCGGCACCGCTGGACGCCGACCTGCGGCTGGCCCAGGTGTCGCACCCGCTGACCGGCCTGGCCGCCGACGTGCACCGCTGCACCGGGGTCGGTCGCTGCGTCGCCGCCGGCGCGGCGGACGCGATGTGCCCGTCGTTCCAGGTCACCCGGCGGGAGCAGGACTCCACCCGCGGTCGGGCCCGGGTGCTGCAGGAACTGGAGAACGGCTCGCTGCTCGCCTCGCCGCGCTCGCCGGAGGTGACCGCGGCGCTCGACCTGTGCCTGGCCTGCAAGGCCTGCGCCAGCGAATGTCCCACCGGGGTGGATCTGGCCTGGGACAAGGCCCGGACGCTCCATCGAGCCCATGCCGGACGCCTCCGCCCGCTGGCCCACTACACGCTGGGCTGGCTGCCGCGCTGGACCCGGCTGGTCACCGCGGTTCCCGGGCTGGCGGCGCTGGCCAACGGCGCGCTCCGGACGCCCGGGCTGCGCCGGCTGTTGCTCGCCCTGGCCGGGGTGGACGCCCGGCGCCAAGTGCCGACCTTCCGCACCGGTCGGTTCGCACCGGCCGACATCGCCGGTCGGGAACCCGTCCCCACCGATCCTGGCGCCACCGATCTTCTCCGCGACGCCCCTGGCCCCACCGAACCCGTCCCGACCAACTCCGGCTCCACCAACCCCGTCCCCACCGACCTTCTCCGCGCCGACCCCACCGGTCCCAGACGCGTCGCCGCCGAGCCGGGCCGCCTCGGCCCGGTGGCGGTCTGGGTCGACTCGTTCAGCCGCGGGTTCGCCGGCGGTCAGCTGCCGGCCACCCTGCGGGTGCTGAGCGCTGCCGGCTACCGCCCCGAACTGATCGGCCCGGACGCCTGCTGCGGGCTGACCTGGATCACCACCGGGCAACTCGATGCGGCAGCGGCCAGGATCCGCCGAGCGCTGGATGTGCTGTCGCCGCTGGCCGTGGCCGGCGTGCCCATCGTCGGGCTGGAACCCTCCTGCCTGGCGGTGTGGCGCGACGAGGCCGGCAAGCTCGTCGACGATCCGCGGGTTACCCAGGTGGCGGACCATTTGGTCACTCTGGCCGAGCTGCTCGGCCGGACCCCCGGCTGGCGACCGCCGGAGCTTTCCGGGCTGACCGTCGTGGCCCAGCCGCACTGTCACCACAGCGCCGTCCTGGGTTGGGACGCGGACGCCGCTCTGCTGCGAAGCACCGGCGCCACGTTGGTGACGGTGACCGGCTGCTGCGGCCTGGCCGGCAACTTCGGTGTCGAGCGGGGCCACTACGACGTCTCGGTCGCCGTCGCCGGGCTACACCTGCTGCCCGCCCTGGACGCCGCCCCAGCGGACGCGATCGCCTTGGCCGACGGCTTCTCCTGCCGGACCCAGCTCGCCGACCTGACCGGACGCCGGGCGCTCACCTTGGCCGAACTGCTGGACGTCTGACTCCCGCTGACCCGGGAAGGCTGCCGGTAGGGCCGGGCCGGCGTGGAGGTGCCCGTGCGCCGGGTCGATATACTCGGGGGCGCTCTGTTCCGATCCCCCTTCTCCGACGAGGTTCCGTATGCCCGAGTTCGTGTTCACCATGCACAACGTCCGCAAGAAGCTGGGCGAGAAGCTGGTGCTCGACAACGTCACGATGTCGTTCTTCGAGGGCGCCAAGATCGGCGTCGTCGGACCCAACGGCGCCGGCAAGTCGACCATGCTCAAGCTGATGGCCGGGTTGATCCAGCCCGACAACGGCGACGTCTTCCTGAAGAAGGAGGCGACGGTCGGCATCCTGCTGCAGGAGCCGCCGCTCACCGAGGGCAAGACGGTGCTGGAGAACATCGAGGAAGCGGTCGCCGAGACCAAGGCGATGGTGGACCGGTTCAACGAGATCGGCATGGAGATGGCCGAGCCGGATGCCGATTTCGACGCCCTGATGGAAGAGATGGGCAATCTGCAGACCGAGCTCGACCATCGGCAGGCCTGGGATCTGGAATCGCAGCTGGAGCAGGCGATGGACGCCCTGCAGTGCCCGCCCGGCGACACCGTGGTGGACGTGCTGTCCGGCGGCGAGCGGCGCCGGGTGGCGCTGTGCAAGCTGCTGCTGCAGCAGCCCGACCTGCTGCTGCTCGACGAGCCGACCAACCACCTGGACGCCGAGAGCGTGAACTGGCTGGAAGGTCACCTGAAGACCTACCCGGGCGCGGTGCTGGCGGTCACCCACGACCGCTACTTCCTGGACAACGTGGCGGAGTGGATCTGCGAGATCGACCGCGGCCGGCTGCACCCCTACGAGGGCAACTACTCCACCTATCTGGAGACCAAACGCCAGCGGCTGCAGATCGAGGGCAAGAAGGACGCCAAGCGGGCCAAGATCCTGGAGAAGGAGCTCGAGTGGGTGCGGGCCAACCCGAAGGCCCGGCAGGCGAAGAACAAGGCCCGCCTGGCCCGCTACGAGGAACTGGCCACCGAGGCGGAGCGGAACCGCCAGATCGACCTCACCGAGATCAACATCCCGCCCGGCCCCCGGCTCGGCTCCGACGTGCTGGACGCCAAGAAGCTGACCAAGGGTTTCGGTGACCGGATCCTGATCGAGGACCTGTCGTTCAGCCTGCCCCGGGCCGGCATCGTCGGCATCATCGGCCCGAACGGCGTCGGCAAGACCACGCTGTTCAAGATGATCGTCGGTGAGGAGCAGCCCGACTCGGGTGCGCTGGACGTCGGCAAGACCGTGCAGATCTCGTACGTCGACCAGTCGCGCGGCGGGATCGACTCGTCGAAGAACGTCTGGGAAGTCGTCTCCGACGGCCTGGATCACATCAAGGTCGGCAGTTTCGAGATGCCGTCGCGTGCCTATGTCGCCTCCTTCGGGTTCAAAGGGCCCGACCAGCAGAAGCTGGCCGGAGTGCTGTCGGGTGGTGAGCGCAACCGGCTGAACCTGGCGCTGACGCTGAAGATGGGCGGCAACCTGCTGCTGCTCGACGAGCCGACCAACGACCTGGACGTGGAGACCCTGCAGTCGCTGGAGGACGCCCTGCTGGAGTTCCCGGGCTGCGCCGTGGTGATCTCCCACGACCGCTGGTTCCTGGACCGGGTGGCCACCCACATCCTGGCCTGGGAGGGCACCGCCGACGACGAGGCCGACTGGTTCTGGTTCGAGGGCAACTTCGCCGACTACGAGACCAACAAGATCGCCCGGCTGGGTGCCGAGGCGGCTCGTCCGCACGCCAGCAAGCACCGGCGGCTGACCCGCGACTGACCCGCATCGCCCATCGGTCGGACGGACACCGATCCGCCGGGCCCACAACCGATCGGCCGAATCACAGCCATCCGCCGGACGGCGGGAGTCGGATTCCGGCGGCACCAAGGCCGGGGGAAGACCCTGGGCCGCCGGAACCCGCGGCAGCTCAAGCTGCCGGCTTCTCCTCGTCGGGCCCGGGCGCCGTGGACTCCTCCAGTTCGCCGAAGACCGACGGGTCTTCGGCGGGCGGAGGCTGCGGCATCGTCCGCTCGGCTCGCCGGAACGTGCTGGTGCCGCGGCCCAGGTCGTGGCCCACGGCGAGCGCGTCGAGCACCAGCCGCTCGCGGACCTCGCCGGTTTCGGCGTTGGTCCAACTCCAGGTGGTGAGCCGGCCGGTGACGATCAGCGGATCGCCCTTGCTGACACTGGCCTGCACGTTCAGCGACAACTGGCGGTTGCGGCAGTTCACGTTCAGCCAGGTGGTCTCGCCGTCACGCCAGGTGCCGTTGCGGACGAACCGCGGGGTGCAGGCCAGCCGGAAGGCGGCGTAGGCCCATTCGTTGGTGTCGTCGGTGCGCACATCGATGTCGCTGCCGACATTGCCGGTCACCGTGATGGTGGCGTCCATGCTTGCCTCCTGAGGCTGAGGGATTCGTCATCCTCAGTGTGGGCACCACCGGCGAAAAGTGTTCACAATCGTCGGAGAGGGCTCCGACAAGCCCAGTCAGCAGTGGGACGAAAGGAACCGTCCCCAGCGTCCCACCAGACCCAGTCAGCAGTGGGACGAAAAGAACCGTCCCCAGCGTCCCACCAAGCCCGGACGGGCAGCGTCAGCGGGCGTTGCGCACCGCTTGGACGGCCCGGCGGTGGCGGTCCAGCTCGTCCTCGACGGGCGCGATCAGCTCGGCGTCGGTGACCTGGCCGATGGCCCGGTGCAACACCCGTTCGGCCCGGTGCGCCTTGGCGCGGGCACTGACCGATACGCCCAGCGAGGACAGCCCGGCCAGCAGCAGGCCGCCCAGCACACCGCCGGCGAGCAGAATGAACTGCGCCGGCCAGCCCCACCAGTACACGGTGGGTATGCCGGCCAGGCCCAGGGCGGGGGCCAGCATCATGAACAGCGTCCACAACCCGCCCACCACCACGGCGACCATCAGCAGCCACTGCAGCAGCCGCACCACCGACCACCAGCCGGTGCCGCGGTCCAGTTCCAGGTCGGCGCCGGCGATCGCGGTGTCGAGGCGATCCATCAGCAGTGCCTCACGACCCCGGGCGGCCGAGCGCACCGCCGCCGCCCAGCCCCGGGGCAGGCCGGTCGATGCCGCGTCCACCAGTTCGCGCAGCCCGCGGTCGAGCCGGGCCCGTTGCACCGAGCTGGCGCCCGGCAGCGACGTCCGGCTGACCGCGGTCGGCGCCAGCCGCCGATCGCTCTGGTCGAGCCGCAGCGCCCGCAACGGATCGGGCTTCAGCCGGGCCAGCCAGGTCACGAAGGGCCAGCCGGTGGCCACCCCGCCGCGCAGCTTCCAGGCGTCCCGGACGCCGTCGACCGCGATCCCGACCCCACTGGCCTCGGCCAGTGCCTGGACCAGCGGCTCACGGCGTTTGCGGTCCAGCGTCGGGGTCGGCGCCGTGCCCAGTTCGGCAGCCAGTTCCTCGGCGGCCACCGTGACGTCGGCGGCGATCCGACGGCTGACCACCGCCTTGTCGGCGACCGCCTGGGCCAGCAGCTGCCGCAACTCGGGCACCCCGGTCCCGTCCAGCGCCGACATCGAGATCAGCCGGGCCGCCGCCAGCCCTTCGGCGTCCAGCAGTCGGCGCAGGTCGGCCATCGCGTCCGCCAGATCGTCGGGCTGCAGCCGGTCGGACTGGTTGAGCACCACGATCATCACCTCGGCGTACGGCGCCAGCGGCCGCAGGTACCGGTCGTGCAGCGCCGCGTCGGCATACTTCTGTGGGTCGACCACCCAGATCAGCATGTCCACCAGCGGCACCAGCCGGTCGACCGTCATCCGGTGCGCCGCCTCGGTGGAGTCGTGGTCGGGCAGGTCCAGCAGCACCAGGTTGGCGAACGCGCTGCGGCGCGCCGGCACCAGGTGCCGCCGGGGCACGTCGAGCCAGTCCAGCAGCTCGCCGGGCAGTTCGGTGCCCCAGGCCACCGCCATCGCCGTGGACGTGGTGGGCCGACGGACCCCGGTGGTCGCGAATTCGGTGCCGCTGATCGCGTTGAAGGAGGTCGACTTGCCCGACCCGGTCGCGCCGGCCAGCGCCACCACGGTGTGATCGCCGGAGAAGGCGCCGCGCTCCCCGGCCCGCTTCACCACCGCGGCCGCCCGGTCCACCACCGCGGCGGAGGACCGGTCCCGGCTCAGTTCCACCGCCTCGTCGAGCGCCTGCAGGCGTTGCGCCAGCGTCCGGCTCATCCGCGGTCACCGTCCTCGTCGCCGACCAGCTCGGCCTCCACGATCTCTTCCGCCGCCGGACGCGCCGGCCCGCTGGACAGCTGCCGGACGGCGCCCTTGAAAGCCTCCAGCTCCGCCGCCGACGGCGGGGTGAGCCGATCGTCGCCGCGGCGGGCCTCGTTCACCGCCGCCACCGCCGCCCGAATCGCCTCCGCGGTCTCGGCCCGGACGCCGGCCTGGTCGAGGGCGATCTCGTAGCGGGCCAGCTCGCCGGCCAGCAGCGCCTCGACCCGGGCGTCCAGGTCCTGCTTGGCGCGCTTGGCCAGCCGGCGGACGGCGTCCTCACCGAAGACCGCCTCCAACACTCGCTGGGCGAGCACCGCGGTGCCGCCGGCCACGCCGACCTCGGCGCCGGTGATCCCGCCGGTGGTGGAGAAGACCACCATCATCAGCGCGATGCCGACTCCGTTGGTGCCCAGCGCCAGGAACCGGGCCCGGGACTTCTTGGAGCTGCCCTCGCCGCTGACCAGTTCCAGCACGTCGGCCTGCCAATTACGGATCGCCAGCGCCACCTGGGCCGGGAAGTCGTCGGACGCGCGTCCGAGCTCGGCGGTGGACGCCGCCAGCAGCTGGCGCCCGGCCGGATCGTTGGCCCAGGCCGCCTCGGTACGCTCCGCGGCCGCCTCACCCTCTTCCCGGATCAGCACCTCCATGCCGGACTCCACCGCCAGCTTGACGTCGTTGACCTGCTTCGGCTCACCGCGCAGGGACGCCACCAGCCGGTCCCGCAGCCAGCCGATCTTCTGCTCGACGGCGCGGAAGAACTCCCCGGTGCCGACGAAATCCTGCCAGCGGGCCAGCACCTCGCCGCGCAGCAGGCTGCCGTCCGCGGTCTGGACGCCGATGGTGCGCATCGCCTCCCGGTAGGAGCCCTCGGCGTCGGCGCGCAGCTGGGTGACGGCGGCCGCCTGGGAGTCGACCGCCTGTGCCACGGTGGGCGCCGTCCGGCACTGGGCGGCGATCGCGCCGTCCAGGGTCTGCAGCACCACCGACGCCCGCACCTGGCTGTCGGCGGCCAGCGAGGCCAACCACTCTCGGATCGGGGCCACCGCGACGTCCGGCAGCAGCCCCTCGGCGTCGGTGACCGTCTCGGGGACCGCGAACAGCGGCGAGTCGCCCAGCCCGCGGTCGGCCATCAACTGCCCCAGGTGCGCCGGCACCTCGGTCATCGCCGCCGGCGGGACCCGCTGCAGCACCACCGCGACCGCGGCACTGCGCTCGGCGGCGGCGCTCAGGTAGTCCCAGGGCACGGCGTCGGCGTAGCGGGCGGCGGTGGTGACGAACAGCCACAGGTCGGCGGCGGCCAGCAGCTGCGCGGCCAGCGCCCGGTTCTCGGCCACCACAGAGTCGATGTCGGGGGCGTCCAGGATGGCCAGGCCCTGCGGCAGGGACGCCTCGGCGACCAACTGCAGGGTGCGGGTGTCGTCGGCGGCGTCCAGGCTGCGGGCCAGGCCGGGCAGGATGCGGTCCGGTCCGAACCAGTGCGCGTCATCGGGATGGTGCACCAGCACCGGCGAGCGGGTGGTCGGCCGGATCACCCCCGGACGGCTCACCGTGCGTCCGATCATCGAGTTCACCAGGGTCGACTTGCCGGCCCCGGTGGAGCCGCCCACGACGGCCAGCAGCGGGGCGTCCAGCCGCTCCAGCCGGGGCAGCAGGTAGTCGTTCAGCTGCGCGGTCAGGTCGTGCCGCAGCGTGGCCGCGACCGTGCGTCCGGGCAGGTCGAGCGGCAGCCGGGACCGGTCGAGGGCGTCCGCGAGCAGCCTGAGCGAACTCGCCAGTTGGCCAGCGCTCATGCGTCTCCTCACCCGGGGGGCGGCCCCCATTTCGGGTCCACCCTGGAATACAGCTGCGATCCTAGTGGTGCCGAGCCGGGACCTGCCGGCCAGTTCCCGCCCAATCCGGCCGGGCCGGGATAGCTGGGCGGCGGATAGTCCACCGGCTTGGGCTTGCGCAGTGTCGGCAGGCTGAGCCGCTGGCCCCGCGGATCGTCGATGGCCAGGCCGCGCAGCGACCGGGTCTGGTACAGCAACTCGGTGGCGCGGGCCTGCCCGGCGGCGTCGATCACGCCCTTCACCTCGGCGTCTCGCAGGTAGGCGAGCTCGGTCAGCGTCCGTTGCAGGCTGAGTGTCGCGCGCAGCACCGACCAGCCCCGGGTGGCGGCCACCATCAGCGCCCAGGCCCGGCGGCGGACCCGCGAGGTGATCTCAGGATCGACCGGCGACAGCCAACCCATCCGGACGTAGTCGGTCAGCCGGGCGCGAATCTTGCGGCTCTCGGTGAACAGCTGCCGCACCACGTAGACCGCCACGGACGCCACCAGCGGCAGCGCCACCGCGAAGTAGATCACGTAGCGCATCACGCCCTGGGCGAAGGTGGCCTGGGAGTTGAACATCATGTGCAGCAGCGCGGCCAGCAGATAGCCGATCAGCGGCGCCAGCACCCGCACCACCTTGCTGTGGGTGCGCAGCGCCACCAGCAGGCCAAGCCCGGTCATCATGGTGAACAGCGGATGCCCGAACGCCGTCCAGAAGCCGCGCAGCCAGACCAGTTCACGCACCGCCGCCTCGGCGTTCCCGGTGTTGATCTGGGAACTGGAGTACATGATCGCGCGGGAGTAATAGATGATGTTCTCGGTGAACGCGAAGCCGGCCGCGGAGAGCCCGGCGAGCGCCACCCCGTTCAGTTTGGTGACCAGTTGATAGCGCACCAGCATCGCGATCCAGAACAGCACCGTAGCTTTGGCGGCCTCCTCCACGAACGGCGCGATGTAGATCGCCGCCCGGGCCCCGGTCGTCGGGTCGGCCTGGGTGCCTTCCACCACGATGGACAGCTGTTCGGACGCCCAGGTGTTGATGTGCAGCGACACGAAGGTGGCGACCGACGCGCCCCAGCCCAGCGTCAAGTACCACACCAGCAGCCGCTGCGGCCGGAACCGGTCGGCGATCACGAACAGCACGATCCAGAAGATCAGCGTCGGCATCGCATACCAGAACGAATCCCGGATCGCCGAGTGGTTGATCCCGGGCACCACGCCGTCGCGGACCGGGGTGTCGGCCGTCATCATCGCGTACTGCGACCACAGGCAGGCGGCGTAGATCAGGGTGAAGACGATGCCGATCCAGGTCCACGGGTTGGTCAGGATCCGCTTCGGCAGCGGCGCGGACAGGTCCGACTGTGACGGAATGCCGTTGAGCAACCGGCTGTGCCGGGCGATCGTGTCCGTCGACATGCCGGCAAGACTACCGGGCGTCCGGGGCGGCTCTTCGGCCACCCGCAACCAGCTCAGCGGTTGAGTGCGACGAGCTCTCCGATCGGCAGCGCCCGCGAACCGCTCCGGGTCGTCGGAAGCACCCCTGATTGGCCGGCCACCGACCAGGACACCTGCCAGTTGACCGTGGTCCGAACCGTGTAGCTGCCCTTCGGAAGGGACGGCCGGCTGTAGCGGTGCCCACAATCCAGGGACGGTGCGCCGGGCTCGACCGCCCGGTTGTAGGACGCCATCGAGGTGCAGGTCACGGTGCGTCCGTCGCCCATCGCGAAGTTCACCGAACTCCGGCGGGCGGTCAGGGTGAACGTCTCCCCCGCCTCGCTCACCGAGGTGGTCAGCTGCGCCGGACCGGACGTCCACAGCCAGATCGGGAAGCCGACGGCCAACATCTTCCACTCGTTGACGCTGGGATCGGGCCCGAACTGGGGCGTGGCGTCGGGTAGCCGGAGCCGTGCGACCAAGCGGATGGCGATGTTCTCCCGCGCCTCCCGAACCCGGAAGACGTCCCCGTCGTCGCAGCCGCTGGCGCCACTGGCCTGGCACTTCGCGATCGCTGCCCAGTACTCGCTGTACGTCAGCCACTTGCCTTGGTAGTAGAACTCGACTCGTTTCTTGCCCGCTGACTTCGCAATCTTGCTCAGGTCGATGGTTCCGACAATGCGATCACCATCGTCACTGATGGCTGGGTCGGCGACTGTGGGAGCGCTGTTCGCGACGGCAACAGCAATCCCCGCTACCGTGGCGAGAACGGCACGCGCCCCCACCCTCAGCACGATCCCACCTGTTTGCTGGCAAAGGCGAAGATCTTGAGCTTTCCGTTCGAGATCCGGTAATACGAAGCCTCCAGGACAGTTGCATCGACTGGCGCCCTTGTATTGCCCGTTTCGAGTTTGACGCCCTTCGTTCGCCAGCAGACGTCCAAGGACACCGCAGAGCCATCCTTCGTGACGTCCGGGGTCGGCGTGACGGCAACGATGTCGAAAGTGCCACCTTTAGCCTTCGATCCTCGTGTCTTCAACTGACGGTAGAGCTTCATCACTCCGTCGAGTGCCTGACCCACCAGGGTGTCCTTCAACACAGCCGTAGCTGTCGACGTGCCGCCGGAGCGATACAGCCGGACGTTCTCCTTCCAGTACGCCCGGTACACGGCTTCGGCCTGCTCGATCAGCCTGTTCTGCTCCTGGGTCTGGTCGTACTCCTGCTGGGTGCAGGGCCGCGGCGTCCCACCAGCCGGCGAGCATGTCGGGGACGGACTCGCCGATGGAACCACCGACGATGCCGACCCGGACGCGGTGGGCGTCGAAGTCGGCGTACACCCCGCAATCATCACGGCCAGCAACACAGCCGACCCACACAGTCGTCGCATCAGATTCCTCCCTGACGTCGGCGTCAGTCTGGCACGGGACGAGTTGGCAACGACGAGGTCTTGCCCAATCTGTGGATAACTCCGATCAAGTCATGCCGTCACTGCCGAAGGGGATCATCTGACCTGATCGGGTCCCCAGTCGTCCGGGGCGCCGGCGGCGGGGCGTCCAGGGCCCGCAGCATGCGTTCCACCGTCTCGCGCAGTTCGGCGCGGGTCGGGTCGGCCAGATCGGTGCGGTACTCGACGCCGGTGGGGATCCAGGACAGCGCATACATGGCCTCGCGGAAGTCGCCGCCGCCCACGCCCCAGCGGGTGTGCGACTCGTCCTCGGCCTCGGCGGCCTGCCCCCATTGGCCGAAGTAGTCCCGCATGTCGGCGAGCGGCAACGCCATCACGGCGTCCGCCTCGACCGCCTGCCGTCCCCACGAGCGGGCGACGAAGATGAACTCCTCGATCTCTTCGGGGGTGAGCGGCTTCGGCGTGAACAGCACCAGGGTGTGCTCGACGCCGGCGAGCCGGTCCACCCGGAAGGTGCGCCAGTCGTCCTTGTCCAGGTCCCAGCAGAGCAGGTACCAGTGCCGATCGGCGGGCGCCAGGGCGTACGGTTCGACCCGGCGCCGGGTCTGCGCGCCGGACGCCGCGGTGTAGTGGAAGCGCACCCGCTCGTGGTCGCGGGTGGCCAACGCCAACTCGCCCAGCACATCGCTCGACACCGCCGCGCCGGCGTGGATGCCGGCCGGTTGCACGGTCTCGGCCAGCGCCTTGACCCGTCGGCGCAGGCGCGTGGGCAGCACCTGTTCGAGCTTCGCCAAGGCGGTCACGGTGGTCTCGGGGCCGCTCACCAGGCGCTGGGACGCCGCCACCCGCAACCCGATCGCCATCGCCACCGCCTCGTCGTCGGTGAGCAGCAGCGGCGGCACCGCGCTGCCCGCCTCGAGCCGGTACCCGCCCGCGATGCCGGGCGTGGACTCGATCCGGTAGCCGAGGTCGCGCAGCCGCTCGACGTCGCGCCGCACCGTGCGCTCGGTGACGCCGAGCCGTTCCGCGAGCTCGCGGCCGGGCCAATGCCGATGCGTCTGCAACAGGTTGAGCAGCGACAGCGCACGGGTGGTGGTGTCGGACATGCTTCCAAGACTGCCCGCCGATGCGGACCGGATCTGTCCGCGTCGGTTTCTACCGTTCCTCCATGGCGACCGAAACGATCATCGAGGCGCAGGGCCTGACCAAGCGCTTCACCGTCCGGAAGAAGACCGTCGAGGCGGTCACCGACCTCAGCTTCGGAGTCGCGCGGGGCGAACTCGTCGCGTTTCTGGGGCCCAACGGCGCCGGCAAATCCACCAGCCTGCGAATGCTGACCACCCTCATCCCGCCCACCTCGGGCACCGCCCGCGTCGTCGGCTTCGACATCCTCCGGCAGCCGGCGGCGGTGCGCGCCCGGATCGGCTACGTCGGGCAGCTGACCAGCGGCAGCTTCGCCCAGCGGGCCCGCGACGAACTGCTCAGCCAGGGCGCGTTCTACGGCATGCCGAAACCGGCGGCGACAGCCCGGGCCGACGAGCTCATCGAGTCCCTCGACCTGGCCGGCTTCGCCCATCGCTCCGTGCAGCAGCTCTCCGGCGGACAGAAACGCCGGCTGGACGTCGCCCTCGGGCTGATGCACGCGCCGCCGTTGTTGTTCCTCGACGAGCCGTCGACCGGGCTCGACCCGCAGAGCCGGGCCAACCTGTGGCAGCACATCCTCGAGCTGCGGGAACGGTACGGCACCACGATCTTCCTCACTACGCACTACCTGGAAGAGGCCGACCACTACGCCGAACGGGTGATGGTGATGGACAAGGGCCGGATCGTCGCCGACGACACCGCGTCCCGGTTGAAGGCGAACCTCGCCGGCGACCTGGTCACATTGGGGTTCGGGGACGAGACGGACGCCGCGGCCGCCGTCCCCGTCGTCCGGCGTCTCGTCGACCGGGAGGTGCGCCGGCCGGACGGGACGTCCGTCGTCGTCACCGCGCCGGAGGGCGAGCTGCTGCTGCCCGCGATGGTCCGTGCCCTGGACGCCGCCGGCGTCCGGGTGCGCAGCGCCGCCGCCGTCCCACCCACCCTCGACGACGTCTTCCTGGCGCTGACCGGACGCACCTTGCGCGAGGCCGACCAGGGCGAAAGCACCGACGAGACGGACGCGCCGGCCGCCGCGTCCGGAACCACCCAGCCGGCGGTCGAGCAGACAGGAGCGAACCGATGACGATCACGCACAGCAAGACCCGACCCGACACGGCGGTGCGGCCCAACCCGGTACGGGACACCTGGAACGTGCTGATCCGGGAACTGAAGCCGGTGGTGCGCGACCCGTTCTCGCTGGTCTTCAGCCTGGTCCAGCCGCTGGTCTTCCTCGGGTTGTTCGCGCCACTGCTGGTCGGCTCGGCGGGCCTGCCGCCGGGCGAGACGCTGCAGTGGTTCGTGCCCGGCGTGCTGGTGATGATCGTGCTGTTCGGCACCGGCGCCACCGGGTCGAATCTGCAGTACGAGATGATGACCGGCTCACACGAACGCACCCTGGTCGCGCCGCTCTCCCGTTCGTCGCTGCTGATCGGCCGCGCTCTCAAGGAGATCGTTCCGATCGTGGCTCAGGCGGTGATCATCGTGCTGATCGCCTGGCCGTTCGGCTTCCGGGTCAACCTGCCCGGCCTGGTCGTCGGGCTCGCACTGCTGGCCGTGTTCGGAGTCGGGTTGGGCGCGCTCTCCTACACGCTCGCGCTCGTCACGAAGGATCGGGAATGGCTGTTCTGGGGCGTGCAGCAGACGCTGATCTTCCCGCTGCTGATCCTGTCGGGGATGCTGCTGCCGCTGGACACGGCGCCGGCCTGGATGGCTGCGGCGTCCACCGTCAACCCGATCAACTGGGTGGTGCAGGCGCAGCGGGCTTTGCTGGCCGGTGACCTCGGCGCTGCGGCGGTGCTGTGGGGCTGGGTCGCCGCTCTCGCCCTCGCCGTCGTCGGCCTGCTGGTCGGCGTCCGGGCAATCAGAAGGAGCAACTGACTCGCGCGCCCGGCAGGATTCGAACCTGCGACCAAGAGATTAGAAGGCTCCTGCTCTATCCACTGAGCTACGGGCGCCCGCCCGAACATCAGCGTATAGGTTGCTCGGGTGAGTTCGGACGGTGGAAGCGGTGCGCCCTGGCGCAGCCTGACCACCGCCATCTACCTGCCGACGGCGGTGTCGTTCATCGGCTTCGGCGCCATCGTCCCGCTGGTTCCGCTGACCGCTCGGGCGCTGGGCGCCTCGGTCGCCGAGGCGGCCCTGGTGGTGGCGCTGATGGGCATCGGCGGCTTCGTCGGCGCGCTGCCGGCCGGGGTCATCGCCGACCGGTTCGGCGAGAAGAAGTCGCTGGTCGGCGCGCTGTTCGTCGACGTCAGCTGCCTGCTGGTCTGCGCCTTCGCACCGAACACCTGGGTGCTGGCCGGAGCCGTCTTCGTCACCGGCCTGTCCGGGGCGATGCTGAGCCTGGCCCGGCAGTCCTACCTCACCGTGGCCGTCCCGCTGACACACCGGGCACGAGCCCTTTCCACACTCGGCGGCGTGTTCCGGATCGGATCCCTGCTCGGACCGCTGATGGGTGCCGCGGTGGTCAGCCTGTGGGGACTGCAGGCCGCCTATCTGGTGGCCGCCGGCACCAGTCTGCTGGCGGCCTCGGTCACCATGGCGCTGCCCGACCTGCCGATGCCCGAACACGAGCCTGATCAGCCGGTCCGAATGATGCAGGTGCTGCGGCAGCACGCGCACACCTACGCCACGGCCGGTGTCGGCGCCGCCGCGCTGATGCTGGTGCGCACCTCACGCGACGCCCTGCTGCCGTTGTGGTGCGAGCAGATCGGGTTGGACGCCACCGCGACCAGCTTGGTCTTCGCCCTCTCGTCCGGCATCGACATGACCCTGTTCTATCTCGGCGGTTCGGTGATGGACCGGTTCGGACGTCGCTGGGTGTCGGTCCCGGCGATGGTGATCATGGGGGCGTGTTTCGCAGTGCTGCCGTTGGCGCATTCCGTCCTGGCGGTGGCCCTGTTCGCCGCCATCCTCGGGCTCGGCAACGGCATCTCGGCGGGCGTGGTGATGACCATCGGTTCGGACGCCTCCCCCGCGATCGGGCGTCCCCAGTTCCTGGCCGGCTGGCGGCTCACCACCGGGATCGGGCAGGCCGCCGGGCCGTTGTTGATCACCGCGATCGCCGCCGTCGCACCGCTCGGCGTGGCCGCGCTGACCATCGGCGCGATCGGATTGACCGGTGCCGGCTGGCTGTGGCGATGGGTCCGCGAGCCGGCCGCTCAGCCGCGCTGACGGCGTCCTCTCCGGGGGTTCACCCGTTCGATAACGACCCTGCAACGACAAGGGGAATTCGTCTTGACGGGGCTGTGTCGCAGCCATAGCTTGTGCCCACAGGAGCCCATCGACCGAGGCTCCCTCGAGCGATCCAATGGAGGATCCCCATGCGTGCTCAAGCACTGGTGGCCGTGGCATTTGCGGCCGCACTCTCGCTGGTCGGCTGCAGTTCCGGCACACCGGCGGCAAGCCCATCCGCAAGTTCCGGCGCATCGACCGCGCCCGCCGGCGGCGCCGGTGGCGATGTCGGCGTCTTCACCTGGTGGGCCGACGGTTCGGAGAAGGTCGGCCTGGACGCCCTGGAGAAGCTGTTCAAGGAGAAGTACGCCAACGACACCTTCGTGAACCTGGCCGTCGCCGGCGGGGCGGGCTCCAACGCGAAGGCGAAACTGGCCGCCGATCTGCAGAACGGCAATCCGCCGGACTCCTTCCAGGGGCATGCCGGCGCCGAGCTCCAGGACTACATCCGGGCCGATCAGATCGAACCGGTCAACGACATCATCACCGCCCTCGGCGGGTCGAGCGTGTTCCCGCAGAGCCTGCTCGACCGGCTCACCGTGCAGGGCAACATCTACTCGGTTCCGTCCAACATCCACCGCGCCAACGTGGTGTGGGTGAACCCGGCCGTGCTGAAGAAGGCCGGCATCACCGCCGAGCCGGCCGACCTGGACGCCTGGATCGCCGATCTGGGCAAGCTGAAGGCCGCCGGGGTCTCCGCGCCGCTGAGCGTGGCCGGCACCTGGACCCAGGTGCAGCTGTTCGAGACGGTGCTGATCGCCGACCTCGGCGTGGACGAGTACAACAAGCTGTTCGCGGCCAGCGCCAACTGGGAATCCGATGGCGTCAAGAAGGCTGTCGCGCACTACGCCAAGCTGCTCAGCTACGCCAACACCGCCTCCGACGGCGATGACTGGCCGGGTGCGACCGATGCGGTGATCGACGGCAAGGCCGCCTACAACGTGATGGGCGACTGGGCGGTGGCCGAGTTCACCTCGAAGAACAAGAAGGACGGCGAGGACTACACCTACTTCCCGGTGCCCGGGACCAAGGGCGTCTTCGACTTCCTGGCCGATTCGTTCACCCTGCCCAAGAACGCCAAGAATCCCGGCGGCGCCAAGGATTGGCTGGCGCTGATCGGCTCGGCCGAAGGCCAGAAGGCGTTCAACCTGGCCAAGGGTTCGATCCCGGCCCGCACCGACGTCCCCTCCAGCGACTTCCCGGCCTACCAGCAGTCGGCGATGGCGTCGTTCAAGTCGGACAAGATCGCCCCGTCGATCGCCCATGGCGCGGCCGTGAGCCAGGCCTGGAACTCCGACATCAGTTCGGCCATCTCGAAGTTCTACGGTTCGAAGAACCAGGCGACCCTGGTCTCCGACCTCGCCGCCGCGGCCAAGAAGAACGCGGCCTGACCGCTGTTTCCGATAGGGGTGCGTCCGGTTTCGTTCCGGACGCACCCCGCAGAACGTGAGGAGGCCGGATGCGTCGGCTGCGTACCTGGGGCCCGGGCCTGCTGCTGGTCAGCCCTTCGATCATTCTGGTCGGCATCTTCGTCTACGGCCTGATCGGCGTGAACGTGCAGACCTCGCTGGCCCAGACCAAGGACCGGATCACCGGACGGGTGACCAATCCGGGCGGCTTCGCCAATTACGCGAACCTGCTGGGTGACGACCGATACCAGCACGCGCTGTGGAATCTGCTCGTGCTGACCGTGGTGTTCATGGCCGGCACCATGGTCTTCGGCCTGTTGTGGGCGGTGCTGCTGGAACGCGGCGTCACTGGCGAGGGCGTATTCCGTTCCATCTACCTGTTCCCGATGGCGATATCGTTCGTCGCCGCCGGCGTCGCCTGGCGCTGGCTGCTGTCACCGGCGCAGGGCGCCGACCAGGCGATCGGGCTCAACCAGTTGTTCCTCAAGCTGGGCATGCCCTGGCTGCAGAGCAGCTGGTGGTCGGATTCCGGACCCTTCAACATGGCGGCGATGGCGATTCCGGCGATCTGGCAGCTGTCCGGCTACATCATGGCGTTGTTCCTGGCCGGTTTCCGCGGCATCTCCGACGACCAGCGCGAGGCGGCCCGGGTGGACGGTGCCACTGAATGGCAGCTGTACCGGCACGTCCTGTTCCCGCAGGTGTCGCCGGTGGCATTGTCTGCGCTGATCATTCTCGGCCACATGTCGATGAAGATGTTCGACCTGATCTACTCGATCGCCGGCGCCAACTCCTACACCGCCGAGGTTCCGGCCACCTTCATGTGGATCCAGCTGTTCCCGCAGTCGAATCCGACCGGCGCGGCCGCCAACGCCACGATCATCCTGGCGATCGTCGCCGTGGTGGTCATTCCGTACCTGATCTACACCAACCGGACCGAGAAGGACGGCCGGGCATGACCGCCGCGATCGAGACCCTGGAGACGCCCTCGGCGCAACTGCCCGGCCGCAAGCGCCGGATCACCCCGATGAAGACGGTGCAGTTCGTGTTGCTGCTGCTGTTCGCGATCATCGTGCTCATTCCGCTGTACGTGGTGCTGGTGACCAGTTTCAAGGGTGGCGCGGACGTCTCGTCCGCCACCGCCTGGGATCTGCCGCACATCTTCTCCACCGAGGGATGGTCGTCGGCGATCACCCGGTTGGCGCCCGCGCTGGGCCGCTCGCTGATCCTGGCCCTGGCCGCGGCCGTGCTGTCGTCCATCCTGGGCTCGCTGAACGGCTACGTCTTCGCCAAGTGGAGGTTCCCCGGTGCGGACGCGGTGTTCACCGCCTTCCTGTTCGGCATGTTCATCCCCTACCAGGCGGTGATGATCCCGCTGCAGAAGATGCTGCTGGAACTGCAGACCCACGGCTTCGGCTGGCTGGACGGCATTCCGAAGCTGATCCTGGTGCACACCATCTACGGCATCCCGATCTGCACGCTGATCTTCCGCAATTACTACGCGACCGCGGTACCCACCGAGATTCTCGAGGCGGCCCGGGTGGACGGCGCCGGCATGCTGCGCATCTACGGCTCGATCGTGCTGCCGGTCTCCATTCCCGGATTCGTGGTGACCTTGATCTGGCAGTTCACCTCGGCTTGGAACGACTTCCTGTTCGCGCTGTTCCTGACCTCACCGCGCAACGGCCCGGTCACCTATGCGCTGCAGGAACTCGCCGGCGGCCAGAATCCCGACTATCCGTCGATCATGGCCGGCGTCCTGGTGGCGTCGCTGCCGACCCTGATCGTCTACATCGCGCTGGGCCGCTACTTCATCAGCGGACTGATGAGCGGTTCGGTCAAGTAGACCGAACCGCTCAGCCGACCGGGCGCGAATCCTCAGTCGTCGGAGGATTCGCGTCCGCGCCGCACGATCAGCGGATCGGGGTCGTAGACCACGGAATGGTCCTTGCCCTCGTAGTCGAACTGGTTCAGGAAAGCGCGCATGGCGTTGATCCGGGCCCGCTTCTTGTCGTTGCTGCGGATCGTCGTCCAGGGCGCATGCTTGGTGTCGGTGCGGGCGAACATCGCCTCCTTGGCCGCCGAGTAGGCGTCCCACTTGTCCAGCGACTCCAGGTCCATCGGCGACAGCTTCCAGCGCCGCACCGGGTCGATCTGCCGGATCGCGAACCGGGTGCGCTGCTCCCGACGGGTCACCGAGAACCAGAATTTGGTGATGTGGATGCCCGATTCCTGCAGCATCCGCTCGAACTTCGGGGCATGCTGCATGAACGTCTCGTACTGGTCGTTGCTGCAGAAGCCCATCACCCGCTCGACGCCGGCCCGGTTATACCAGGACCGGTCGAACAGCACGATCTCGCCGCTGGTCGGGAAGTGCCGGATGTAGCGCTGGAAGTACCACTGGCCGAGTTCGTCGCTGGACGGCTTGGTCAGCGCCACCACGCGGGCGGCCCGCGGGTTGAGGTGCTCGATGAACCGCTTGATCGTGCCGCCCTTGCCGGCGGCGTCGCGTCCTTCGAAGACGATGATGTGCTTCAGCCCGTGGTCCTGGCCGTGGTACTGGAATTTGAGCAACTCGATCTGCAGCAGATACTTCTCCTGCTCGTACTCGTCGCGGCTCATCAGCTCGTCGTAGGGGTAGTCCTCGCGCCAGGTCTCGACGGCGCGGCCGCCCGGATCGATCAGTTCGGGGTCAGGCCCTTCGCTGTCGGCCACCGTGTACCCGGCGGCGATCAGCTTGTCGATGAACTCACGCAGGTTGTCGTCGGCATCGGGCTGGAGCTCGTCCAGGTCCGTCGTCATCTGTCCTCCCACCTCGGCTGGAAGGCAAGCCTATTGGTTTCGGACGCCCGGTCCCAGTGCTCTGCCGCTTAGACACGTGGGCAACATCGACGGGCCACTAGAGTGTTCGCCGTGGCTGACCTTCTGGTGTGGATCGATTGTGAGATGACCGGGCTCGACCTCACCAGGGACGTCCTGATCGAAGTCGCCGCACTCGTCACCGACGGCGAGCTCAACGTGCTCGGCGACGGCGTGGACGTGGTGGTCAAGCCGTCCGACGCGGCGCTCGCCCAGATGAGCGACTTCGTCCGCGAGATGCACGCCAAGTCGGGGCTGCTGCCGCTGCTGGAATCCGGGGTGGACATCGAGACCGCCGAGCAGCAGGTGCTCGACTACATCCGCAGCCAGGTGCCCAGCGCCCGGACCGCGCCGCTGGCCGGCAACACCATCGGCACCGACCGCGCCTTCCTGGCTCGCGACATGCCCGAACTCGAGCAGTACGTGCACTACCGCAACGTGGACGTCTCCAGCATCAAGGAGCTGGCCCGCCGCTGGTACCCGCGGGCCTACTACAACACGCCGGCCAAGTCGGGGAACCACCGTGCCCTGGCCGACATCCGCGAGTCGATCGAGGAGCTGCGCTACTACCGCGACGCGGTCTTCGTGCCCCAGCCCGGGCCGTCCACCGCCGAACTGCGCAAGATCGCCGCCGCCCACCAGGGTGCGCTGAGCCAGCCCGTGGTGGAGGACGACGACAACGACTGAGATCTCGGACGCCGGACCGCGCCGGGCGGGCCGCCCGCGATGGGCGGCGCGTGAGCGAGGCGTCGCGATTGGCGCAGCGCGACGCCTGTGACCTAGACTGTCCTAGCCGTGGCGCCCGACCGCCACGACATGGTGGGTATAGCTCAGCTGGTAGAGCACCTGGTTGTGGTCCAGGATGTCGCGGGTTCGAGTCCCGTTACTCACCCTGATGCAACGGCCCAGATTCTTGGATCGGGCCGTTGCTTCCCCCAACATAGCCCCTGGCCAGACGTAGTTTCGCGAGTGGTGCGCGATGGTGACTGCTCACACAGGTGGGCGCGGATGCTGGCTCCGTCCGCGACCGCGGCTTGCGCGGATCTCAGGAGCGACCCAGTCCGCCATGAACAGATGGAACTCCAAGTGTTCACCGACGCGGTACGCTTGGCGCATGAGTCTCGCACTTCGCCTCAGTCCGGCGGACCTGGCTGACCGCGAACGCGCCGCCGAGTCGGTCCTTGCGTTCCTGCGCCAGGCCGAGATGGCGGGAGCGTCGGTGGAGATAACCGCAGACGCGCCGTTCCTGACACCGGAAGAGGTGGCTAAGCAACTCGGCGTGTCACGCCCGACCATCTCTCGCCGCATCAAGGCCGGAGACCTGAAGGTGATCAAGGTCGGCAACCGGAACCGCATCCCCGTCACCGAGTTCGAACGCTTCCGAGAGGCATACCTCGACGAGATGGCCAGCGCACTCGCCGACGACTTCTGAGACCAGATGATCCTGGTCTATCTGGACAAGCCCATCCTTTCCGCAGCGTCACTCGCGGGAGCGAGCTTCATCATCACGGAGAACATCAAGGACTTCGGAGCCCGAGACCTGTCCCGGTTGCAGATGTCGGCCGCCCATCCAGACCTCTTCCTGGCCAACCAACTCAGCATCGATACCTACCGCAATGTGCTCGGTCGCCTGGCCAAGGCACGCACGCGCCAACCGTGCACGGCCGAAGAGATACATCGTGTCGAGACAGGCGACCTCCTCCCGCTCCTCGCCCAACGCATGAGGGCGGCCTACCCCGTTGAGCCGTCCACGGCGGCAGGACGACGCACTCCGCGGCTGACATTTCGCGGTGTCCGATGCGTCGCCTGCGGCAAGCTGTTCACCAACCCCGGGAGCCTGGCGCTCGGCGTCTGCGCAGAGTGTCACATCGAGTGACCCTTCAGGTTCTGGCGACGCCGCCGCCCCAGTTCGCGCGAACGAGGACGTCATCAAGCCCGCCGATCACCCCGGTCAACCCCGACGGTCTCGCACCCTTGCGTCGCTGGCGCAACAAGCTGGGCGACGTCATCCGACCAGCTCGTTGATCGGGTTTCGGCGCTGATCGAGCAGACCCGGCACGGTGTCGCCGCGCAAGCCAACGCCGCATTGACGCTGATGAACTGGCACATCGGCCGCATGATCGACATCGAGATCCTCAAGGAGCGACGCGCTGGGTACGACCAGGAGATTGTGGCGACGCTGTCGCCACATTTGACGGGGAGGTTCGGGCGGGGGTTCGACAAGTCGAGCCTGTACCGGATGATCAAGTTCTCTCAGGCCTTCCCGGACATCGAGACTGTGGCGACACTGTCGCCACGATTGAGTTGGTCGCACTTCCGGGAGATCATCGCGCTGCCGCTGGCCGAGGCCCGGACCTTTTTACGCGAACGAGGCCGTCGTGCGCAACCTGAGCGTTCGAGAGTTACGTCGCGCGATCGAGCGCAAGTCGTTCGAGCGCCGTGAGATCGCCGACTCACAGATCCCAGAAGGATCGGCGGTCCCCCTCGACACGTTCCGGGACCCGATGCTCCTGGACATGCTCGGGCTCCACGACTCCTTCCGAGAAGGCGAGCTCGAGGAAGCCATCGTCAGAGCACTGGAACCAGTGCTGTTGGAGGTCGGGCAGGGATGGGCTTTCATCGAACGCCAGAAGCGCATCAGCTTCGACGGAGACGACTACCACCTTGATCTCCTGTTCTTCTCCCGACCATTGCGCCGCCTGATCGCGGTGGAGCTGAAGATCGGAAAGTTCAAGCCAAGCTACGAGGGCCAGATGAACTTCTACCTCAAGTGGCTCAACCGGTTCGAACGGCAAGCAGACGAGAACCCGCCTATCGGACTCATCCTGTGCACCGAGGCGAGCCGGGAACAGATCGAACTGCTGGAGATGCACAAGGACGGAATCGTTGTCGCCGAGTACTGGACGGCCCTCCCTCCTAAGGCCGAGCTTGAGGCCAAGATCAGGAAGATCTATCGGGAGGCCCGGGAGCGAATCGCCCGTAGGCAGATCATGCCAGCCGTGGACGAGTCCAGCGACCAGTAGCAGCCGCAGGCACCCAGCGGGTCGGGTGTGATCTGTCGACCGAAGTCAGCGCGTCCGAGTGTCCGTGGGCGGCCGACCGTCCGGCGAGGCGGGGTCGGCGAGGCCGGTTTCGTAGGCGACGACGACGGCTTGGAGTCGGTCGCGCAGGCCGAGTTTGGCGAGAATCCGGGTCATGTGCGTCTTCACGGTCGCTTCGCTGAGGTAGAGGCTGGCGCCCACCTCGGCGTTGGAGAGGCGGCGGGCGACGGCTCGCAGCACGTCGAGCTCGCGTGGGGTCAGACCGGCGAGCCGCTGACCTACCGCACCACCTGGCGGCGGGTGCTGAATGAAGCGTTCGATCAGCCGGTCAGTGACCGAGGGCGCCAGTAGTCGGTCACCTGCTGCGCATTGCGGGACGGCCCGGACGAGTTCGGCCGGGGACGCAGTTTTCAGCAGGAACCCGGAGGCGCCGGCTCGAAGGGCCCGGTAGACGTACTCGTCGAGGTCGAAGGTGGTCAGGATCAACACCCGTGTGTTGGGACAGGTGGCCAGGATGGTTTGGGTGGCGTCGAGTCCGTCACCGCCGGGCATCTGGATGTCCATCAACACCACGTCGGGCGTGTTCCGGAGCGCGGGGAAGGTCGAGGGTAGCCAGCAGCGCCTCGACCTGCTCGATCAGACTCAGATCGGGGAAGCGATGGTCTCCTCAGCCATGGCCCCAACCTACGTCTCCGTCGCCACGCCACGCAGTGGGACCAGCCCTCCATTTCCGGCGGATGCCCCCATATTCCACTGGATCTCGCGCGCTTCAGCGAGCCGCGCTCCAGCGACTCGACGTCGACCTCGTCCGGAGGGGTTATACCGGGCGTCGGCAGCTTCGACGGCCCGCTGGGAGTCAGTCCGGGTTCGCGAAACGGAAGCCCCTACTGCGGCCGTCACGGACGCCTTCAGCCGGCTGTAACCGACGACCGGGGAGCCGTCGAAGAACCAGACCTACTGATCCGCACCGGCACCTCCGTCGCCGCCAGCCGATAGGCGATCGCGTGGTGCGCTGGGCACAGCAGACATCGGCCTGCTCCAGTCGTCCCGGGCGAACCCGAAAATCTCCCACTCGATTGTTCTTCACCGGCGTGTCGCCCACCTTTTCGGCATCGAGTGCGGAGTTTTCGGGAATCCCCGGTCCCGACGCCGCGATCCAGGCGGTGCGCTCGGCGTCCGACTCCCCGCCGTGCCCGCCGGAATCGACGTGGCCGTGGTCGGTGACCACGATCACGGTTGCCACACCTTCCGGTCGGCGTCCAGCAACTCGCGTTCGATGGTCACCCGGAGGAGATCGCAGATCGGCCGCGCCTCAGCGTCGAGCCGCTCGTGAAAGTCACGAATGCCGTCGGGAATCCTCCCCATCCGGAGACTCTGCTGCGGCCCTCACGGACGAGCCTCGGCCGGATCAGTCGCAACTCCGTATTACTTTTCCAACTTCAGTTACCATGGAGTCATGCCAGACAGCCCCTATCCCGAGGGTCGCTGGATCAGCATGGTCCGGCTCGGCCCGAAGTCACAGATCGTGATTCCGAAGGAGGTTCGCGAGCTGTTCGGCATCGGGCCGGGCGACGTCCTGCTGCTGATGGCCGACCGGGAGCGAGGCATCGCCCTGGTCGATCCGTCCGAGTACGCCGAGGTCATCGACAAGACGCTCGGCCCTCCCCCGCGGCGGCCCGGCGATGCCTGACGTCTGGTCGGTGGTGTTGTTCAACCTCGGCCTGGCGGTTGTCGGCATCGTCGCGGTCTTCGGAATCCGCGTCCTGATCGCGTATGTCACCACCAGGGACTACTTCGACAAGCACGTCCGCCGGGTCGAAGCCCTCGGGTTCCGGGAGCGCCGGATCGCGCTGCGCGAGCACACCTGGCTGAACGTGGCCGAGGGCCCGGCCGGCGGCATCCCGCTGCTGCTCATCCCGGGTCAGGGCAGCATCTGGCAGGAGTACGCCAAGGCGATCCCCGAACTGACCGACACCTTCCACGTGCTGGCCGTCGACGTCCACGGGCACGGTCGAAGCAGCTGGAACACCGACGACTACACCTGCGCCCAGATCGCCGACGACCTGTCCCGCGTCGTCGACGAGGTGTTCGGCACGCCGGTGGTGATCGCCGGGCACTCCTCGGGCGGCCTGATCGCCGCCCGGATGGCCGCCACTCGTCCCGACCGAGTCCGGGCCGCGCTCTTCGAGGATCCGCCGTTCTTCGCCACCGAGCCCGACCGGGTGGCCCGGACCTACGTCGCCGTCGACGCGAACGTCGCAGTGACGACGTTCCTGGCCCAGCACGACGAAACCGACTGGGTGTGCTGGTACATGCGGTTCAGCTACTGGAAAGGCCTGCTCGGCCCGATCTGGCCGCTGCTCACCCGCAGCGTGGTCCGGCAACGACGAGCCGACCCGCAGTGCGTTCCGGTGGTGCGGTGGGTGTCGATCTCGATCAACCGCATCTGGGAGTCGATCAGCCACCCCTACGACCTGCGTTTCACCAGCACTTTCATCGACAACAGCTGGTTCGCCGGCTTCGACCAGGCAGCCACGCTGGCGGCGATCGGCTGCCCGACCGCGTTCCTGAAGGCCACCACCCGCTACGACCGCCAGGGCATCCTGCTCGCCGCGCTGAGCGACGACGATCTGCACCGGGTGGAGAGCCTGCTGCCCGACAACCACACCATCCGGCTGCGCAGTTCCCACGACATCCACTTCGCCCACACCAACCGCTATGTGCAGGCGCTGAAGGAGTTGGGCGGACGGGTCGTGCACTGACCGCTGGTCAACGCCTCAACGGCGACCCGGTCGACGGCCGCCCCTCCCGGCTGACCAGCTGGAGAGCCACTCAGCCGTCGGACGGCTCCACGGCGTCCGGGGTGAACAGGTCCTCGATCTGGCAGCGGAAGGTGGCGGCGAGCCGGAACGCCAGCGGCAACGAGGGGTCGAACCGGCCCTTCTCGATCGAGATCACCGTCTGGCGCGAGACGCCGAGCTCCTCGGCCAACCGCTGCTGCGACCAGCCCTTCTCCTGACGCCGCTCCGCGAGTGAGTTGCGCATCAGCGCCCCGCCCTCGACGCCACCCAGTACCGCAGACCGAAGTCGGCCGCGGCGAGCAAGGCCAGCACCATCAGCACCGCGGATGCCGCTATGCCGACACGGAAGATCGAGAATGCGCCCGCACCCAGCCCGATCACCATGATCAGATCGTTGAACGCGCCCGACGCCGCCTGGTCGTACCAGGTGTTCTCTACAGACTCCTCAGGCCGATCGACGGCACCGCGAAGAGTCGATCGGTCGACGAGCACCGCCCAGGCGAGCGCCGAGGCCGTCGGCAGCGTGACCACGGCACCGATGACGAACCCCGACAGCCAGTTCTCCTGGCCTCCGAACGTGGCGAGCAGCCCTCCGATGCCCGCCGCCAGCAGCCCACCGAGCAGCAGGCTGACGGTCAGCAGCATGGCGCTGCCCCCACCGAAGCGAGCACGCCCCCAACGGCTGCGGGGGCGGCGGGGCGTCGTCGCGTGATTCATGATGGCTCCTTTACATCTCGGCGTGATGTAAAGGTAACTGTACAGACAAGGTCGCTTTACAGTCAAGGATGCTTGACATGAAAGCTCGGGGCGGGCGCCGATCGTCCCGGCCTCGGGTTCCGGACGCCGGGGGCCACCACCGAGATGCCCCGGACTTCGCCGCGACCGCGGTTAAGGTGAGCCCGAGACGGACGTCGTTTGCGGGGTCCGGCTGAAAGGCGACAACGATGACCCAGGCACCCGCGGCCCCCGCAGAGGAGGCCCCTGCGCTGCTCGCCTCGCTCCGTCCGGCTGTGCTCGCCCTGTTGGCCATCGAGTGCGCCAACGGCCTGCTGTCCTGGCCGGAGGGCCTCGCCCGGAGCGGCTGGTACGGCCTGATCACCATCGTGCAGTTCGCCGTCATCACCGCCGGCATCGCCGCCCTGCTGTGGCGCCGGGCGGCGGCCACGATCGTCTGCGGCGCCGCCGCCGGGGTGCTCGCGGTGGCATTCGGCGGCTCCGGATACGAGCCGTGGCTGATCATCGTGGCCGGCATTCTGGCCGGCGCTCACGAGTCCGGGCTGTGGCTGCGGCTGACCGTCGCGATCCTGGTCGGCTACTCGGTCGTCTTCTCGCTGCGGGCCGAGAGTTTCGAGGCCGGCTGGGGGCTGCTGGTGTTCGCCACCCTGATCGGCCTGACGGCGGTGTGCCTCGGGATCGGCCTGATCGCCCGCCGATTCCTGCGCACGGCCCAGCGGCGACGGGAGCGGGAACGCTCGGTGCGGGACGCGTCGGCGCGGCAGCGCGCGGACGTGCGGAACCGCATCGCCGACGACGTCGAGGCGGTGGTCACCGCGGGTCTCGACCGGATCACCGCGCAGGCCGAGGCGGCGTCCGACGGAACCATCTCGCGCGAGTCGCTGCGTCGCGAACTGGAACTGATCGAGGGCCAATGCCGCTCGTCGCTCGACCAGCTGCGCACGCTGCTGGGGGCGTTGCGCAGCGCCGACGCACCCGCGGCGGAGCCGGCGCGTCCGGCGTCCGGGCGGAGGCGGAGCC
>NZ_JASGDE010000171.1:0-7228 GCF_047607385.1 Micropruina sp.
CCGGAGAGCCCGCCGAGGGTCTCGGCGGGCTCTCCGGCGGGTCTCAGTGCGCGGCTTCGTGCCAGGAACGTCCGGTGCCGACCGAGACCTCGAGCGGGACGGTCAGGTCGACGGCGTGGCCCATCTTGTCGCGGACCAGGACCTCCATCGCCTCGGCTTCACCGGGGGCGATCTCGAAGACCAGTTCGTCGTGCACCTGCAGCAGCATCCGGGAGGACAGGCCCTGGTCGACCAGCGCCGACTCGACGTCGAGCATGGCCACCTTGATGATGTCGGCGGCCGAGCCCTGGATCGGGGCGTTCAGCGCCATCCGCTCGGCCATCTCCCGACGCTGCCGGTTGGACGAGGTCAGGTCGGGCAGGTAGCGACGACGTCCCAGCAGGGTCTCGGTGTAGCCGGTCTTGCCGGCCGTCCGGACGATGTCGCGCAGATAGTCGCGGACGTTGCCGAACCGCTCGAAGTACTCCTCCATCAGGCCCTTCGCCTCGGAGACGGCGATCTTCAGCTGCTGGGACAGACCGTAGGCACTCAGCCCGTAGGCCAGCCCGTAGTTCATCGCCTTGATCCGGGCCCGCATCCCGGTGTCGACGTCGTCGGGCGCAACCCCGAAGACTCGGGCCGCCATCACGGTGTGGAAGTCCTCACCGGAGCGGAACGCCTCGATCAGCCCGGCGTCGCCAGAGGCGTGCGCCATGATCCGCATCTCGATCTGGCTGTAGTCGGCGGTCATCAGGCTCTCATAGCCGGCACCCACCACGAACGCCTGCCGGATCCGCCGGCCCTCCTCGGTGCGGATCGGGATGTTCTGCAGGTTCGGGTCGGTCGAGCTCAGCCGCCCGGTGGCGGCGATGGTCTGGATGTACGTGGTGTGCACCCGGCCGTCGTCGACGATCGACTTCTGCAGCCCCTCCACCGTCTGCCGCAGCCGGATCTGGTCGCGGTGCCGCAGCAGGTGCGCCAGGAACGGGTGCTCGGTCTTGGCGAACAGCGACTCCAGCGACTCGGCGTCGGTGGTCCAGCCGGTCTTGGTGCGCCGCGTCTTCGGCATGCCGAGCTCGTCGAAGAGCACCTCCTGCAGCTGCTTCGGCGAGCCCAGGTTGATCGGCCGGCCGAGCACCGCGAAGGCGTCCGCCTCGGCGGTCCGGACGGCGTTGTCGAAGTCGCCGTGCAGGGTGTCGAGGTAGTCGGCGTCGACGGCGATGCCGTCGCGCTCCATGCCGGCCAGGGTGCGCAGCAGCGGCAGCTCGACGTCGGCCAGCAGCGAGCCCTCGCCGCGCTCGCCCAGTTCCTGCTCCAGCGCCTGGGCCAGGTCGATCACGGCCCGGGCCCGGATCATCGAATCCTGGCCCTGGTCGGGGTCGTCAAAGTCCAGGGTGAGCTGGTCGGACGCGGCCGCAGCCGCCCCTTCCGCGCTCAGTTCGCGCTTCAGGTGCCGGGCGGTCAAGTCGCCCAGGTCGTAGACCCGCTGATCGGGGCGCAGCAGGTAAGCCGCCAGCTGGGTGTCATTGGCCAGCCCGTTCAGCTCCCAACCCCGCGACCAGATCGCCAGCAGCGGACCCTTGGCGTCGTGCAGCGCCTTGGCCGCGCTCGGGTCGGCCAGCCAGGCCGCCAGGGCGTTCTCGTCGTCGGGGACCAGTTCGGTGACGTCCAGCCAGCAGGCGGCACCGTCGGCGGCGGCCAGCGCCAGGCCGGTCAGGTCGCCGGCACCGGAGCGCCACCGGCCGGTGACGTCGAGGCCGGTCAGTTCGCCGCGCCCGTGCTCGGCCAGCCAGTCGGCCAGGGCGCCCGGCTCGAGCACGTCGCCGACCACCTCGAAGCCGCCGGACGGCCCGGCCTGCTCGGCCGGCAGGGTCTCCATCAGCCGGTCGCGCAGCACCCGGAACTCCAGCCCGTCGAAGACCGTGTGCACCGCCTCGCGATTCCAGTCGCGGCGCTCCAGGTCGCCGACCACGACCGGCAGTTCCAGGTCGCCGACCAGGGCGTTCACCTCGCGGTTGCGGACCACGTCGTCGAGGTGCGCGCGCAGCGATTCGCCGGCCTTGCCGGGGATCTCGGCGGCCCGGCGGACGATGTTCTCCAGCCCCTCGTAGGCGGCGATCCACTTGGCGGCGGTCTTCGGCCCCACCCCGGGCACGCCGGGCAGGTTGTCGGACGTCTCGCCCACCAGCGCCGCCAGCTCCGGGTACTGCGCGGGCGGCACGAAATAGCGTTCCAGCACCGTCTCGGGGGTCATCCGGATCAGGTCGGAGACGCCCTTGCGCGGGTACAGCACGGTGACGTCGGGGGTGACCAGCTGCAGGGTGTCGCGGTCGCCGGTGCAGATCAGCACCTTCAGCCCCTGCGCCTCGCCCTGCCGGGCCAGGGTGGCGATGATGTCGTCGGCCTCGAAGCCGTCCAGTTCGACGTGGGTGACGTTGAGCGCGTCCAGCACCTCTTTGATCAGCGCCACCTGACCGGTGAACTCGGCCGGCGACTTGGAGCGATTCGCCTTGTACTCGCTGTACAGGTTGCTGCGGAAGGTCTGCCGGGAGACGTCGAAGGCCACCGCCAGGTGGGTGGGCTGCTCGTCGCGCAGCACGTTGATCAGCATCGAGGTGAAGCCGTAGACGGCGTTGGTGTGCTGCCCGGTGCTGGTCGAGAAGTTCTCCACCGGCAGCGCGAAGAACGCCCGGTAGGCCACCGAATGGCCGTCGATCAACAGCAGGGTGCCTGGGGAGTCGCTCACCCCAGCGAGGGTAGCGGAGGCCGCCGACAAAAGCGGACGCCGCAGGACGCCGGCAGGACGCCGCGGCAGCGATGTGGAATCGTAGGCGCCATGAGTCTGCCGGAGTGGGCCGAGGGCATCCGCAGCGCCCTGGACGACAAGATGGGCATCGAATTGCTGGAGCTGAGCCCGCAACGCAGCCGCGGCCGGATGCCGGTCGAGGGCAACACCCAGCCGTTCGGGTTGTGGCACGGCGGCGCCTCCTGCGTGCTCGCCGAGACCCTCGCCTCGCTGTCGGCCTACGCCGAGGTGGGTCCGCAGGGCCGCGCCTTCGGCGTCGACATCAACGCCACCCATCACCGGCCGGGCACCTCGGGCTGGGTGAACGGCGAGGCCACCGCCCTGCATATCGGCGGCCGGCTGGGCACCTGGGAAGTGGTGCTCACCGACGACGCCGGTCAGCGGATGTGCACCGCCCGGGTGACCTGCGCCCTGGTCCGGCCGCGCACCGCATGACGCCGGACGAACTGGTCGCGACGCTGCGCGCCGCCGGCTGCGTGTTCGCCGAACAGGAGGCCGAACTGCTGCGGGACGCCCCGGGTCCGCTGCAGCCGCTGCTGGACCGCCGACTGGCCGGCGAGCCGCTGGAGCAGGTGCTGGGCTGGGCCGGCTTCGACGGCCTGCGGGTGGCCCTGGCGCCCGGGGTGTTCGTGCCCCGGCGGCGTTCCGAACTGCTGGTCCGGCTGGCCGCGGACGGCGTCCGGTCCGGCGACGTGGTGGTCGACCTGTGCTGCGGCAGCGGCGCACTGGGACTGGCGCTGCGCACCCGGGTGCCCGGAATCGAGCTGCATGCCGCCGACCTCGACCCGGACGCCGTGGCCTGCGCCCGCCGGAACCTGCCCGGTGCCGCGGTCTGGCAGGGCGATCTCTGGGACGCCCTGCCGGAACGACTGCGTGGCCGGGTACGGGCGGTGCTCGCCAACGCGCCCTACGTGCCGTCGGATTCGATCGCGCTGATGCCGTCCGAGGCCCGCGATCACGAGCCCCGGCACACCCTGGACGGCGGCGGCGACGGCCTGGACGTGCACCGCCGGATCGCCGCGGCGGCCCGCGACTGGCTGGCTCCCGGCGGGCGGCTGCTGATCGAGGTGTCGGACGCCCAGGTCGGCCCCGCCGTCACCGTGTTCGGACGCGCCGGGCTGCCGGCCACCGTGCACACCGACGAGGAACTGGACGCCACCGCGCTGATCGGCACCGCGCCCGACGCCGGCTGAGCCCGACGCCGACTGAGCCGGGCACGGCCCCGGTCGCCACCGCGTCCGGACATGCCACTGCGCCGGCCCCGCCGACGATGCGGCAGGACCGGCGCAGTCTCGATGTCAGTTGACTGAGCGAACGCTCAGGCGCCCGGACCGTCGAACCTGGCGGCGATCAGTCGCCGCAGGACCCGAGGGTCACCGCCTCGCGCGCTCGACCCATGATCGACGTCACCGGCAACCACGTGCCAGATCGCGCCCTTGATGTTCTGATAGAAGCGCCCATCCCGAAGGGAATCGTATGCCTCTGCGCTGTTCACTTTTCCTCACTCCTTGCGGTTGAATACATCTCAGTATACCGTCTTGCACACGAAGATTCCAGTCAGCGCACGACAAGGTTTCAATCTCGTTACAGCAGACCCCTCCGACAGCGGTCTGCCCGCCGACAGCCGGCCACGCCGGGTCACCGACGGAGCCGGGTTCAGCGGGCAGCGGGGTTCAGCGCTTGGGCTGCTTGCCGGTCTTGGTGTGGCCGATCACGCCTTCGGCGACCTCGCGCATCGACTTGCGCAGGTCCATCGCGGTCTTCTGGATCCAGCGGAAGGCCTCCGGCTCGGTCAGCCCCAGCCCCTCCATCAGCAGGCCCTTGGCCTGCTCGACCAGCTTGCGGGACTCGAACCGCTCCTGGAGATCGTCGATCTCGTCCTCGAGCGCCTTGAGCTCGGCGTGCCGGGCCATCGCGACCTCGATCGCGGGCACCACGTCGGAGGCGTCGAAGGGCTTCACCACGTAGGCCATCGCACCGGCCTCACGGGCCCGCTCGACCAGCTCGCGCTGCGAGAACGCGGTCAGCATCACCACCGGCGCGATCCGCTCCTCGGCGATCACCGAGGCTGCCGAGATGCCGTCCATCTTCGGCATCTTGACGTCCATCACGACCAGATCCGGCTCCAGCTCGCGGGCCATGGCCAGTGCCTGCTCGCCGTCGCCGGCCTCGCCGATCACCTCGTAGCCCTCGGCGGTGAGCAGTTCGACCAGGTCGAGACGGATCAGCGCCTCATCTTCGGCGACGAGAACACGGGCGCGATCTGCGGTGGATGCGTCATCGGACGTCATTGTCTGCACTCTTCTGTCGTGAATATGGGGAGGCCGGTCGGCACAGGTAGCACCTTACTCCGCCAGCAACACCGGTGAGAATGTGGCATGATCGTAGGGCTCCAGCCGGGGTGGCGGAATGGCATACGCGGACGGCTCAAACCCGTCTGCCCGCAAGGGCATAGGGGTTCGACTCCCCTCCTCGGCACCGGATCCGACGGTCGCGAGCCCCGATCCCGCGTTGTACGCTGCCCGGTATACCTCATCGAAGGAGACCCGGTGGCCCACGAACGATCGACCCCCCCGATCGCGGCCGACGCCGTGCACGAGCATCTCCGCAACGCGATCCTGAGCGCGGAGTACCGCCCGAACCATCGCCTGGTCGAGCAGGAGTTGTCGACCCAGCTCAACGTCAGCCGGACGCCGGTCCGCGAGGCGCTGCTCCGGCTCAAACAGGAGGGCCTGGTCGTCCAGCACAAGGGCTGGGTGGTCCGCGACCACGCCCCGCACGAGATCGTCGAGCTGCTCGAGGCACGGGTCGAGCTCGAGGCGTCCGCGGCCCGGCTGGCCGCCGGCCGGATCACCCCCGAGACGCTGGAGGAGTTGCTCGACCTGATGGACCGGATGGAGCACACCGCCGCCCGGGCCGAGGTGAACCAGCTGAACGACGAGTTCCACGCCTTGATCACTCAGTCCGCCAAGAACCACGTGCTGGCCGACGCCGCCCGCAGCACGATGATCAACTACTGGAACTTCAACGCTCCGATCGTGTTCACCGAGGCGGACATCAGCCTGGTCAACGAAGAGCACCGCGCACTGCACGCCGCCCTGGCCGCCGGTGACGGCGAGGCGGCGGCCGCGATCGCCCGGACGCACGTCGGGCGGACCGCCGACATCATCACCCGGGCATTGCGGCTGGATCCGCGGTGACCGGGGTGCCGGTGCCGCTCACCGCCGCCTACAGCCACCTGTTCCGCGGCGTCCGGCTGAGCCTGCCCCGCGAGGGGGTCGACCTGCCGCTGGGCCCCGGGGCCGTCCGGCTGGCGTTCAGCGACGGCGTCGAAGTGGACGCGGAGTTGCTCGCGACGGCCGAGGAGAGCCTGGTGCTGTCGGTGCCGAGCTATCGGACCAGCGCCGGCCACGCCGTCGACGCGGCGCTCTGGCCGGTGCTCGACGTCACCGACGGCGCGGACGCCGACCAGCTCAGCGTGCGGCTCGGTCCACGAATCGTCTGAGCGGACGCCGGCCCGGGGCCGCGCGCAGCGTCGAGACACCGAACCAGACCACCCCGGCCAGCACGATCCCGATGCCCAGCCAGGACTGCCAGCCGGGTCGCTCGCCCAGCACCAGCACGCCCAGCGAGATCCCGACCAGCGGCTGCAGATAGGTGTTCAGGCTGGTGATCGTCGAGCCCCAGGTGGCGATGAAGTAGAAGAACAGCACGTAGCCGAAGGCCGACCCCAGGGTGCCCAGCTCCAGCACCGCCAGCAGCGAACCCGGGCCGACGTGGGCCGGCAGCCGCCAGTCGCCGCTGATCAGCAGCACCGGCAGCAGCCACACGGTGCCGAAGCCCAGCTGCAGCAGCGCGGTCAGCAGCGGATGCACCATGGAGACGAAGCGCTTGGTGTAGACGTTCGCCGCGGCGTAATTGGCCGAGGTGACCACGATGACCACCGACCAGAACAGATTGCCCGAGCCGCCGGAGCTGCCCAGGGTGAGCACCACCACCCCGGCGAACGCGATGCCGACCGCCACCAGCCGACCTACGCCGAAGACCTCGGTGCGCAGCCCGAGGGTGGCGATCAGGAAGACGAAGATCGGCGTCGTGCTGGACAGCACGATCGCCGTCGAGGAGTCGACCCAGACCTGGGCCCAGGTCAGCAGCGTGTAGGGCAGCGCGATGCTGATCAGCCCGAGCAGCACGAAGTGCCGCCACAGCGCGGCCGTCCGCGGCCACCGCGGCCGGATCACGGCCACCACCACGGCCAGGATCACGGTGGCCAGCAGCATCCGGATGAAGACGATCTGGAACGGCGTGAAGGCGTCCAGCGCCAGCGCGGTGAAGAAGAAGCTCGAGCCCCACACCGTGGTCATCAACGTGTAGAGCGCGATCCGGCCCGGGGTGACCGGGCCGGACGCGGCGACGTGGCGCGGGTGATCGACCCGCGCCACG